>NZ_JBHUEN010000006.1:0-21188 GCF_042680785.1 Paracoccus pacificus
GAAATCCGACAACCAAACCGCCCGCATATCCCTTCAGAATATACTACAATGTCAAATAGCAAGAAACAAAATCGCGGAAGTTGCGTCACTTACTTGACGCCACATCCGGTCAGTCATTCCCGAATTGTATTCCCGGACCCCGTCAGCACCATCCGGCGCCGCTTCCGTCCGCACCGTTCCGCGTTCCCGCCGTTCGGTGAAGGGGTATTTAGGGTGCGGGATCGGGGGACGCAAGAGCAGAATCGAAGAATCTTTGCCCTCTTGGTCGATATTTTATTAACTAGTTGTTTTTACAGTTATTTTTTCGCCGTTTGGCTTGGATGACCAGCGCAGAGGCCGGGGAATCAGCGGGCGCAGTGCCACAAGAAGCAGAATCGCCGCCAGAATCGACAGCGGCCAGCGTTCCCAGACCTTCAGTGCCCAGAGCCAATGCAGCGCCACGACCGGCGCGGCGACATAGACGAGCTGGTGCAGGTCTTTCCATCCGCTCCGCATCCGGCGCATGGACAGGTCGTTCGAGGTCACCGCCAGCGCCAGCAGAATCAGAAACGCGATCATGCCGAGGAACAGATAGGGCCGCTTGATGACGTCGTTCAGCGCCTGTTGCCACATCAGCCCCATGTCGAGCCAGATCCACGCCAGCACATGCAGCCCCGCATAGGTGAATGCGATCAGGCCCAGCGCGCGGCGAAACCGGATCAGGCTGATCCGGCTGATCCGCTGCAACGGGGTGACGGCCAGACCGCCGACCAGAAAGTAAAGCGCGGTCCGGCCCAGCCGATGCTCGATATCGCGGATCGGGTCGGGGCCGGTTTGTCCGTTCAGCACGTCCCAGACCAGCAGGCCCAGCGGAACAAGCCCCGCGATCCAGATCGCCCAGACCGGCAGCTTGCGCAGCAGGCTGTTGATCTGCTGCGCCCTTTCGGTCCAATGCGCCAAGTCAGTAATCCTTGGCCAGATCCATGCCCGCATAAAGCGACGCGACCTGATCCCCATAGCCGTTGAACGGCAAGGTCGGCTCGCGCCCCGCCAAAAGGCCGGCGCCGATGCGCCGCTCGGTCGCCTGGCTCCAGCGGGGATGGTCGACGGCCGGGTTCACATTCGCATAAAAGCCGTATTCGTTGGCCGCCATGTTCTTCCAGGTGGTGCGCGGCATCTTGTCGGTGGCGGTGATGCGTACGATCGACTTGATCGACTTGAAGCCGTATTTCCACGGCACGACAAGGCGGATCGGCGCCCCGTTCTGGTTCGGAAGCGTCTTGTCGTAAAGCCCGGTGGCCATGATGGTCAAAGGGTGCATCGCCTCGTCGATGCGCAGGCCCTCGCGATAGGGCCAGTCGAGGATGGGGTATTCCTGACCCGGCATCTCATCGGGGCGCATCACCGTCTCGAAGGCGATGAATTTGGCCCCCGGCTGCACCCCCGCCTTGTTCAGAATACCGGCAAGCGGTACCCCCAGCCACGGGATGACCATCGACCATGCCTCGACGCAGCGCAGGCGATAGATGCGTTCCTCAAGCGCGTTATCCGGGGCCAGATCGGCGACGGAATAGCTGCCCGGCTTGTCGACCAGCCCGTCGATCTGAACCGCCCAGGGCTCTGGCTTGAACTTGCCCGAGTTCCGCGCAGGATCTTCTTTCCCGGTCCCGAATTCGTAGAAATTGTTGTAATTGGTGATCTGCTCGAAGGTATTGGGCTTTTCGTCGGTCGAAAATTTCGACGCCTTGCCGGTCAGCGCGAATGCCGGTGCGGCGAATGCCATGGCGACCCCGGCGGCCACCCCGCCGCCCAGAACCGCGCGACGGCTCAGGTAATCGCTGTAAGGCGTGACGTCCGACCAGTTCAGTTTGCGCATGATACCATCCTTTCGAGCCTGAAACAGACTATGCCGTCGATCCCCGTTGGCCTAATCAAAACCATATGATCGCGAACCCGCCAGATGATCGCAACATATTGACGGTAAATTAAAACCCCCGACCCATCGGGCCGGGGGTCTGTCTCATCATCGCGGGCATCGCCCGGGCACGGGGCCGGCTTAGTGAAGCGATGCGCCGGCGGGCTTTTCGCCCTTGCTGCCCAGACCGCCCGAGGTCACGCGGTTGCCCACGATCAGCCCCTCGGGCCCGGCGGTCACCGGAACCTGCTGCCCGTCCAGAACCTCGCCCGAGAGGATCATCTCGGCCAGCGGGTTTTGCAGGCTGCGCTGGATCACGCGCTTCAGCGGACGGGCACCGAACACCGGATCATATCCTTCATCCGCCAGCCATTTCATCGCCGCGTCGTCAAGCGACAGGGTGATGCGCCGCTGGGCAAGCCGGGTTTCCAGATCCCAAAGCTGGATCTTGACGATTCCGTCCATGTTCTCGCGGGTCAGGCGATGGAAGATGATGATCTCGTCCAGCCGGTTCAGGAACTCGGGGCGGAAATGCGCCCGCACGGCGTCCATCACCTGCGAGCGCGCATCGCCGCTGTCCGCGCCCTCGGGCAGGGTCGACAGCGCCTGCGCCCCGAGGTTCGAGGTCAGGATGATCAGCGTCTGCTTGAAATCCACGGTACGGCCCTGACCATCGGTCAGAACCCCGTCGTCAAGCACCTGCAACAGCACGTTGAACACGTCCGGATGGGCCTTTTCGACCTCGTCGAACAGGATCACCTGATAGGGCCGGCGCCGCACCGCTTCGGTCAGAACCCCGCCTTCGTCATAGCCGACATAGCCCGGAGGCGCGCCGATCAGGCGGGCGACCGAGTGCTTCTCCATGAACTCGGACATGTCGATGCGGACCATGGCGCTGTCGTCGTCGAACATGTATTCGGCGATGGCCTTGGTCAGCTCGGTCTTGCCGACACCGGTCGGGCCCAGGAACAGGAAGCTGCCCAGCGGCCGACGCTCGTCGTTCAGACCGGCGCGGGCGCGGCGCACGGCGCTGGCCACGGCGGTGACGGCCTCGGACTGGCCGATGACGCGCTGGCCAAGGACCTCTTCCATCTTCAGCAGCTTCTCACGCTCGCCTTCCAGCATCTTCGAGGTCGGGATGCCGGTCCAGCGTTCGACCACCTCGGCGATCTGCTCGGGACGCACGGCTTCCTCGACCATCGGGCCGTCATCGTTGCCCTCAGTCTCGGCCAGTTGCTTTTCCAGCCCCGGGATGATGCCATAGGAAAGCTCGCCCGCCTTGGCGAGGTTGCCCTCACGCTTGGCCTGATCCAGCTCGGCGCGGGCACGGTCCAGCTTTTCCTTGAGCTCGCGCGTGCCTTCCAGCTTGTCGCGTTCGGCCTGCCAGCGCGCGGTCATCTCGGCCGAACGCTGTTGCAGATCGGAAAGCTGCTTTTCCAGCTTTTCCAGACGGTCCTTGCTGGCCGCGTCGTCCTCTTTCTTCAGCGCCTCGGCCTCGATCTGCATTTGCAGGATCTGGCGGTCAAGCTGGTCAAGCTCCTCGGGCTTGCTGTCCACTTCCATGCGCAGCCGGCTGGCGGCCTCGTCCACAAGGTCGATGGCCTTGTCCGGCAGGAAACGGTCGGTGATATAGCGATGCGACAGCGTGGCCGCCGCGACAAGCGCCGCGTCACTGATGCGCACACCGTGGTGAAGCTCGTATTTTTCCTTGATGCCGCGCAGGATGCTGATCGTGTCCTCGACCGTCGGTTCTTCGACCAGAACCGGCTGGAACCGGCGGGCAAGGGCTGCGTCCTTTTCGATGTACTTGCGGTATTCGTCCAGCGTGGTGGCGCCGACGCAATGCAGCTCACCCCGCGCAAGCGCCGGTTTGATCAGGTTGGCGGCGTCCATCGCGCCATCGGTCTTGCCGGCGCCGACCAGCGTGTGAAGCTCGTCGATGAACAGGATGATTTCGCCGGCGGCGGCTTCGATTTCCTTCAGGATCGACTTCAGCCGTTCCTCGAACTCGCCGCGGTATTTCGCCCCGGCGATCAGCGCGCCCATGTCCAGCGCCATCAGCTTCTTGTTCTTCAGGCTTTCGGGCACGTCACCGTCGATGATGCGCAGCGCCAGCCCCTCGGCGATGGCGGTCTTGCCGACGCCGGGTTCGCCGATCAGCACCGGGTTGTTCTTGGTGCGGCGCGACAGCACCTGCATGGCGCGGCGGATTTCCTCATCGCGGCCGATGATTGGGTCGATCTTGCCCTGCTCGGCGGCCTCGGTCAGGTCGCGGGCATATTTCTTCAGCGCCTCATAACCGTCCTCGGCCGAGGCGGTATCGGCGGTACGACCCTTGCGGATGTCGTTGATCGCGGCGTTCAGCTTTTGCGCGGTGACGCCGCCGGCGTCCAAAGCGTCCTTCGCCCGGGTGTTGACCATCGCCAGCGCCATCAGGATGCGTTCGGCGGGCACGAAGCTGTCGCCTGCCTTCTTAGCGACCTTCTCGGCCTCATCCAGCACGCGGACCAGCGAGGTGTCGACGTAAACCTGCCCGTCCCCGCCCTGCACCTTCGGCAGTTTGGCGACGGCGGCATCGACGGCTTCGCGCACCCGCGCGGCATCGCCGCCCGAGCGGTTGATCAGGTTGGCGGCAAGCCCCTGATCATCGTCCATCAATGCTTTCAAAAGATGTTCGGGAACCACACGCTGGTTCCCTTCGCGGATAGCGATCGTTTGTGCGGCCTGCAGGAACCCGCGCGAACGCTCGGTAAACTTTTCCATATCCATATAAATACCCTCTCTCAGCACCTGCATTGGTCCGCCCTTCTGGCACGGCCCGGTTCAGGTCTTCGCAACCGAAATGGCGACCGAAAAACCACTTTTCAACCCCGCCCCGGCTGTGCCATAAGCCGGCCGTTTGCCAAATCCGGGGGACCCATGGACGACCGCTTGATCGTGGCGCTTGACGTGCCGAACGCCGTGCAGGGCATGGAACTGGCCGAAAAGCTGGGGGAGGCGGTCGGTTTTTACAAGATCGGCCTTGGCATGCTGACCGGCGGCGGGCTGGCGCTGGCACGGGAACTGAAGGATGAACACGGAAAGCGCATCTTTCTGGACATGAAGCTGTTCGACATCGGCGCGACGGTCGAGGCGGCGGTGCGCGGGCTGGCCCGGTTCGATCTGGATTTCCTGACCGTCCATGGCGACCCGAATGTGGTCCGCGCCGCCAAAGAGGGCGCGGCCGGATCGAAAACCAAGATACTGGGGGTCACGGTCCTGACCTCGCTGGATCGCGCCGATCTGGATGCGGCGCTGATCCGGCCCGGCGATCTGCATCAGATTACCGTCGAACGCGCCGCCCGCGCATTTGAGGCCGGCGCCGACGGCATCATCTGTTCCCCGCGCGAGGCGGCGGCGATACGCGCCCTTCCCGGGTCCGGTCTTATCGTGACGCCGGGCGTGCGGCCGGCGGGCAGCGCGCAGGGCGATCAGAAGCGGATCGAGACCCCCGCCGCCGCCATCGCCGCCGGCGCCGATCACATCGTTGTCGGTCGTCCGGTCTGGCAGGCCGCCGATCCCGCCGCTGCCGCCCGCGCCATTCAGGCCGAGGTCGCCCGCGCCTAGATCGCGCTGGCCAGCACACGCTGCGCGGCGCAGGCCTCGCGCCGCCCGGACAGATATTCCCGCACCAGCGCCACCCGGCGCGGCCGGAAGTTGGTCGGCCCCGGGCGCGCCTCGGCGATACGGGTGACGTGGAAAATGCGGAAATCCTGCCGCAGGCAACACCAGCCTAACAACATCATGGCATTGTCCGAATAGGACAGCCCCAATGGCAGGATCTCGCGCCGGGTCTTTTGCTCTTGCAGATCGCAATAGTCGATCAGCAGGCTTTGTTCGTCCCAGCATGCCTGCCGGATCAGCGCCATGTCGACCGCAGGTCGCGGCCGCTCGATCCGTGGCCGGTAGCTGTGCATGATCTTGTGCATCGCGTGCAACGCCTGACGTTCGGGCAAGGTCGCGATGATCCGCGCAAGCGCATCCTGCCCCGCAAGCGACAGTTCGTCGTCGCCCATATGGGACAGTTGCGCGACCGCCATCAGCAGCGCCTCGATCTCCAGCCGGGAAAAACTTTGCGGCGGCAGCGCCGAATCCTCGACCAGCCGATAGCCCACGCCGGCCTCGCCGTCGATCAGCGCCCCGCCCGCGCGCAGCGTCGCGATGTCGCGGTAAAGCTGGCGCTGGCTGACCCCGGTTTCACGGCCCAGCCGTTCCGCCGTCACTGGCGCCGGCAGGCGCCGCAGCGTATCCATCAGACGCATCAATCTGTCGGTGCGGGCCATGCTGTCACCTTTTGTCAGGACCACCGGTGTAACACTGCGCCATCACCCATGCAGGAGACAAGACATGCTGACCCTTTACCACTCGCCCAATAGCCGCTCGACCAGCGTCGTCCAACTGATCGAGGAAATGGGCATCGCCGACAAGATCAGGGTCGAGACGGTTACGATCCCCCGTCAGGACGGCTCGGGCGGCGCGGATCCCAATAACCCGCACCCGGAAAAGAAGGTGCCCTATCTGGTCGATGGCGATGATTTCGTCCGCGAACGCGCGGCGATCATCCTGTATCTGACCGATCGCTTTCCCGAAAGCGGGTTGGGCCGGTCCGTCGGCGATCCGCAGCGCGGCGCCTATCTGTCGTGGCTGGTCTGGTATCAGGGCGTTCTGGAACCCGTCGCGATCCTAAGCTGGGCGCAGCTCAGCCATCCCGCGATCACCGCATCGCTGCGCGATTACGACACGGCGATCCAGCGGCTGGATGAGGTTCTGTCGCGCCAGCCCTATCTGCTGGGACAGGAATACAGCGCCGCCGACCTGCTGGCCTCGGGGCCGTTTTCGTGGTTCGGCGATCAGATGCCGTCGACGGATGCGATCAAGGCATGGGTCGCGCGCTGCGTCGACCGCCCGGCAGTCAAGGCCGTCGCGGCGCGCGAGGGGCGCTGAGCGGGCCAAGACCCGATGTCTGCGGCACCTTGGACAGTTGCACCATAAGGATGCCGACAGCAACGATCAGCGCGCCGATGACATCCGTGGGCCCGAACCGCTCGCCCAGAAAAGCGGCGGCGATGCTGACGCCCAGAAACGGCGACAGGAAATGAAAGGTCGAGGCCCGCACCGCACCGATGCGGGCCACCAGCTTGAACCAGATCCACGTCGCGGCGATGCCCGGGCCAAGGACGCTGTAGGCGAAGGCCAGAACCACCTGCCACGACCAGTTGATCGGCTGACCCCACTCCATCACGGCGGCCGGAACAAGCAGACTGATCGCGCCGACGGCCATTTGCAGCCCGACGATCATCATCACGTTCCTGCTTCCGCCGGCGCCGCGCGCGACCAGCGTCGCCACGCTCAGCGCCACGACCGCGATCAGGCACATGATCGTGCCCGCCAGATCCAGCCCGTGGCGCAACCGCACCGCCATGATCACCACGACGCCGACGACCCCCGCGATCAGCCCGGTGATCGCCATCGGCCGCAGCCTGTCGCCCAGCACGGCCCAGCCCAGAAACGCCACCAAAAGCGGCATGATCGAGGCGATGATCGAGGCGGCCGAGGCCTCGACCGTTTGCATCCCCACCCAGTTCAGACCCAGATAAAGCCCGTTCTGGCAGATGCCGAAAAAGATCACGGTCCGCCACTCGGCCCGGGTCAGTTTCCAGGTTTCGCCCATCGCGCGGGCGATGGCGATGGCGATGACGGCGGAAAGGCCGAAGCGGATGATCAGCGCCGTCAGCGGCGGCGACGCGATCACCACAACCCGGGTCGAGGTGAATGCCGACGCCCACATGAAGGCGAAAAGCAGCCCCATCAGAATGGCTTTGATGTCCATGGTCCTGCTTTCCTCCGGGCTGCCGCGTATCGGCCCGCGCGCGCCGCGCGATGGCTTTGGGGCCGGCATTTCCGCTGTGCCGCGCGCCCGGATTGACACATAAGACGGCAAACGAAAAGGGCCGCGCCTGACGGCACGGCCCGGTCAATTCGTCAGGTCCGTGGGGGATCAGCTGTTGACGACGTCTTTCAGTGCCTTGGCAACGGTCACCTTGACCTGCTTGTCGGCCGGCTTCGTCATCATTTCCTGGGTCTGCGGGTTGCGGACCTGACGCTCGGGGCGGGCGCGGCAGGCCACCTTGCCGATGCCCGGCAGCGTCACGGCACCACCCGACGCGACTTCGCGCGAAACCACGGCGGCGATCGCGTCCAAAGCGGCGGTCGCGGTCTTCTTGTCACCGCCCATCTGGTCGGCGACGGCCGACACGAGCTGGGTTTTGGTCATCGGTTTGGCAGCGGAATTCGCCATCAGTTCTGTCTCCTCGTTGCCCCTTTGCGGGGAATGCTTGCGCCATACAACATGGCATACAGGCTGCTACACATTTTTTTTCGCCATGAATCAAGCCCTATCTGGCCAACGGGCGCAGATCGACGCCGCGTCGGGCAATTTTTGCCGATCTCCGCGACCAATGGACGCGGAATCGGTTAAAGAAAGGCAGTTTCGCTGAAAGATCGCAGCTTTCGCGAGTGGATTCTTTCGATCGGGGTTTCGCGCAGCTTCTCCATCGCCCGAATCCCGATCTGAAGATGGCTGGCGACCTGCGTGCGATAAAAATCCGTCGCCATGCCGGGCAGCTTCAGCTCGCCGTGCAGCGGCTTGTCGCTGACGCACAGAAGCGTGCCATAGGGCACCCGGAACCGGAAACCGTTCGCGGCGATGGTGGCGCTTTCCATGTCCAGCGCGATCGCCCGCGACTGGCTGAGCCGCTGCACCGGCCCCGACTGGTCGCGCAGCTCCCAGTTGCGGTTGTCGATGGTGGCGACGGTGCCGGTGCGCATGATCCGTTTCAGCTCATAGCCTTCCAGCTGCGTCACCTCGGCGACGGCCTCCTGCAGGGCGACCTGAACCTCGGCCAGCGCCGGGATCGGGACCCAGATTGGCAGGTCGTCATCCAGCACGTGATCCTCGCGCAGATAGGCATGGGCCAGCACGAAATCGCCCAGCGACTGGCTGTTGCGCAGCCCGGCGCAATGGCCGACCATCAGCCATGCGTGCGGGCGCAGAACCGCGATATGGTCGGTCGCAGTTTTCGCGTTCGACGGGCCGACGCCGATGTTGACCAGCGTGATACCGTCGCCATCCGCCCGTTTCAGGTGATAGGCCGGCATCTGGGGCATCTTGGCGCCGACGGGCAAAGCCTCATCCGGCCCGGTGATCTCATGATTCCCCGGCGCGACAAAGCTGGTATAGCCCTGCGACGGATCGGCAAGCGCGCGCCGCGCGAACGCCTCGAACTCGTCGACATAGAACTGATAGTTGGTGAACAGCACGAAATTCTGGAAATGCTCGGGCAGGGTCGCGGTGTAATGCGCAAGCCGCGCCAGCGAGTAATCGACGCGCTGCGCGGTGAACGGCGCCAGATGCCCCGACCCGTCCGGGTTCGGTCCGGCGGTTCCGTTGACGATGTCGTCGTTCATCGAATTCAGGTCCGGCACGTCGAACACGTCCCGCAGCGAATAGTTCAGCACCCCTTCCTGAGGCACCTGAAGATCGCTTTGGCTGGCCACCGCAAAATGCACCGGCATCGGGGTGTCGCTGTCGGCGATGGTCACCGGCACGCCATGATTTTTCAGCAAAAGCCCGATCTGCTCGGTCAGATAGTCGCGGAACAGGTCGGGCCGGGTCACGGTCGCCGTATAGACCCCGGGCAGCGCCACATGGCCAAAGGACAACCGGCTGTCGATCTTGATATGGCTGGCCGTGGTCAGCTGAACCTCGGGATAGAACGCGCGATAACGCGCCTTTGGCTCTTCGCCGGACAGGGTCGCGACGAACCGCTCCAACAGGAAATCGGCCGAGCGGCGGTAAAGCTGGGTCAACCGTTCGACCGCTTCCTCGGGGTTGGTAAAGCGTTCTCGATCAGCGGGTTCGGGTGTCTCCACCGGCAGAAATCGAGTGTCGCTTGTCATCATCCGCTCCGCTTGGCTGGAAAGACAGTGCCACCGCCGCCAGACCGTGGCAAGTCGCACGGCGGCGGGTTAGGGTCACGGGATGAAACAGCTTTTGACATTCGGCCTGGGCTATAGCGCCGCGGCGCTGGCCCGGCTGCTGACCCGGCGCGGCGACTGGCGGGTGACCGGCACGACGCGCGACGCAGCCCGCGCGGCCGCCATTCTTCAGACCGGCGCCACGCCGCTGATCTGGCCGGGGGATGACGCGGGCGTGTCGGCGGCGCTGGACAGCGCCGACGCGATACTGATCTCGGTGGCGCCCGATCGGCAGGGCGACGCGGTTCTGCAAGCATGGGGGGACCGGATCGCCGCGGTCCGGCCGCGCTGGCTCGGCTATCTGTCCTCGACCAATGTCTATGGCGATCGGGGCGGGGATTGGGTGGATGAGGATACCGTGCCCGCCCCGACCACCCAGCGCGGCCAATGGCGGCTGGCCGCCGAACATGGCTGGCAGGCACTGGCCGACCGCCATGGGCTGGATCTGAACATCTTCCGCCTTGCCGGTATCTATGGGCCGGGCCGGGGACCGTTTGAAAAACTGCGGCAGGGGCGCGCGCAGCTTATCGTCAAGCCCGGTCAGGTCTTTTCGCGCATTCATGTCGACGACATCGCGCAGGTGCTGGCCGCATCCATCGACCACGGCGGGTCCGGTATCTGGAACGTCTGCGACGATGATCCGGCGCCGCCGCAGGATGTGCTGACCGAGGCGGCGAAGCTGGCCGGGCTGCCGATACCGCCGGCGCAGGCGTTCGACACCGCCGATCTCAGCCCGATGGCGCGCTCGTTCTATGCCGAATCCAAGCGGGTGCGGAATGATCGGATCAAGCGCGAACTCGGGGTTTCACTGCTGTATCCCGATTATCGCGCGGGCCTGCGCGCCCTGATCGGCGAATAGCGGCCCGAGCGGCCATGCCGCCGGAACCTTAAGCCGCGTCCAACGGTTTCCGACCGATCGGTATCACCGGCGCTTCGCGACGGAACAACCGAAGGAACCACAACATGTCCGCCACGTTCGATGCATTCATGAAATCCCGCGAGGCCGCCGCGCGGGCATATGTAAGCGGCGACGCGAGTCCGGTTCTAGCCCTGTCGGCCACCGACGGTCAGGCCACCTTCTTTGATCCGGGCGGCGGGTTTACCGAGGGTGCCGAAGCGGTCAACCGGGCCAATCGCGATGGCGCGGCCATGTTCGGCCCCGCCGGCACCACCCGTTTCGAGATCCACGATAAGGCAGAGTCGGGCGATCTGGCCTTCTGGACCGGCTATCAGATCGCCGAGGTTGAACTGGCGGGCAAGCCCGGCAAAATCCCGATGAAGCTGCGCATCACCGAAGTTTTCCGCCGCGACGGCGATGACTGGCGGATGATCCACCGCCACGCAAGCATGGCCAAGGACAGCTAAGGGGATGGGCGTGGGGAGGGATTGGCGCGGGCCCGCCCCGTCAGCCGCCTACCCCTCCGGCACCAGAACCTCGCGCTTGCCGACGTGGTTGGCACTGCTGACCACGCCCTGATCCTCCATCTGTTCGACCAGCCGGGCGGCCTTGTTATAGCCGATCCCCAGCTTGCGCTGGATATAGCTGGTCGAGCATTTGCGGTCGCGCGCGACAATCGCCACGGCCTGATCGTAAAGCGCATCATCGCTTCCGTCGCCGCCCAGACCCAGAACCGCGTCGATATCCGAGGCGACCTCGTCATCCGGCCCCTCGACCACGCCCGACATGTAATCGGGCGGGCCAAAGGATTTCAGGTGGTTCACGATCTCCTCGACCTCTTCATCGCTGACAAAGGGGCCATGCACACGGGTGATCTTGGATCCGCCCGCCATGTAGAGCATGTCACCTTGCCCCAGAAGCTGCTCTGCCCCCTGCTCGCCCAGAATGGTGCGGCTGTCGATTTTCGAGGTGACCTGAAAGCTGATCCGGGTCGGGAAGTTCGCCTTGATCGTGCCGGTGATGACATCGACCGAGGGGCGCTGCGTCGCCATGATCAAGTGGATGCCCGAGGCCCGGGCCATCTGCGCCAGACGCTGAATGCAGGCCTCGATTTCCTTGCCCGCGACCATCATCAGGTCGGCCATCTCGTCGACGATGACGACGATATAGGGCAGCGATTGCGGCTGGAATTCTTCGGTCTCGAACACCGGCTCTCCGGTGTCGTCGTCAAAGCCGGTCTGGACGGTGCGGCGGAACATCTCGCCCTTGGACAGGGCTTCGGCGACACGGCCGTTGAAGCCCTCGATGTTGCGAACGCCCATCTTGGACATCTTGCGATAGCGTTCCTCCATCTCGCTGACCACCCATTTCAGCGCGACGACGGCCTTTTTCGGGTCGGTCACCACGGGGGAAAGCAGATGCGGAATGCCGTCATAGACGCTGAGTTCCAGCATCTTCGGGTCGATCATGATCAGGCGGCATTCCTCGGGGGTCAGCTTGTAGAGAAGCGACAGGATCATGGTGTTGATCGCCACCGATTTGCCCGAACCCGTGGTCCCCGCGATCAGCAGGTGGGGCATTTTCGCAAGGTTCGCGACCACCGCGTCACCGCCGATGTCCTTGCCCAGCGCCAGCGGCAACCGGTGCGTCCCGTCGCCGAATTCGCGGCCGCCCAGGATTTCGCGCAGCACGACCTTTTCGCGCCGCGCGTTCGGCAGCTCGATCCCGATGACCGAACGGCCCGGCACGGTCGAGACCCGTGCGGACAGCGCCGACATCGACCGCGCGATATCGTCGGCAAGCCCGATCACCCGGCTGGCCTTCAGCCCCGGCGCGGGTTCCAGTTCGTACAGCGTGACCACCGGGCCGGGGCGCACCTTGATGATCTGGCCCTTGACGCCATAATCGTCCAGCACGGCCTCGAGCATGCGGGCGTTTTCGTTCAGCGCCTCGTCCGATGGCGTGTGGCGCTGCACCACCGAAGGGCTGGCCAGAAGCGACAGCGGCGGCAATTCATAATGCGCGCCCTTTTCGCCGAAATTCAGTTCCGGCTCGGCTTCGGCGCGGGCCTTGCGCGACGGGGCGGCGGCGCGCGGCGTCGCGGGCACGACCACGCGGCGGGTGTCGACACCGAAAGGTTCGGCCCGTTCCGGCTCGGCCGGTTCGATCATGGTCCCGGGTTGCAGATCGGTCAGATCCTCGGCGTCATAATCGGCGACAGCGCCGGTAACCGGCGGCTCGGCCCGGCGGGCCTGCACCGAAGCCCCCTGCCCAAGCCGCCCGGCGCGCGTGAACCGCGAGGCGACGGCCGCAACGACCGAGGGCACGACCGAAACAGGTGTCGCCGCGCGGCGTTGGCCGTCCCCGGCGGTTTCTTCGGCGCGCAGACGCACGACATCGGCGATGCGGCTGCGGATATGGTCGTCGCTGGGCGCTGCGGCATGCATCGCGTTCCAGCTGGGTTCCTTGTCGATCAGCTCGGGATCGGGCTGCACCATCGTCGCCCCATGGCCGTGACCGCGCTCTGCAATCATGGGCGCGCGCGCATTGACAGGCCGCTTGAAGACATCCTCGCCCGGCGCGAAATCGGGCCCCTCGGCGCGGGCGCGGGCGCGGCGCGCCTCGGCGCGTTCCTTCATCACCCGTGCGGCGGTGACCGAGGCCTGCGCGCCCCGTCCCAGCACGATCATTGCGACACGGCGCGCGGTGGCGAAACCGTCGGCCAGCCAGATCGTGGCCCGGCCCAGCTCGGCCTTGCTGAAGCCCAGAACGATCGCCGTCGCCACGACCGAGGCGACCGCCATCAGCAGCGCCAGAAACTTGATCCCGATCGAGGCCTTGACCGGCAGGATGCTCAGCATCGCGCCCATTACCATGTCACCGAAATGCCCGCCCAGCCCATAGGACTGCACCCAATCCTGCGGCGGCGTCATCGAGGTGGCATAGATCGACAGAATGGCCACCGCGATCGGCAGGAAAACCGCGCGCATCACGCGGTCTTCACCCCGATGCAGCATGAAGCGCAGCCCCCAGACCACGGCGCCCACCGCCAGCATCCACGACCCGATACCCGCGATCATCATCAGCGGCGAGGCGATATAGGCCCCCATCCGGCCCAGCAAGTTCTCGGCCGGCTCATCGGTGGCGGCAAGGAAACTGGGGTCATCCGGGCTCCAACTGCCCAGCATCATCGCGATCAGGACGCCAAGGACGATCAGACCGGCGCCCAGCAGTTCCTTGCCGCGTCTTTCCAACGCCGCTTGTGTCGATTGATCAAACAGCGGATCGCGGTGTTTTGCCTGCCAGGATGCCATCTTCTGCCTCCCCTAAGAATAAAGACTGGATTTCAGACGGTTAAGCGCCGTCTCGATTTCTTCGACCGGAGCGACAAGCGCCACGCGGATATATTTCCTGCCCGGATTATGCCCGTCCACCTCGCGCGACAGATAGGCGCCCGGAAGCACCTGAATGCCGGTCTCGGCCCACAGCTTCTTGGCGGCCGCTTCGCCGTCCTCGACCGGAAGCCACAGGAAAAAGCCGCCCTGCGGCGATTGATAGCCGGGGATATTGCCCAGCACGCGGTTCGCGATGGCGTATTTTTCCTGATAAAGCGCGCGGTTGGCGTCGACATGCGCCTCATCCGACCAGGCGCGTTCGCTGACCCGCTGCATCGGCAGGGGCAACGGCGCGCCCGCAAAGCTGCGCAACTGGCGGATGCGGGCGATATTGGCGGTGGAACCGGCGGCAAAGCCGGACCGCAGGCCCGCCAGATTGGACCGCTTGGACAATGAGTTGAACATCACCACCCGGTCGATCAGCCCCATGCGGTCCGCAATCGCCAGCGCACCGGGTGGCGGCGCGTCCTGCCACAGTTCGGAATAGCACTCATCCGCAAAGACCAGAAAATCGTGCTGCTCGGCCAGGGTGATCAGATGCTCAAGATAGGCTTCATCCGCGATCGCACCCTGCGGGTTGGCGGGCGAGCATATATAGGCGATCGCGACCTGATCCAGCACATCGCGCCCCAGCCCGGCGAAATCGGGCAAATGCCCGGTCTCCAGCGTCGCGGGAACGAACATCGGGATCGCGCCGACAGCGGCCGCGGCGGCGGAGTAGACCTGATAAAACGGGTTCGGGGTCAGCACGATCGGCTGCTTGCCGTTCTTCGATTCCGGGCACAGCGCAATGCAGGCGTTGAACAGCCCCTCGCGCGTGCCGTTCAGCGACACGATCTGCGACGGTTCGACATGCAGCCCATAGCGCCGCTCAAGCCAGCCGGCGATCGCAGCAAGCAATTCCGGCGTGCCTTCGTTCGGCGGATATTTCGACAGTTCACCAACCGAGGCCGCGATCACCTCGGGCACGAAATCGGGGAACGGATGCTTCGGTTCGCCGATGGTCATAAGCAGCGGCGGCCCGCCGGGTTCAATACCCGCGAGCAGCTTCCGCAAACGCGGAAACGCGTATTCCGGCAGGTTCGAGAACCGCTCGGGTGTTGCCATGTCTGCCTCTCGTCCGGGATCGTTCATGCCCCGTTACCGGCAGGTTAATCCATTACCGGCCATGACGTCCAGAAAAAGCCGCTGGCACAGCGGGGGTTGTGTCTTTTGGGTCAGCCCCCGCAGCGGGCGATCAGCGCAACGCCTTCTCGGCCGCGGCGCCCAGACACAGCAGCGCGCGGTCGCCACCCCTGACGCCCATCAACATGATGCCGCAGGCCGGCTGCCCGGTCGGCAGGCTCAGCGCCGGCAGGTCCAGCAGGTTGGCGATGCGGGTATTGCGCAGCGCGAGCAAATTCTCGGTGGCGAAATAATCGGCATCCGACAGCAGCCGCGCGGCCTCGGGCGGCAGGTTCGGCGCCGTCGGCAGGATCACCGCGTCATAGCCGGCGACCGCCGCCGCCCAGACCTGGCGCAGACGCGCAAGCGAGGCCCATGCCGAAACATAATCCGCCGCCAAGACCGCGTTGCCGCCGCGAAAACGCTCCAGAACCGGCGGGAACATCAGTTCGGGCGCATCCTCGATCTGATCCTTCCAGATCCCGTAAGCCTCGGGGGCGAACAGGCTGGGCGCCAGGGCCAGTGCCTCGGCGACGCAACCGATCTCGGCATGGGTGATGCGCGCGCCGGCAGCGGCCAGACGGTTGACCGCATCCTCAAAGGCCTGGACCGGGCCTTCGCGCGCGCCGTCGAAGGGCACGCCGTCCAGAACCAGAAGCCGCTTGCCGTTCAGATCGGCGTCGCCCAGATCCGGCGCCGGGGTGCCCGTCAAGACGCCCAGCAGCGCCGCGCAATCCTCGACCGTGCGGGCCAGCGGCCCCACCGTGTCAAAGCGCGGGCAAAGCGGCACGACGCCGGTCAAGGGCACCAGCCCGTGCGAGGTTTTCAGCCCGACCAGCCCGTTCCAAGCCGCCGGCACACGCACCGAGCCGCCGGTATCCGACCCGATCGCCGCCGCGCAAAGCCCCAGCGCCACCGAAACCGCCGCGCCCGAGGATGACCCCCCCGGCACCAGCGTCGGATCATAGGCGTTGGGCGGTGTCGCGGTCATCGGGTTCAGCCCCAGCCCGGAAAACGCGAGTTCCGTCATATGGGTCTTGCCGATGCAGACCAGCCCCTGCACGGTCGATTCGGCCAGCACCCGGGCATCGCGGTCCGGTACCCGCCCCTCAAGCAGTTTCGAGCCGGATTCGGTCGCGATGCCGGCACTGTCGAAAAGATCCTTCCACGACAGCGCCACCCCATCCAGAAGCCCCCGGCGCAACCCCGCGCGGGCGCGGTCATGCGCGGCGATCGCCTCGGCCCGGGCGCGGTCGATGGTCAGCCGGGCGAATATGCGTTTGGCGTCGGGGTGCCGTTCGACGGCATCCAGGTAAGCCTCAAGCTGCTCCAGCGGGCTGATCAACCCGGCCATGATCGCGCGGCCCTGCTCGACCGCTGTCGCCTTCAGCCAATCCATGCGCGCCCCCGAAACCCGACCTCCGCATCCGCCAATCACGCTAGCCGCAGGTGATGCGCCGGGCAATGGCCACGCATGGGCAGCGCATGGACAATCGCGCCCGCGACGGCATACTACCGCGCATGAAAAGCGATTTCGATATCCTCATCGCCGGCGGCGGCCTGAACGGCCCGGTTCTGGCGCTTGCCCTTGCCGATGCCGGGCTGCGGGTGGCCGTGGTCGACGCCCAGCCCGCCCGCGCCCGCGCCGCGGATGATTTCGACGGCCGCGCCTATGCGCTGGCGCTGGGGTCACAGCGCATCCTGTCGGCGGTCGGGGTCTGGCCCGCGCTGGCCGCCCGGGCCCAGCCGATCCGGCAGGTCGTCGCCACGCAGGGTCATCCCGGCGAAGGCTCGGGCATTGCGCTGCGTCTGGACAGCGCCGAGATCGAGGAAGGCCCGGTCGGACAGATGATCGAGGACCGCTTCCTTTACCGCGCGCTGCAAGCGGGGATGGCGGGGCGGGTGACGGTGATCCCGGCCACCCGGATCGAGCGGCATGATCCGGACGCGACGGGCGTCACCGCACATCTGTCCGACGGGCAGCGGCTGCGCGGCGCGGTTCTGATCGGGGCCGACGGGCGCGGCTCCGGCACCGCCGCCCGTGCGGGCATCCGCCGGACCGGCCATGGCTATCAGCAGACCGCCCTTGTCGCCGCCATCGACCACGAATTGCCCCATCACGGCACCGCCTATCAGATCTTTCTGCCGACCGGCCCGCTGGCGATCCTTCCGCTGCCGGGCAACCGCAGTTCCATCGTCTGGTCCGAGCGTGCCGAAAGCGCCCGGGCGATCGAGGCGCTGGACGATGCCGGGTTCCTTGACGTCCTGCGGCCGCGCTTTGGCGATTTTCTGGGCCGGATCACGCTGGCCGGACCGCGTTTCAGCTATCCGCTGGGGCTCACGCTTGCGGAAAGCTATGTGGCCCCGCGCATGGCGCTGGTCGGCGATGCCGCGCATGGCATCCACCCCTTGGCCGGGCAGGGGTTGAACATCGGGCTGCGTGATGTCGCGGCGCTGGCCGAAGTCCTGACGGACGCTTATCGTCGCGGCGAAGATCCGGGTGCCGCGGATGTGCTTGACCGCTATCAGGCGTGGCGCCGGTTCGACGACACCAACATGGCGCTGTTTACGGACGCCATCAACACGCTGTTTTCAAATGATAATATGATACTCCGCACGGGCCGGAGCATGGGGCTGGGCCTGGTCAACGCGATCGGGCCGCTGCGCCGGCGGCTGATGCGTCAGGCGGCGGGGCTGACCGCGCCGGGCGGTGGCGCGCTGCCGCGCCTGATGACCGGCAAGCCGCTGTAACCTTCGCGGTAGCGGCGGCCTTATTCCAGCGGCCGCGCCTCGGACACCAGCATGATCGGGATGCCGTCGCGTATCGGAAACGCCAGATTGGCGGCTTTCGAGACCAGTTCCTGCCGCGCGGCATCATAGCTTAGCGTCGTGTGGGTCACCGGACAGACCAGCGATTCCAGCATATGGCGGTCGAAACCGGGTTCGGTCATTGCAAACGCTCCTCTCCGCCACCGGGGTTCAGCAGTTCAAATTCGATCAGGGTTTCCAGAACCGCCCGCCGCTCGGCCAGCGTTCCGGCCTCCAGCAGGGCCTGTTTTTCCTCGGGCTCGAAGGGCAGAAGGATCGCCAGCGAGTTGATCAGCGTCTCATCCTCGGCATTGGCGACGGCGTCCCAGTCGGTCGACAGGCCGTGCTGGTCCATATAGCGTTTCAGCCGTTCCAGCAGGATCGGGCGGTCCAGATCCGGGTCGGTTTCCGCCGGGCCCTGATCGGCGTCAAAGCCCGACCAGTCGGCGCGTCCGCGCAGATAGGGGGCAAAACCATCCTCGACATCGGTCAGGCGAAAGCGGCTGACCGCGCGCAGCGAAATCATCATCCGGCCCTCATCGGTTTCCGAGAATCCGACCAGCCGTCCCGCACATCCGATCTGCCCCAGCCCGTCGCCGATGGGCTGCATCATCCCGATCAGCCGGTTGCCCGTTTTCATCACATCTTCCAGCATTTGCAGATAGCGCGGCTCATAGATGTGCAACGGCAGGCGCGTGCGGGGCAGCAGCAAGGCTCCGGCAAGGGGAAACAGCGGCAAGGTTACGGGAAGGTCGAAATGCCGCAACATCACACGAAGATCATGGAGGACAGGCGTCGTCTGCCCTTTTGCACCACGGGATCGGTCGGCTTCAGGGAATCGAATATCGTCACAAGCTGGTTCTTGGCGGCGCCGTCGTTCCATTCCCGGTCGCGGCGGAACAGTTCCAGCAACTGATCGACGGCCTGTTCGACATTGCCGCCGGCATGAAGCGCGGTGGCCAGATCGAAACGCGCCTGATTGTCCGCAGGGTCGGCGGCGACCCGCGCCTCAAGCTCGGCCAGAGGACCCACGTTCTCGGCCTGACGGGCCAGTTGAACCGCCGCACGCGCGGCCTCGACCGGGGCGGCGGATTTGATCGCCGCGGGCAGGTCGGCTAGCGCCTGATCGACCGCCGCCGCGTCGCCCTGCGCCAGACGGGCGCGGATCAGACCGCCCCACGCGGCGGCGTTTTCGGGCTCTTCCTCGGTTATCGCGGCAAATGTTTCGGCGGCATCATCGGCCGCGCCTTCGGTCAGCATCGCCTCGGCCGCCTCCAGCGCCTCGGCCAGACCGCCGTCGTCGCCGCCAAGCGCGACCAGCTTATCGACGAATTGCTTGATCTGACCCGGCGGAATCGTACCCTGAAACGCGTCTACGGGCTGGCCCTGAAAAAACGCGAAAACGGTTGGGATCGACTGCACCCGCAATTGCGAGGCGATCATCTGGTTTTCGTCGACATTGACCTTGGCCATGCGGACACGGCCCTTGTGACGGGTCACCTCGGCCTCCAGCGCCGGGCCAAGCGTCTTGCACGGCCCGCACCACGGCGCCCAGAAATCGACGATCACCGGGACATTCATCGAGGCATCGACCACCTCGGCCATGAAATTGGCCTCGGTCACGTCATTGATGAAATCGGCGGGCTTCGGGGCGGCGGTGTCTTGACCAAGGTTCAGCATCGGGACCTCATGCAATCTGTGTGCCTCCTAGATGGACTGCGCGGGCCGCCCTTGCAAGATCAGCGGTCAACGCAAAGCGGCAGCCGCGCGGGCAGCACAAGCCATGCGCCGGCGCGGTAAATCTGCGCCGCGTTCACGCCTGACAGGGTGATGGTGGCCTGCCCGGTCTCGACGATCCGCGCCTGCGGAAGGTGATCCAGCAGGCGGTGCGACGGGCCGATCACCATCGCGGCCGGGGCGGCGCCCGGAATGAACATGCCAAGCGCCAACAGCGCCAGCCAGCCGCACAGCGCAAGTGCGAGGGCCTTAATAGTCGTGGACATGCTCCAACCTTACACCCGCGGCGGCAAGATCGCGAATCTTCTGCGTGAGCTCCGGCACCGGCACCACGATCAACTGCCGCCAGTCGCCATAGCCCTGACGCGGAAAGGCAAAGATCGCGCCAAGGTCGCGATCGTCGGGCGTGATCGCCGTCAGCATGATCTGGTCATTTCCGGCGATTTCCACCATGTCGCCCCCCTTGTCCGCGATCTGGCGCAGGATTTCGGTAAAGGCGCGATAGCGGGGGGTTTCGATCTCGACGCCCTGCTTGCGGTCGGCGATCACGGTGACGCCGGGAATTTCGGCAAGGGTCCGGTCATCAAGCCCGGTGACGATTGCGCGCAGGGTCAGCGCGTCCTGCCCGGTCGCGGCCACCGCCGCCCGGATCGCATCGGCATAGGCGGCCTTGGCGCGGTATTCCAGCCCCAGCGCCAGCCGTCTTTCGCGATCGCGAAAAACCGGCGTCGCCTGCGCGTCAAGTGCCGCCGCATCGCGCCGGAAATCCCACTGATACCAGGGGGTCTGGGTCAGGAAAGCCGCATAATCCGCCGCCTGACGGGCCGAAAGATCGTCCAGCGGCGCCCGGGTCGGGCCGCGGAACCATGTCGCAACCCGGCCGAGCGTTTCTTCGTAAGCCGCCTTCAGCGCCATCTCGACCGAAAAGCTGACCCCGATCGTATAGATCGTCATCTTCGATTCCGTGGTAAAACCGCCATGCTCTCCGGCCAACCGCGCCATCGGGCAAAGCGAGCTCCAAAAGCCGCGTATCGCCCGGAAAAACCCGAAATCATCCGGGTCGCCGGTGGCGATGGTCCGGGCGTAATCGTCATAGGCATGCACGATGTGCCATTCCGGATAGGTGGTGAAGGTGCGGGATTCGTCGCGGCGCTGGTCCAGTATCGGCGTATAGGCTTGCGCGACCGGCTTGCCCCGGCAGGCGACCTCGGTCCAT
>NZ_JBHUEN010000006.1:21237-272248 GCF_042680785.1 Paracoccus pacificus
CGCCGCAGCCAGCGCCATATCACCAACGGCGCAGCCCCATCGAAAGCGCGAAGCCGCCCAGCAGGATATGCGGCCCGCTGGCCAGAACCTTGAATTTGAACGGCTGGTCCAGCACGCCATAGTTGAAGATGCCGAGATCAAGAAAGCCCGAGCCGGTCGCCAGCCCCAGCAACCCGTCGGCCAGATAAAGCCCTCCGAAGATCAGCAGGAACTGCCGCGCCGCCCGGCCGCCGATAAGGGCCGCGAAAAACGCCCAGAGCGCCGACGCGAGGTGCAGAAGATCGTCGAAGATGTCCAGAGCGAAAATGCCGAACACGCGGCCCTGATCATCGGTCAGCCCCGGCAGATAGTTCAGCGCGGCCGCGCCCAGCAGCAACAGCGCATAAAGCATCGCGACTTTCTGTTGCGTGGTCATGCCGGTCCCCTTCTGTGTCAGACCATCGACAGATACCTGTCCCACAAAGCGTTGCGCAGCGTCAGGCCCGGGTCAAGCTGACGTTTGCGTTCGGCGAATTCGGCGGCGCGGCGATAGGCGCCGGTGAATTGCGGGATCGTGGCATGGGGACGGTACGGCAGGTAATAGCTGCCGCCGATGGCGATCATGCCGTCGATCATCTCACGGGTGATCCGGGCCATGTCCGCCTCGGCCCGCGCCGACATTTCCTGTGAAAACGACATGACCGCAGCCAGTCGCGGCGCCGGCGCATAGGCCAGCCAGCTGTCGGGGTCGGTGTCGACATGGCGGATGGTGACGTTCAGCATCTCTTGATAGCTGGGGGGAATGACCGCGCCGCAAAGCGCCACGAAGTCGCCCCAGCGGTCGGCCGGAACGAAATATTCGTGCAGGATGTCGGTGCGGGTCGGATCACCGTCGTCCAGCGTGATCACCGGCTCGTTCATCAGGCTGTTGCGGGTCGCGCTGCCGGCCAGCCGGGGGTTCAGATCGGCCTCGAGCCACCAGCGGACCGCTTTGGCCGGCTCGCGCAGCAATTGCCAGCGATAGATATGCGCCCCGATCCGGGCCACCGCGCCCGAGCCCTCGGCCGGGGGCAGATCGGTCTGGTCGGCGTCGGGGCGATAGGCGATCATCAGCCCGTCGCGCAGGAAATCGCCGCGCCCCACCGACAGCCTGCCATAGGCCATGCCGACCTGTGGATCGGCCAGCGCCCCGGCAAAGGCTTCGGCCAAGCTGACGCCCGGCACTTTCCGGAACTCCGGCGCCATGCGCAGATTCGGCGCGGCCTCGACCTGCATCGACAGGATCAGCCCGACCAGCCCATAGCCGCCCATGGCCATGCCGAACAGATCGGGATTTTCCTGACGCGAGGCGGTGATCAGTTCACCGTCCGGCAGCATCATCTCGATCTGCCGCACGGTCGAGCCCATTGGCCCATGCGGCACCGGCCAGCCATGCGCGTTCACGCTGAAGGTGGCGCCGATGCCGAAGTCGTTGTTCGACTGCATGACCTTGGGCGACAGCCCGACCGGGTCCAGTGCCGCGATGATCTGCGACCAGCGCGCGCCCGACTCGCAGCGGTAAAGCTGATTTTCGGTGTCGATCTCGATTCCGGCGGAGTCCCAGGTCAGCGCGATTCCCTCGCGCGGAATGGACTGGCCGCCCATCGAGTGGCGGGCAGCCGACAGACAAAGCGGCTGGCCGGACCCGCGCGCCTCGGCCAGCAGGGCGCGCAATTCGGCAATCATCTTGTCGCTGCGCTTCTCGGCGATCACGATGTGCTTGGCGATGGGCGTGGCCGATAGCAGCGAGGCGTCGTTCAGCCATCCATCGGGCGTAGGCGCGCTCAGCGCCACACCCGCCGCCGTGTCACGCCACGGCATCAGCCGGCTGGCGCCATAAGCGCCGACCGCGACACCCGATCCGAACAGCAAGGCGCGGCGGGTCAGTTTCAGGGTCATAGATCGAAACGCGCCAGCACCGGGACGTGGTCGCTGGGCTGTTCCCAGCCGCGCACCGGGCGTAGGATGCGGCTGCCATGCGCGGCCGAGGCGATATCGGGCGAGGCCCAGATGTGATCCAGCCGCCGGCCCTTGTCCGCCGCGTCCCAATCCCGCGCGCGATAGCTCCACCACGAGTACAACCGGCCATCGGGAATATCGCGCCGGGTCACGTCCACCCATCGGCCGGCGTCCTGCGCCGCGGCCAGATGTTCGACCTCGATCGGGGTGTGGCTGACGACCTTCAGCAATGCCTTGTGGTTCCAGACGTCATCTTCGCGCGGGGCGATGTTCAGGTCGCCCACCAGAATCGCGCGGCTGGGCGCATCGGCGTGAAAGGCGTCCCGCATCTCGGTCAGGAAATCAAGCTTCTGGCCGAATTTCGGGTTCAGATCGCGGTCTGGAATATCCGCCCCCGCCGGCACATAGAAATTATGCACCGTCACCCCGTTTTCCAGCCGGGCCGCGACATGGCGCGCATGGCCTAGGCCCGCATAGTCGCGGTCGCCGGCGTCGGTGATCGGCAGTTTCGAGATGATGGCGACGCCGTTATAACCCTTTTGCCCCCGGGCAACCATCCAGTGATAGCCAAGCGCATGGAACAGCTCGGCCGGAATCAGATCGACGGGGGACTTGCATTCCTGAAGGCACAGGATGTCGGGCGCCTCTTCGCTCATCAGCCGCGTGACCAGCCCGGATCGCAACCGGACCGAGTTGATGTTCCATGTGGCGATCGTGAACACGCGCTGCCTCATCTGCCTGCAAAACCGCCCGCGACCCTAGAACCAAGGCCCGGTTTTGTCCATCTGGCCGCCGGATCGTGCATTTCGGACTGGCATTCACCGCGCGGTATTGGTTCTTTGCGCAGGCACCGCACTTGTTTGAGGATTATCGGATGGATCAGGTCGAACTGGGCCGAAGCGGCATCAGGGTCAGCGCGGTCTGCCTTGGCACCATGACCTTCGGCAACCAGACCGGGCAGAAGGACGCCTTTGCGCAGATGGACCGGGCGCTGGACGCCGGCATCAGTTTTCTGGACACGGCCGAGATGTACCCGGTCAACCCGGTCCGCAAGGAAACCGTCGGCAACAGCGAACGGATGATCGGCGCGTGGCTGGCGGCGCGCGGCAACCGGGCAAAGGTGCAGATCGCGACCAAGATCGCCGGCCCCGGCAACATGCAGGTCCGGAACGGCCAGGGTTATGACGGCGGCAATGTCGGGACACAGATCGACGTTTCGCTGTCGCGGCTGGGGGTCGATGTCATCGACCTGTATCAGCTGCATTGGCCCTCGCGCGGCTCTTACGCCTTTCGGCAGAACTGGGGATATGATCCGTCGCGGATTGATCCGGGCAAGACGCTGGCCGAGATGGCCGATATGATCGGCGCGCTGCAAAAGGCGGTCGACGCCGGCAAGATCCGCGCCTTTGGCCTGTCGAACGATTCCGCCTGGGGAACCATTCGCTGGATCGACACCGCCGCCCGTCTGGGCGGCCCGCGCGTGGCCAGCGTACAGAACGAATATTCGCTTCTGAACCGGCATTACGATACCGACATGGCCGAGATGGCGATTGCCGAGGGGGTGACGCTGTTATCCTATTCACCCCTCGCTGCCGGCCTGTTGACCGGCAAATACCAGAATGGGGCGGTGCCGCCGGGCAGCCGCGTGGCGGTCGATATTGCGAACGGCGGTGCTGGGCATCTGGGTGGGCGCAAGACCGACCGCGCATTCGGCGCGGTCGCGGCCTATCAGGATCTGGCGAACCGGCTGGGCTGGGACCTGATCCACATGGCCAATGCGTGGGGTCTGGCCCGGCCCTTCCCGGTCATCCCGATCATCGGCGCGACCAGCGACGACCAGCTTGCCCATAACCTTGCCGGGATCGAAAAGCGGCTGAGCGCGGAGGAAGTGGCCGAGATCAACCTTGTTCACCGCGCCTGGCCGATGCCCTATTAGCGCCGCCTTCCAGCCGTTCCGCGCAACGCAATTGACCCCGATCCTGCCGACCGGGGTCAATTTGAAATGTGGCCGCATCCGCCGACCACTGGGCTTCGAAATCAAAACGTCCGGCCGGAACCACGGTTCCGGCGCGCCCTTTCAAAGGCCGACTTGTTGCCCGCTTGCCACAGCAGGGGTTCGGCCAAGAAAAAGGCCCCGGACAATGCCGGGGCCAGTCGAGACAGGGAGGGTGTGATCGCATCCCCGATCACTGGGTATCACGTGGATCACCGGTGCAACTCATCCATATTGTGGCGAGTTCCCGAGTCGCGCCACAATTTTTACGCGACCAGCCGATATCCGCCGCTTTCCGTCACCAGAAGCCGCGCGTTCGAGGGATCGGGCTCGATCTTCTGACGCAGGCGATAGATATGGGTCTCCAGCGTGTGGGTGGTGACGCCGGCGTTATACCCCCAGACCTCGTGCAGCAGCACATCGCGCGGCACCACGCCGTCGGTCGCCCGATACAGGAACTTCAGGATGTTGGTTTCCTTTTCCGTCAGACGGATTTTGCGTTCCTTGGCGTCGATCAGCATCTTCATGGCGGGCTTGAACGTATAGGGGCCAAGCTGGAAGATCGCGTCCTCGGACTGCTCATGCGTGCGCAACTGGGCGCGCAGGCGCGCCAGCAGAACCGGGAACTTGAACGGCTTGGTGATGTAGTCATTCGCACCGCTGTCCAGACCCAGAATGGTGTCCGCGTCGGTGTCATGACCGGTCAGCATGACGATGGGGCATTTCACGCCCTGCTTGCGCAGCCGCTTGCACAGCTCGCGCCCGTCGGTGTCGGGCAGGCCGACATCCAGCACCACCAGATCGAACAGTTGCGATTTGGCGCGGTCGACGGCCTCGGCGCCGTTGCCGGCCTCGAACACGTCGAAATCCTCGGTGGCGACCAGTTGTTCGGCCAGTGCTTCGCGCAGGTCGTCCTCGTCATCGACCAGCAGGATTTTCTTAAGTCCAGCCATCTCGGCCTCCTTCATCAACATTTGCGTCACAGTTGAGCCCGTGGAGCGGAACCGGCAAGCGACTTGACCCGGATCGAAATAATTCTCACATGGAGTTGTCGCAGGACGCCCTTATGTTTCAGTTTGTTTCAAAACTGGTGAGCCTTTGCCCCTGATCCCCACCCTTTCCGAAACATTGGCCCGGGCCCGGGCCGATCTGCGCGTGGGTCTGCCGGTGGTGATCCGCGACGGCGAACAGACCGCACTGGTCGCGGCCATTGAGACCCTGTCACCGGCCCGGCTGGCCGAGCTTCGCGCCCAAGGGGCGCCGCATGTCGCCCTGACCGCCCGGCGGGCCGAAACGCTGAAGGCGCGGGTCTATGACGGCGATCTGGCGCGGCTGCCGCTGCCGCCGGATCAGGGGGCGGACTGGTTGCGCGGGCTGGCCGACCCTGCCGGCGATCTGGCGAACCCGATGAAGGGGCCGCTGTTCGCCATGCGCGGCGGCGCCACCGACATCGAGCGCGCCGGCATCGCGCTGGCCAAATCGGCGCATCTTCTGCCGGCGGTTCTGGTTGTCCCGACGACGCAGGATCTGCCCGGGCTGACCCGGTTCGACGCCCTGCCCGCCATCGCCAGCCTTGCCGCCGAAACCGCCATGGCCGAGGTCGCGGCCGCGCGGGTGCCGCTGGCGCTGGCCGGGCAGTCGCGGCTGCACATCTATCGCCCCGACGACGGCGAGGCCGAGCATTACGCGGTCGAGATCGGCCAACCAGCGCGGGACAAGCCGGTGCTGGCGCGTCTGCATTCGGCCTGTTTCACCGGCGACGTGCTGGGCAGCCTGAAATGCGATTGCGGCCCGCAACTGCACGAGGCGCTGCGGATGATGGGCGAGAACGGCGCGGGCGTATTGTTGTACCTGAACCAGGAAGGTCGCGGCATCGGCCTTGCCAACAAGATGCGGGCCTATTCACTGCAGGATCAGGGTTATGACACCGTCGAGGCGAACCATCGTCTGGGCTTTGAGGATGATGAGCGTGATTTTCGCATCGGCGCAGCCCTGCTGCGCCGGCTCGGGTTCGGTCAGGTCAGGCTACTGACCAACAACCCGCGCAAGGTGCAGATGCTGGAAAACCACGGGATCGGCGTGACCGAACGCGTGCCGTTGATCACCCCGCGCAATCGGTTCAACACCGGTTATCTGGACATCAAGGCCGAGAAATCCGGTCATCTGCTGTGAGCGACGGCGATCTGGTTCTGACCCCGCTCGGCCTGCGCTTTCAGGGCCGGATCATCCCGGTCACGGTCGGGCGGGGCGGATTATCCGCATCGAAACGCGAAGGCGATGGCGCCACCCCGATCGGTACCCATCGCATCACCGGAATGTTCCATCGCCCCGACCGGGTAAGCGCGCCCGGTCATGGTCGCAGCCGATTCGACCGGGTGATCTGTGGTGCGATGATCCGCAGGACGCGGCCTATAATCGCCATGTCCGCCAGCCCTTCGCGCCCAGCCACGAAAAGCTGCGCCGCGCCGATCCGCTGTATGACGTCATCCTGACAACGGATTGGAACTGGCCGCAGGCCCGACCCGGCGCCGGTTCGGCGATTTTCCTGCATCAGTGGCGCCGGCCCGGCTTTGCGACAGCGGGATGCATCGCCATGGGCCGGACGGATCTTCTGTGGCTGGCGCCCAGGGTGGTGCGGGGGGCGCGGCTGATCATCCCCGCCCTTGGCCACCGGTTTCCGTCCCGCAGGAGCGGTGCCACAAAAGATCAGGTATAGCTGCGCTGCCCGAAAATCGCCGATCCGACGCGGATATGCGTCGCGCCATGGGCGATCGCGGTTTCGAAATCGGCACTCATCCCCATCGACAGGCCGCTCAGCCCGTTGCGCTGCGCGATCTGGCGCAGCAAGTCGAAATGGGGGGCGGGATCCTCGGATTCGGGGGGGATGCACATCAGACCCGCCAGCGGCAGATCCATGGCGCGGCAATCGGCGATGAAGGCGTCGGCCTCAGCCGGCAGCACACCGGCTTTCTGCGCCTCGGATCCGGTGTTGATCTGCACGAAAAGCTGCGGCGCCTTTCCCGACGACTGGATCTGCCGCGCCAGTTTTTGCGCCAGCGAGGGTCGGTCGAGCGTGTGGATCGCGTCGAACAGCTCGATCGCCGGCTTGGCCTTGTTGCTTTGCAGCGGGCCGATCATGTGTAGTTCGACCCCGTCGAATCTGTCGCGCCAGAGGGGCCATTTGCCCTGCGCTTCCTGCACGTAATTTTCCCCGAATATGCGATAGCCCTGATCCAGCACGGCCTCGACCCGCGCCGGGGGCTGGACCTTGCTGACCGCGATCAGCTTGACCGATCCCGCCGGTCGGTCCGCCGCACGTTCGGCGGCGCGCATGCGGGCGATGATGTCGTCGATAGCCATGGAACAATCCTGGAAAATGAAAAGAGCGGGCGCAAGGCCCGCTCTTTCCGCAAATTCACCGATCCGGAGATCAGAATTTGAATTTGATACCGAAGTCGGCGACGGTGTCGTCGATGTAATCGGATTTGGAGATGCCGCCGGCCACGGTGGCGCCGCCACCCAGGTCGTAGTCAGCGCCGATCCCGTAGGAGTCGAAGCTCTCGTCATCAACACCGGCGATCAGCGAGTTGACTTCGTCGCGGCGCCAGTTGGCTTTCACGGTCAGAGCGTTAGCCGCGTATTTGGCCGAGATGCCGTAGGTCTTGTCGAAGTCGTAGCCAGGGGCCCAGCCGCGGTCTTTGTAGTCCGCGATGACAGCTTTGACGCTGAACTGGTTGAAGGTAGCTTCACCACCCAGAACGATTTCTTTGGCGTCGCCATGACGGGCATAGCCCAGACCGACGTTGTAGTTGCCGGCGTCATAGGCGGCGGCCAGCGACCATGCGGTGTCCGACTTGTCGTCATCGCCGGGCACGTTGCAAACTGCGTCCGAACCGGTCACGGCGCCGACGCCGCAAACCAGGTTGTCCGAACCGTCCGAGGCCGAAGCGTAGAACTTGAAGTTGTTATAGCTGTACTCGTACAGGATGTTCGGACCCTGATTGAGGTTTTCGCCGTCGCCGGTCAGGTACGAGATTTCTTCGTAGTCACCAGCGAAGGAGCCTTCGGTGTAACCGATGTCGTACAGGTCGCCGACAGCAGCTTCCGAAGCCGAAACGGTGTCACCCATCGACAGCTTGCCGTAGGTGCCCGAGATCCAGACGGCGCCAGCGGTACCACGAGCGGCCGAACGGAAGCTGTTCGAGCTGTAGTTTTCCTGGTCGACGCGGAAGGTACCACCGAACGACAGGCCGGCATCCGATTCGCCGGTCATGGTGAAGCGCGCACGGATACGGCTCGAGAACTGGGCGTCGTTACCGTCATAGACGATACCCATACGGCCGTCACCGCTCAGCGCGACCTCGGCCGAAGCGACCCCTGCGGTCATCATGACGAGCGCGGTGCTCGCAAAAAGAACCTTTTTCATGTTTTCCCTCATGTCTCTCTGACTGCCCCATCCAAAGCTGTGGTTGGGTATGAGGGGGTTTTCGCGCTTTCATCCGGACAATGCAACGGAATCAGCCGCCTGCGTCGGGAATCGCTCGATTGTGGTGCACTCATGTCACAGTGCGGCGGAATGGCCACGCCGGTCTCTGCCACCGCTTATAATAAGCCCGCAGCTTCTGCCTTGTCGCACGGACGGTTTCCGCGCTATTGATCCGTTCAATCGTAATGAACGGGCGCGCGCGCCCGCGGGTAATGAACCGGGGGACTTCAGATGATCCGACGCGCAACGCGCATAATCGTGCCGCTGACGGCCGTTCTGGCACTGGCGGCTTGCGGCATCACCGGCCCCGTCGGCTCTGACCGCACCAGCGAACGCAACCCCCTTGACCGGGGAAGCGAAGGACGTCAGCGCGAATCGACGGTGTGGGATCTGTTCTCGAACTCGGGCGATCCGAACGAAACCGTCGCCGTGAACCGTTACCTGTGGAACGCCAGCCTTGAGATTCTGGACTTCCTGCCGAAGCAGTCCGTCGATCCCTTCACCGGCATCATCGTGACCGGCTATGGCACCCCGCCGGGCGGCGGGCGCCCCTATCGCGCCACGATCAAGGTCAGCGATCCGGCGCTGGACGCACGCGCGCTGAAGGTGTCGTTGCAAGGTCCGGGCGGCAGCGCCGTGGCGCCCGACACGGTCCGTGCCGTCGAGGACGCGATCCTTACCCGCGCCCGCCAGTTGCGCGTGCGTGACCGCAACCTGTAACGGCCGCGCTGGACGCCACCAAGGCGGACGGGTAAACCCGGCGGGACGCAAGATCTCCCGAAGGAACCGTTATGCCGTATGATCCCGCACAAAGCGAACCGCGCTGGCAACAGGCGTGGGCCGATGCTGGCAGCTTTACCGCGGTGCGTGACGAACGCCCGAAATATTACGTGCTGGAGATGTTTCCCTATCCCTCGGGCCGCATCCACATGGGGCATGTGCGCAACTATACCATGGGCGACGTGGTGGCCCGGTTCAAACGCGCGCAAGGGTTCAGCGTGCTGCATCCGATGGGCTGGGACGCGTTCGGCATGCCGGCCGAAAATGCGGCGATGGAGCAGGGCGGCCATCCGCGCAACTGGACCTATGCCAATATCGCCACCATGCGGGGGCAACTGAAGCCGCTGGGCCTGTCGATCGACTGGTCGCGCGAATTCGCCACCTGCGATGATGACTATGTCGCCCAGCAGCAGGCCCTGTTTCTGGACATGCTGGCCGCCGGGCTGATCACCCGCAAATCGGCACAGGTGAACTGGGATCCGGTCGACATGACCGTCTTGGCGAATGAACAGGTGATCGACGGCAAGGGCTGGCGCTCGGGCGCCGAGGTCGAGCGCAAGGAACTGACCCAGTGGTTCTTCCGCATCAGTGATTATTCCGAGGAATTGCTGTCCGCCTTGGACAGTCTGGACGGCTGGCCGGAAAAGGTCCGGCTGATGCAGCATAACTGGATCGGCAAGTCGCGCGGGCTGCAATTCCGCTTTGACACCGTCGGTGCGCCCGAAGGGTTCGACCGGATCGAGGTCTATACGACCCGCCCCGACACGCTGATGGGGGCGTCGTTTCTGGCGCTGTCGCCCGATCACCCGATGGTCAGGACGTTGGCCGAAACCAACCCCGAAATCGCCGGTTTTGTCGAGGAGTGCCGCCGCATCGGCACCACCGAGGAAGCGATCGAGACCGCGCCCAAGATGGGTTTCGATACCGGGCTGAAGGTCAGGCATCCGCTTGATCAGGCTTGGGATTTGCCGATCTGGATCGCCAATTTCGTGCTGATGGACTATGGCACCGGCGCGATTTTCGGAAGCCCCGCCCATGATGAGCGCGACCATGAATTCGCGCTGAAATACGGCCTGCCGATCCGCGCTGCCTTCGGCGAGCCGGGCATGGATCTGGCGCAGGCCGACGCGCTTGTCGCCAAGGCCCCTTACGTCCCGATGAAGTCCGAAACCGTCACCTATGTGCGCGGCTTCGCGGGTCAGCCCGACCAGACCGGCGACGAGGGCGTGGCCACCGCCATCGCGGCGGCCGAACAGCAGGGCTGGGGCGAGGGCGTCACGAAATTCCGCCTGCGCGACTGGGGCATCTCGCGCCAGCGCTATTGGGGCTGCCCGATCCCGGTCGTGCATTGCGAGGTTCATGGCACGGTGCCGGAAGCCAAGGAAAACCTGCCCGTTCTGCTGCCGCTGGATGTGACCTTCGACGTGCCCGGCAATCCGCTGGACCGGCATCCGACCTGGCGCCAGACCAGCTGTCCGGTCTGCGGTGGCCCGGCGACGCGGGAAACCGACACGATGGACACGTTCGTCGATTCGTCGTGGTATTACGCGCGCTTCACCAATCCACACGCGGCCACGCCCACGGTGCGCGCGGACGCCGATTACTGGATGAACGTCGACCAGTATATCGGCGGAATCGAGCATGCGATTCTGCATCTGCTTTATTCGCGCTTCTTCGCCCGCGCGATGGAGAAGACCGGACACCTGCCGGCCTCGGCCATCGAGCCATTCGATGCGCTTTTCACCCAAGGCATGGTCACGCATGAAATCTACATGACCCGCGACGATCGCGGCCGCCCGGTCTATCACCTGCCCGAGGATGTCAATGACGGCAAGCTGGCCGACGGCACCCCGGTCGAGGTGATTCCCTCGGCCAAGATGTCGAAATCCAAGAAGAATGTGGTCGATCCGGTGAATATCGTGGCGAATTTCGGCGCCGACACCGCGCGCTGGTTCATGCTGTCCGACAGCCCGCCCGAACGCGACGTGGAATGGACCGCCGCCGGGGCCGAGGCCGCGAACAAATTCCTGTCCCGGGTCTGGCGTCTGGCCGATGAGGCGCCTGCGGATGGCGGCGATGATCCGGACCTGACCCGCGCGGCCCACCGCGCCATCGCCGATGTGACGAAATCCATCGAAGGCTTCGCCTTCAACAAGGCCGTGGCCAAGATTTACGAACTCGCCAACGCCATCGGCAAATCCAAGGCGGGGGGCGAGGGGCGCCGCGCCGTCCTGCGGGTGATGGCGCAGTTGATGGCCCCGATGGTGCCGCATCTGGCCGAAGACGTCTGGGCGCTGGCGGGGGGCCGGGGCATGGTTGTGGACGCGGCATGGCCGAAGGCCGATCCGGCCTTGCTGGTCGATGATACGGTGACCCTGCCCATCCAGATCAACGGCAAGCGCCGCGCCGAGATCACCGTGCCCAAGGACATGGCCGAGGATGAGGTCAAGTCTCTGGTGCTGGCCGAGGATTCCGTCAGCCGCGCGCTCGAGGGTCGGGCGCCGAAAAAGCTGATCGTGGTGCCGGGAAGGATCGTCAATGTCGTTGTCTAGACGGGTATCGCGGCGCGGATTGCTGTTGTCCGGCCTTGGCGCGGGCACCGCTGTGGGACTTGCCGCATGCGGCTTTACCCCGGTCTATGGTCCGGGCGGGGGGGGCACGCGCCTTTTCGGCAAGGTGCGGCCGGTGGATCCGGTCGATGGCGACGGGTTCATGTTCGTCCGGCGCATTTCCGAACGGCTGGGGCCGGATCAGGGTGCGGTCTATGCGCTGGATTACCGCATCACCACCGCCACGGTTCCGCAGGCGATCACCCCCGATCAGGACACCACCCGCTATGCGCTGAACGGCACCGTCGATTTCAGTCTGACCGAGATCGCGACCGGGCGTAAGATCACCTCGGGGCAGGCCAGCAGTTTCACCAGTTACTCGGCCAGCGGCACGGTCATCGCCACCACCGCGGCCGAGCGTGACGCCCATCAGCGGCTGGCCGTCATGCTGGCCGATCAGGTCATCACCCGGCTTCTGGCCGCCGCACCGTGACGGCGTCCGCATGAATCTCAAGGGCGCCGAGATCGCGCGCTATCTGGCCAAGCCGGATCCGACGCGGCCGGGGCTTTTGATCTACGGCGCCGACGCGATGCGGGTGGCGCTGAAACGGGCCGAGGCCGTGGCCGCGCTGACCGGCCCCAACGCCGATCAGGAAATGCGGCTGACCCGGATCGCAGGCGGCGATCTGCGCAAAGATCCCGCGCAGCTTCTGGACGCGGTGAAGGCGGTCGGCTTTTTTCCCGGTCCGCGCGTGGTTCTTGTCGAGGATGCGCCCGACACCGCCGCACCCGCCGTCGCGACCGCGTTGCAGGACTGGGCGCGCGGCGACGCCGTCATCGTGATCACCGCCGGCGCTTTGGGCAAGGCCTCGGCGCTGCGAAAGCTGTTCGACGGGCACGCCTCGGCCGTCGCCGCGCCGATCTATGACGATCCCCCCGGCGAGGCCGAGATCGCCCGCTGGCTGGCCGATGCCGGCCTGCGCGAGGTTCCGGCCCCGGCGATGGCCGATCTGACCGCGCTGTCGCGTGCACTCGACCCCGGCGATTTCCGCCAGACGATCGAAAAGATCGGGCTCTACAAGCATGGCGACAGCGCGCCGCTGACCGCCGACGAAATCGCCCTTATGGCGCCCGCCACCATCGAAGCCGAGGTCGATGATCTGATCACCCTTGTCGCCGAGGGCAAGGCCGACGCCTTCCCCCGGCTGATGCGCCGGATCGAGGCGCAGGGGGTGGCGCCGGTGATGCTGTGCATCGCGGCCCTGCGGCATTTTCGGGCGCTTCACGCCGCGGCCTCGGATCCCGGCGGCGCGGTTGCCGGGCTGATGCGGCAGCGACCGCCGATCTTTGGTCCGCGCCGCGACCAGATGGCGCGGCAGGCCCAATCCTGGGGCATGCGCGGGCTGGAGGAGGCCGTGCGTCACCTGCTGGACACCGATCTCGCGCTGCGCTCGTCCAGCCGGGCACCGACCATGGCGGTGATGGAGCGCGCGCTGTTTCGCCTGACCCTGATGCCGCGCGGAAACCGGCGTTGAGCGAAACCGTCGAGGCGCTGGTGATCGGGGCCGGGCCGGCCGGGCTGATGGCGGCCGAGACACTTGGGCGATCAGGCGCCCGGGTCGTCGTGGCCGAAGCGATGCCGACACCGGCGCGCAAATTCCTGATGGCGGGGAAATCGGGGCTGAACCTGACCCGGGATGAGCCGCACGATCGGTTTCTGTCGCGGCTGTCGACCGGGGCGCTGCCCCGGACCCCGGGATATTTGACCAAGGAAGATTTGCTGGACGGGTTCGGTCCGGCCGAAGCGATGGGCTGGGCCACCGGATTGGGGATCACGCTGTTTACCGGCTCGACCGGGCGGGTCTTTCCGGTCGGGATGAAGGCGAGCCCGCTCTTGCGGGCATGGCTGGCACGGCTGTCGGGCCTTGGGGTCGAGCTTCGGACCCGCTGGGCGTGGCGCGGGTTCGATGCGGCCGGCGGGTTCGTTTTCGACACGCCCGGCGGCCCTGCGACGATCGCCCCGCGCGCCACGGTGCTGGCTCTGGGCGGGGCAAGCTGGCCGCGGCTGGGGTCTGACGGTGGCTGGATGGATTTCCTTGCCGCGCGCGGCGTAGGCATGACACCATTTCAACCGGCCAACATGGGGTTTCGCGTCGACTGGTCGGCGGCGATGGCGGCGCATTTCGGCGCGGCGGTGAAAGGTGTGGCGATTCATGCGGGGGGCAGGATCTCGCGCGGGGAATGGGTGGTGACCGCCGCCGGGATCGAGGGCGGCGGCATTTACGAAATCGCGGCAGCGGTGCGGGACGGGGCGCCGGCGACGGTCGATCTGATGCCCGACGTCGATGAGGATACCCTGACCGAGCGATTTTCCCACGCGCCGGCGAAGCTTTCGGTCGGCAACCGGCTGCGCCGCGTGCTGGGCGATCCGGTGCGGGCGGCGCTGATGATGGAATGGGGCCGGCCATTGCCGCGCGACGGCCGGGACCTTGCGCATCTGGCGAAACGGCTGCCGCTGCGTCATGCCGGGCCGATGGCGCTTGAACGGGCCATTTCCAGCGCCGGCGGTATCCGGCTTGACGGGCTTACCCGCGGACTGGAACTGCGTGCGGTGCCGGGGGTGTTTGTGGCCGGCGAGATGCTGGACTGGGAGGCACCGACAGGCGGCTATCTTCTGACCACCTGTCTTGCCACCGGACGCCGCGCAGGGCTGGCGGCGGCTCAGAGCCTTGCGGTGCGCTGAAACGCCGGACGGTTGCGGATCATGTCGTGATACCGGGTCAGCCGGTGCTCGACGATCGGAAACCGCGCGAGCAGCGCCCAGGTCAGGCAATGGCCCAGAATGATGTCCGGCACGGTCATCTGATCGCCCATGGCGAAATCATCCTCGGCCATGCGGTGGACCAGCGCCCTTTGACTGCGTTCAAATTCCCAGCGCAGCGTGTTCTTGATCGCCGCCACGCGCATTTCCTCGGGCAGGATGAAGCTGTGGCGGGTCGCCGTCCACAGCGCCGCGTCGAATTCATCCAGCAGGAATTGCGTCAGGCTGTCCTGCCGGGCGCGGGCAAGCGTGCCGGCGGGGTGGGTCATCGCCTGATGCCGGTCGGCGAGATACTGGATGATCGCGGTCGAGTCGGTGATCGGCGTGCCGTCGTCGATCAGCACCGGAACCTTGCCCGCCGGGTTGAAGGCGATCACGCTTTCGGTCTGCGGATTGGCCGCGACATGGTCATAATCCTGACCCAGTTCCTCAAGCATCCAGAGCACCCGGAAGGTGCGGCTTTTCGCCGTGCCGATGACGCTGTACATTCCGCCCTCACATGGTTGCGACGATCCGTTATTCGGCCAGTGCAATCCCGCCATCAGTAATGCGCAATTGACGCGGCGCCGCAATATTGCGCAACTGCCTGGCCGGTGGATGGAGGATGTTCATGCAGCAAACCCAGTCGCGATCAACGATATTTACACCGATCCTGATCGGCGGCTCGTTTATCCTGCTGCTTAATTTTTCGCTGCGGGCGAGTTTCGGCGTCTTTCAGATCCCGATCGGCAGCGAATTCGGCTGGCCGCGTACCGATTTCTCGCTGGCGATCGCCATTCAGAACCTCGCATGGGGAATCGGGCAGCCGATCTTTGGCGCGCTCGCCGAGAAGCTCGGCGACCGGATCGCGATCATTCTGGGGGCGCTGCTCTATGCGCTGGGGCTGACGATGTCGTCATTCGCGACGACCCCCGCGGCCATGCAATTCTGGGAAATCGCGGTCGGGTTCGGCATCGCGGGCACCGGTTTCGGCGTCATTCTGGCCATCGTCGGCCGCGCGGCAAGCGACGAGAACCGCAGCCTCGCGCTTGGTATCGCCACCGCTGCCGGTTCGGCCGGGCAGGTATTCGGCGCGCCGCTGGCCGAGATCCTGCTGGGCGTGATGAGCTGGCAGGGCGTGTTTCTGGTATTCGCCTGCCTTGCGCTGTGTACGATGCTGTTCCTTCCGATGCTGGGCGACAGCCGCCCCGCAAGCCGCGGCGAGCTGGAGGCGAGCCTAGGCACCGTCCTGCGCCGAGCCTTCCGCGACCCAAGCTATCTGATGATCTTCGCCGGTTTCTTTTCCTGCGGCTATCAACTGGGCTTCATCACCGCGCATTTTCCGGCACTGGTGACCGAGATGTGCGGGCCAATCCAGCCCGGCGGCATTCTTGCCAGCATCGGGATCAGCACGACCTCGGCGCTTGGGGCGCTGTCGATCGCGGTGATCGGCGCCGCCAATATCGGCGGTTCGATCCTCGCGGGCGTGCTGGGCAAGCGCTATTCCAAGAAATACCTGCTGGCCGGAATCTATACGCTGCGCACGATCATCGCCGCCGCCTTCATCCTGACCCCGATCACGCCGGCGACGGTGCTTCTGTTCTCGCTGGGCATGGGGGCGTTATGGCTGGCCACGGTGCCGCTGACCTCGGGTCTGGTCGCCTATATCTTCGGCCTGCGCTATATGGGGACGCTGTATGGCTTTGTATTCCTGTCCCATCAGCTCGGGTCGTTCCTTGGGGTTTGGCTGGGCGGAAAGCTGTATGATGTCTATGGCGATTACACGCTGGTCTGGTGGGTCGGCGTCGGCATCGGCGCCTTCAGCGCGCTGATCCACCTTCCGGTGCGCGAGGCGCCGATCCGGATTTCGCCGGTCGCCGCCTGAGGCGGCCGGGCCCGGCAAAGGTGGGCGGTCAGCCGTCCGCCTTGCCCTCGCCCTTCCACTCCAGCACCAACTGGCTTTGGGTGACGATGGCCGCGACCTTGCCGTCGCCGCGGGTGATCGTGCTTTGCCAGACCTGAAGCGTCTTGCCCCGGTGCAGCGGAATGCAGGTCGCGCGCGCCACGTCGCCGATGCGGATCGGGCGCAGGAAATTCGTCTTGCTTTCGATGGTCGTGGTGCTCAGCCCCGTTTCCAGATTCAGAAACGTCGCGGTCCCGCCGGCGTTGTCGGCAAGGCTCATGATCGCGCCGCCGTGCAGAACCCCGTTGCGGTTGGCAAGGTCGCGGGTCACCGGCATCTCCATGATGATCTCATCCGGAGAGTTGCTGATCATCACCATACCCAGCTTTCGGGCGTAATCGGGTTGTTGGCGCGCTTTGTCCATATCGGTCTGGTTCCCTAATCCTGTGCCCCGGCCACATCGAGGATATGGCGGGCGGTCATCAGGTCCAGATGCGCGCCGCCGCCGTTCTTGGCAATGGTGATTTCGGTGTCATCGTCGCGCCGATAGCCGCCGGCGGCCAGATCATAGAAATCGGCAAGGACATGATCCTTGCCGATCACGCCACGGTCGATCGGGTCCTGTATTTCGCCGATATGGCCCAGCGTGGTCGCGCGGCTGTCGACGAAAAGACGGGCGCGCGCGATGGCGGTGTCGTCGACCTCGCGCATATCGGGGCGGTAGGCGCCGATCAGATCCAGATGGGTCCCGGGCGAAATCCATTCTCCGCGGATCAGCGGCTCACGGGACATCGTGGTGGTGGCGATGATCCCGGCCGCGGCGACCGCATCCGGCAGATCGGATGCCACCGCCGCGCCGACCGCTTCGGCAAGACGCCGTGCGGCATCGGGACTGCGGTTCCAGATGGTGAAGCGGGCATCCGGGCGAATCGCGCGATAGGCCGCGACCATGCTTGCGGCGACCTTGCCCGCGCCGACGATCAACACGTCATTGGCATCGGGACGCGCCAGATGGCGGGCCGCAAGCAGGCTATCGCCGGCCGTCTTCCATTTCGTCACCAGATGAAAATCAATCAGCGCCAGCAACTGCCCGCTTTGGTCATCGAACAGATTGACCGCGCCGTTCACCGCCGGCAGATCGCGGCCCGGGTTTCCGGGGAAGATCGAGGCCGGTTTGACCGCGATTCCCAGCCCGTCGATCCATGCCGACCGGGTCAAAAGCGTGTCCTGCCCCCGGTACAGCAAGGTATCGGCGATTTCGGCCCGCGGCAGCCGGTGACCGGCCGCAAGCGCGTCGGTCAGGGCGATCCAGTCCAGCCTGGGCTCGATTTCAGTGCCGACGATTCTGATGCTCATGCTTTTTGCCCGTTTTTCCGACAGCCTAGCCCGGTTCCGGGGCGCGTCAACAGCACGGGACTTTCATCATACTGTCAAATCGGATTGACTGGGCCATATCATTATCAACGGAGCAAGACGATGAGACTGATACCCGCGGCCCTGACGGCCATTATTCTGGCGACCCCCGTGCTTGCCCAAGATCCCGCGACTTGCGAAACCGTGCGTCTGTCCGATCCGGGCTGGACCGACATCACCGCCACGAACGGCGTCGCCGCGACGGTTCTGGGCGCGCTTGGCTACAAGCCCCAGATCCAGACACTGTCGGTCCCGATCGGTTATGAGGCGCTGAAAAACGGCGAGATCGACGCGTTTCTGGGCAACTGGATGCCGGCCCAGCAAAAATTCCGCGACGATCTGGATGCCTCGGGCAAAGTCGATGTCCTTGGCCAGAACCTCGAGGGCGCAAAGTTCACGCTGGCGGTGACCAAAGCCGCCGCCGATTTGGGCATCAAGGATTTCGCCGATCTGGACGCCCAAAAGGACGCCTTCGGCGGCAAGATCTACGGGATCGAGCCCGGCGCACCGGCCAACCAGTCGATTCAGGCGATGATCGACGCCGATGAATTCGGCCTTGGCGACTGGGAGCTGGTGGAGTCGGGCGAGCAGGCGATGCTGGCGCAGGTCGGCCGCAACGATGGCGAAGGCAAGCCTACGGTTTTTCTGGCCTGGGCGCCGCATCCGATGAATGTCACCTACGCGATCACCTATCTGACCGGCGGCGACAAGCAGTTCGGCCCCAATTTCGGCGGCGCCACCGTCCACACCGTAGCCCGCAAGGACTGGGTGGCGGCCTGTCCGAACGCGGCCAAGCTGCTGGCCCAGATGAAATTCAGCGTCGACATGGAAAACGCGCTGATGGGCAAGATCCTGAATGACGGCATGTCGGGCGAGGAAGCGGCCAAGGATTGGCTGGCGGCGAATCCCGACACCGTGGATCCGTGGCTTGACGGGGTGACCACGCTGGACGGCAAGCCCGGCGCCGATGCGGTCAAGGCCGCGATCGCCGGGTGAAACCCAACATCCTGATCCTGATGGCGGACCAGCTTTCGGGGGTGCTTCTCCCCGACGGCCCCGCCGATTTTCTGCACACGCCGAACCTGCGGCGGTTGGCGGCGCGGTCCACGCGCTTCGCCCATTGCTATACCGCCAGCCCGCTTTGCGCGCCGGGCCGGGCCAGCTTCATGTCGGGGCAATTGCCGCGCCGGACCCGGGTCTATGACAATGCGGCCGAGTTCGCCTCGGACATCCCGACCTATGCGCATCACCTGCGCCGGGCGGGATGGCAGACCTGCCTGTCGGGCAAGATGCATTTCGTCGGCCCCGATCAGTTGCACGGGTTCGAGGAACGGCTGACCACCGACATCTATCCCGCCGATTTCGGCTGGACCCCGGATTACCGCAAACCCGGCGAGCGGATCGACTGGTGGTATCACAACCTCGGGTCGGTCACCGGGGCAGGGGTGGCCGAGATCACCAACCAGTATGAATATGATGACGAGGTCGCCTATAACGCCTGCCGCAAGCTTTACGACCTTGCGCGCGGCGCCGACGACCGGCCGTGGTGCCTGACGGTCAGCTTCACCCACCCGCATGATCCGTTCGTGGCGCGGCGCAAATACTGGGACCTGTATGAAGGTGCGCCGGCGTTGCAGCCGCCCGAAGCCATCGCCTATGACGACATGGATCCGCATTCGCAACGCCTGCTGGACGCCTGCGACTGGCGCAACTTCGACATCACCGACGCGCAGATCCGCCGCGCGCGGCAGGGGTATTTCGCCAATATCAGCTATATAGACGACAAGATCGGCGAAATTCTGGACGTGCTGGAACGAACCCGGCAAGAGGCGGTGATCCTGTTCCTGTCCGACCATGGCGAGATGCTGGGCGAACGCGGCATGTGGTTCAAGATGAACTTCTTCGAGCAATCGGCGCGGGTGCCCCTGATGATCTCGGCGCCGGGCATGGCGGCGGGCCGGGTTGATCGCCCGGTCAGCAGCATCGACGTGCTGCCGACGCTGTGCGATCTCGCCGGGCTGGCCATGAACGATATCGCGCCATGGACCGACGGTGAATCGCTGGCGGATGGCGGTGCGGATCGCGGCCCGGTGGCGATGGAATACGCCGCCGAGGGCTCAATCGCGCCGCTGGTCGCATTGCGGGACGGGCGCTGGAAATATATCGCCTGCTTGGCCGATCCCGAGTTGCTTTTCGATCTGGAAACCGACCCGGAGGAGCGGCGCAACCTTGCCCCCGATCCGGCCCATGCCGAGGTGCTGGAACGCATGCGGGCGATGGCGGCGGATCGTTGGGATCTGGCGGCTTATGACGACGAGGTGCGCCAATCGCAGGCGCGGCGCTGGATCGTCTATGAGGCGCTGCGGAACGGCGCCTATTTCCCCTGGGACTATCAGCCGCTGATGCGCGCCTCCGAACGCTATATGCGCAACCACATGGATCTGAACGTTCTGGAAGAAAGCAAACGCTTTCCGCGCGGCGAGTAATCGGGGACGGGTCCGGGCGGCGATCATACACCGCCCGGACCCAGCGCAACCCCTACATGCAGGCCTGATACAGCGCGCGGGTGTTTTCGCGGGTCATTTCCACCGGATTGCCGCCGGCGGTCGGATCCTGCAACGCCATCTCGGTCAACTCGTCCAGCCGGCCTTCCTCGACCCCCATTTCGCTCAGCGTATTCGGAATGGCCAGGATCGAGCGCAACTCCATCACCCGGTCGCGGAAACCGTCGAAGCCGCCCTTGATGCCAAGATAGTCGGCGGCGCGGGCGATCTTTGCCTCGATCGCCGGGCGGTTGAAGTCCAGCACCATCGGCATGACCACGGCATTGGTGGTGCCGTGATGGGTGCCATAGATCGCGCCGACCGGGTGGGACAAGGCATGGATCGCGCCAAGGCCCTTTTGGAAGGCGACGGCCCCCATGGCGGCGGCGCTCATCATCTCGGCCCGGGCATCCAGATCGTTGGGATTTTCATAGGCGCGCTGCAGGTTTTCATTCACCAGCCGCAGACCTTCAAGCGCGATCCCCTGACTCATCGGGTGATAGTAGTTGCTGGAATAAGCCTCCAGACAATGCGCGAAGGCATCCATCCCGGTCCCGGCGGTGATGAACTTCGGCATGCCGACGGTCAGTTCGGGGTCGCAAATGGTGACGGTGGGCAACAGCTTGGGGTGGAAGATGATCTTCTTGACGTGGGTTTCGGAATTGGTCAGCACGCCGGCGCGGCCGACCTCGGAACCGGTGCCGGCGGTGGTCGGCACGGCGATGATCGGGGCGATGCGGCTGGCGTCGGCGCGGGTCCACCAGTCGCCGATATCCTCAAGATCCCAGACGCTGACCGACTGGTCATGCATCAGCGCGATCATCTTGCCCAGATCCAACGCCGAGCCGCCGCCGAAACAGATCACCCCGTCATGGTTGCCGGCGCGGTAAGCCTCGATCCCGGCCCGCATGTTGCCGTCGTTCGGGTTGGGATCAACGTCAGAGAAGATCGCCCGCCCCAGCCCGGCAGCCTCCAGGTTGTCCAGTGCGGCGGCGGTGATCGGCAGGGCCGCAAGCGCCTTGTCGGTCACCAACAGCGGGCGGGTGATGCCCGCGTCGGCGCAAAGCGCGGCCAGTTCGCTGATCCGGCCAAGGCCGAATTTGACCGCGTTCGGATAAGACCAGTTCGCACGAGGGCTCATTTCGTCACCTTTTTAAGATGGTATGATTTCGGCCGGGTCACCGCCTGATAACCCAGCGCAGACAGGCTTGCGCCGCGACCCGTATCCTTGGTTCCGGTCCAGCACAAGGCCGGATCAAGATAGTCGCAGCGGTTCATGAACACGGTGCCGGTTTCCAGCCGTGAGCCGATTTCCGCCGCCGCGTCGGCATCCGCCGTCCAGATCGAGGCGGTCAGCCCATAGTCGCTGTCGTTCATCAGCCGCACCGCCTCGTCGTCATCAGCGACCGGCATGATCCCGACCACGGGACCAAAGGATTCCTCGCGCATCACGCGCATGTCGTGGTTCACGTCGACCAGCACCTGCGGCGCCAGATATGCGCCGCCATCATCGGCGGGAAACTCGGCCGGGTCGATCAGCGGCCGGGCGCCCGCCGCCACGGCATCGGCGATCTGGCCGCGCACCAGTTCGGCGAACCGGCGATGCGCCATCGGCCCCATGGTGGTTTCCGGGTCATGCGGGTTGCCCAGACGCTGGTTCCGCGCCCATGCGGCCGCCTTTTCGACGAAAGCGTCATACAGGCTTTCGTGCACATAGATCCGCTCGATCCCGCAGCAGCACTGACCGCTGTTGAACATCGCACCATCCATCAGCCCGTCGACCGCCGCGTCCAGATCGGCGTCGGCACGGACATAGCCCGGGTCCTTGCCGCCAAGCTCCAACCCGGTGCCGGCGAATGTCCCCGCCGCCGCCCGCTCGATCGCCCGCCCGCCGCCGACCGAGCCGGTGAAGTTCACGAAGCCGAAGCTGCGGTCGGCGATCAGCGCCTCGGTCGTCTGGTGGTCCAGCACGACATTCTGGAACACATCGGCGGGCACGCCACCCGCCTGCATCGCCTCGGCCAACCGCTCGCCCGCCAAAAGCGTCTGGCTGGCGTGTTTGAGGATCACCGCATTGCCGGCGATCAGGGCGGGCACGACGGCGTTGATCGCGGTCAGAAACGGATAGTTCCAGGGCGCGATGACAAAGACCACGCCGACGGGCTCGCGCCGGATCTCGCGGCGGAACTTGTCGTCATCCTCGATCACCGTGGGCGCCAATGCCTCGGGGGCGATCCGCGCCATATATCCGGCCCGGTCGTTCACGCCGCCGAATTCGCCGCCGTAACGGACCGGCCGCCCCATCTGGTCGGCCAGTTCCTTGACGACAGCATCCTTCATGCCGTTCAGCGCCGCAATGCCGGCCTCGACACGCGCGATGCGTTCGGCCAACGGCAGGGCGGCCCACGCGGGCTGAGCCGCGCGGGCGCGTGCCACGGCGTCGCGGGCCTCGGCCTCGGTCAGCACGGTCCGTTCCACGTAAACGCTGCCGTCGACGGGCGATATCAACTGAATCGTTTTACTCATGTCATCCTCATGCGGCCGGCCCGTGCGGCGGATCGTATCGGGCAATCTCGATCAGATTGCCGTCCGGGTCATTGAAATAGATCGAGGTGATGGGCCCGCGCGCGCCGGTCTTGGCCACCGGCCCTTCGGTTACGGGCACGCCTTGCGCCGCCAGATGCGCAAGCACCTGTTCCGGCGACTGGTCGGTCAAAAGACAGACGTCCCCGCAGCCGATGGCGGCATGGTTGCGGGTTTCCTGACCAAGGGTCTGCAGGTTGATCTTCTGCCCGCCGATCTGCAGGGCGCGCCGCGTCCCCGCGAAGGCGACAACCTCGACCCCCAGCACGCGGGCATAGAAAGCGCAGGCGGCGTCGATGTCGCGCACGGTCAGGACGATATGATCAATGCCGCGGATCATCATGATCAGGCGCGCTCGAATCCGCGCGCGACCTCCCAGTCGGTGACGACGCGGTTCTGTTCCTCGATCTCCCACAGCGCCGCGCGGGCGTAATGGTCGATCACGGCCTTGCCGAAGGCATCCTTCAGCATTTTCGAGCCGACCATCGCCTCGGCCGCGGCGCCAAGGGTTTTCGGTATCTCCTGCACGGCGCCGGCCTTGTAGATGTCGCCGGTGACGGGGGCGCCCAGTTTCATCTTCTTCTCGATCCCGTCGAGCCCCGCGGCCAGCAGCGCCGCACAGGCCAGATAAGGGTTCAGATCGGCCCCGCCGATCCGGCATTCGATCCGCACCGCCTTGGTATCCTCGCCGCAGACCCGGAAACCGGCGGTGCGGTTGTCGATGCTCCACACCGCCTTGGTCGGGGCAAACATGCCGGTGACGAAACGCTTGTAGCTGTTCACATAGGGCGCAAGGAAATAGGTGATCGCGGGCGCATGGGCCAGTTGCCCGGCGACGAAAGAGCGCATCAGATCGGACATGCCATGTTCGGCCTTGGCATCGAAAAACGCATTCTTGCCGTCCCGCCACAGCGATTGATGCACATGGCTGGACGAGCCAGCGCGGCGATGGTCGTATTTCGCCATGAAGGTCGCCGACTGGCCATGCGCCTGAGCTATTTCCTTGGTCGCGGCCTTGACCAGCACATGCATGTCGGCCGTGTCCATGGCGTCCGAATATCTGACGTTGACCTCGTGCTGGCCGGCCTCGGCCTCGCCCTTGGTGTTCTCGACCATGATGCCCGCGCCGTAAAGCCCGTTGCGCAGCGCCCGCATCACCGGCTCATCCGCAAAGGTGCCGGTGATCGCATAGTCGACGTTGAACCGCGCGGTGGGGGTCAGGTCGCGATAGCCGGCGTCGAACAGGTCCTTGTAGCCCTGCGCGAACAGAAAGAATTCCAACTCGGTCGCCATCATCGGGGTCAGCCCCAGCGCCTCGGCCCGCGCGATCTGCCGCCGCAGCATGGCGCGGGGCGAATGCGGGACGGGTTCGTGGGTGTGATGGTCCAGCATGTCCACCATGCAGAGCGCCGTGCCCGGCGCCCAAGGCAGGCGCCGCAGCGTGGTCAGGTCGGGCTTCATCACATAGTCGCCATAGCCTGCCGCCCATGACGTGGCCTCGTATCCCTGCACCGTCGCCATTTCCAGATCGGTGGCCAGCAGATAATTGCAGCAATGCGTCTCGTCATGGCTGTCAAGGAAATGCGCGGCGTGGAAACGCTTGCCCATCAGCCGCCCCTGCATATCGGTCATCGCCACGATCACCGTGTCGATCTCGCCCGATTTCACAGCGGTTTTCAGGGATGAAAGCGTCAGATTGGCGGGCATGAGGCACCTTTGGCAAACGAGGGGGCCGGGTGCGCCGAACTGTTCCGGCGCACCCGATGTCGGATCAGGAATAACGGTAGGGCGGTCCGGCCTTGGACATCACGTCGTTATATTCCTTGATGATGGCCACCACTTTGGCCTTGGTCTCGGATTCGGCGGCGATCTCGTCCCAGAACTTCTGCGCCGCCGCCTCGACTGTCGCCCATTCCTCGCTGGGGATGGTGGTGAGCTTCATCTTGTCGCCGGTCACCCGCAGCTTGGCCTCGCCCGACCAATACCAGTGCTGACGATAGTAATGCGACTGATCGAAGCAGACCCGCATCAGCTCTTTCAGATGATCCGGCACCTCGTCCCAACGTTTCTGATTGGCGAAGAAATGCCCGATCCACGCGCCCGAGATATTGTTGGTCAGGAAGTTGCCGGTCGCGGCGGCCCAGCCGACGGTATAGTCCTCGGTGATGCCCGACCACGCCACCCCGTCAAGCTCGCCGGTTTGCAGGGCGACCTCGATATCCTCCCACGGCAGGGTGACCGGCACGACACCGAACTGTGCGAGGAAGCGGCCGGCGGTCGGGAAGGTAAAGACGCGCTTGCCCTGCAGATCGGCAAGGCTGTTGATCGGTTGTTTGGTGGCGAAATTGCACGGATCCCACGATCCCGCCGAGATATGCTGAACACCGACCTTGGCGTATTCTGCCTTCCAGATCTCATCCAGACCGTAATGGTTGAACAGCGTCGGCACATCCAGCGAGTAACGCAGCGCGAGGGGGAAATAGCCGCCGAAAACAGTGACTTCCGTCGGACTGGCCATGCTGTCGTCATCCGATTGCACGGCGTCGATGGTGCCGTTCTGCATGGCCCGGAACAGCTCAGCCGTGGGGACAAGCTGGTCGGCGAAGAACAGCTCGATCTCCATCTGGCCATTGGCGATCTTGTTGAAGGCCTCGATCGCGGGCTTGGCGACATGTTCGCCCAGCGTCGCGCCGGCATAGGTCTGCATCCGCCATTTGATCGGTGCGCCCTGCGCCCGCACCGCCGGCGCCGCCAGCGCCGTCGCCCCGGCGGCCAGCGCGCCCGTGGTCAGAAAGCTACGTCTTGTCGTCATCTCTCTCTCCTGTCGGTTTGTGGTTATTGGCCGTAGATGCTGTGGGGTAGCCACAGCGCGATTTGCGGGAAAGCGATGATCAGCCCCAGCGTAAGCAGCATGATCAGCACGAAGGGCACGACAGAGCGATAGATCACGCCCAGCGTGAAATCCTTCGGCGCCATCGCCCGCATCAGAAACAGGTTATACCCGAAAGGCGGCGTCAGATAAGCGATCTGGCAGGTGATCGTGTAAAGCACGCCGTACCAGATCAGATCGAAGCCCAGCACCCGCGCCAGCCCGACGAATATCGGCGCGACGATGACCAGCATCGCGGTGTCATCCAGAAACATGCCCATGACCAGAAAGCTGAGCTGCATCAGCAGCAGCACCTGAAGCGGCGAAAGCCCCATTTCCCGCAGGAACAGGTTCTCGATCGCGCGCCCCGCGCCCAGCCCGTCAAAAACGGCGCCAAAGGACAGCGCGGCCATGATGATCAGCATGAACATGCAGGTGATTGCCAGCGTCTGGCGGGTCGCGACCTCGAACACCTGTCTGGTAAAGCGCCGCTTCAACACCGCGGCGATGACCGCCGACAACGCGCCGATGACGCTGGATTCGGTCAGGCTGGTCCAGCCGTTGATGAACGGGACCATCATCGCGACGAAGATCAGCACCGGCAGAATGCCGGCCCGCAGCAGGTGAAGGCGCTCGGCCCAGGTGATCCGCGCGCGTTCCTCGGCCGGCATCGGCGGGGCAAGTGCCGGGTTCAGGCTGGTGCGGATCAGGATATAGATGATGAACAGCGCCGCCATCAGCAGCCCCGGCACGATACCGGCCAGCCACAACTGGCTGACCGGCTGGCGGGCGATCAGCGAAAACAGCACCAGAACGACCGAGGGCGGAATCAGGATACCAAGGCTCGACCCGGCCTGAATCACCCCCGAGATCATCGGCTTGCCATAGCCGTGCTTGACCAGCTCGGGCAGCGCGATCGTGGCGCCGATGGCCATGCCCGCGACCGACAGCCCGTTCATCGCCGAAATCATCACCATCAACAGGATCGTCCCGATGGCCAGCCCGCCGGGCAGCGGGCCGAACCAGACGTGGAACATCCGATACAGATCTTCGGCCAGCCGCGATTCCGACATCACATAGCCCATGAACACGAACATCGGCAGCGTGAGCAGCGCGTTCCACTTCATCAGCTTCATGACGCTGGAAAAGCCCATATCGCTGCCACCCGGTCCCCACAGGAACAGCGCCGCCACCACCGCGACGAACCCGATGGCGCCAAACACCCGCTGGCCGGTGATCATCATCAGCAGCATGGTCGAGAACATCAGGATCGCGATCCACTCGTAGCTCATGGCAGTTCTTCTCCGCGCAGGATCGCGATGTCGCGGATCAGATGGACGGTGGCCTGCAGGATCATCAGGAAGAAGCTGAACGTGATGATCAGCTTGATCGGCCAAAGCGGCGGTCGCCAGGCGCTTGGCGCGCGCTCATTGATCGAAAAACTGTAGGCCGTCGATTCCCAGGCGCCCCACAGCATCACGCCCAGATAGAACAATAGCGCGAATATCGTGAACACATCCCACAGCGCCTGTTTTTTCGGCGACAGCCGCGCATACAGCAGGTCCATGCGCACATTCGCGCCAAGCTGCATCGAATAGGGCGCACCCAAAAGATAATAGGCGACCAGCGTGAACTGGGCCATTTCAAGCGTCCACAGCGCCGGCACGGAAAACACCTTGGTGATCGAGGACCACAGCAGGATCGCCATCATCACGAACAGCAGATACATCGCGATGCGTCCGATCCGGTAATTCACCGCCTCGACCACCCGCACATAGGTTCGTAGCCAAGCCGGCATCACCGCACCGCCGTGATTGCGGCCCGAAGCACGGGCGTCAGCCGGTCGGCCATTGCGGCCTGCGCGGCGGGGTCGGCCAGCAGATCGTTGCGCAGTTCCAGCATGACATTGGCCAGCCCAAGGGGCGTTGCATGGGTCGCCAGCATATGCGCGACGCCGTCGGCGGCGCTGTAGGGTTCGTTCAGCATCGTCATCAACCCGGTGTCCTGCGCGGTGATGGCGCGGGCCAGCCGGTCATCGGCGTCGTGGATGACCCCGAACTCGACCTGTCGCGGGGTGCCGTGCCAGACCGGGGTAAAGCTGTGCACCGTGATCACCACCGGACGCTGGCCCAGCGCCAGCCGCGCCGCAACCATCATCGCCACCGCGTTGTGAAAGGGCAGGTAAATCCCGGCCGTGCGGCGCAAACGCTCGGCCACCGGCAGATCGGCATTGTCGGGGATCCGGTAGATCTCGCTGGTTTCGGCCATGGCGCCCGGTGCGTGCGGCGGTCGGTTCAGATCGTAGATCAGCCGCGATATCGTACCCAGCACCAAGGGCGCATTCAGGTTGCGCGCCAGACCCCGCGCAAGGCCAAGCGCGCCGGGATCCCACGCGATATGCGCCGCCTTTTCGTCCTCGGACAATCCCAGATCGCCATATTGCGCGGGAAAGTCATTCGCGGCATGCTCGCATATGATCAGCGCGTCGCCGGGCGCATCCGCACCCTCGATTTCGACCGGAGATGGCAGCATTTTGTCGGACATCAACCCCTCGCCGCGATCAGGCTGGACCAGAGCCTGCAATCCTGTCAAGATCATTCCAGTCGTTGCAATCATGTTACAAACTTTACGGGCCAAAGCATGAGCACGCCCACGAACGGAAAGCCACCGGTCCAGCAGGACGACGACTCGCTGGGCATGATCGACGACAGGATGTCGCGGCATTTCGCCTCGCTGACCCCGGCCGAACGGCAGTTGGCGATCCATCTGACGCGCAATTATCCGATCGCCGGTCTCAGCTCGATGACCGTGCTGGCGAAGGCGGCGGGGGTGTCATCGCCGACGGTTCTGCGGCTGGTGCAGAAGCTGGGCTTTCGCGGCTATCCCGAGTTTCAGACCCAGCTTCACGCCGAGGTCGAGGCGCGGCTGGAATCGCCCATCGCCAAACATGCCCGCTGGATCGCCGATGCGCCGCAGACCCATGTCCTGAACCGCTTTGCCGATGCAATTCTGGCCAATCTGACCTCGACCCTGTCGCGTATCGACCATGCCGAGTTCGACGCCTGCGCCGATATGCTGGCCGATCCGAAACGCCGCATCATGGTGACCGGCGGCCGGATCACCCATGCGCTGGCCGAATATCTTGTGGGTCAACTGGGCATCGTGCGCCCGGGGGTCACGATGCTTTCGGCGCTGTCGAACCGTTGGCCGCCGGCGCTTCTGGATCTGCGTCCGGGCGATGTGCTGATCGTCTTTGACATCCGCCGCTATGAAAACACGATCCTTTCCCTGACCGACACCGCGGCCGAGCAGGGCGCCGAGATCGTCTTGCTGACCGACCCTTGGGTCAGCCCGGCGGCGGGCAACGCGCGCTTTCGCTTCTCGGCCCAGATCGAGGTGCCCTCGGCATGGGATTCGAACGTGGCGCTGCTGGTTCTGGTCGAGGCGTTGCTGGCGGCGGTTCTTGAACGCACATGGGACGATACCGAGACGCGGATGAAGCGGCTGGAAAGCCTTTACGACAGCGCCGGCCTGTTCCGCCGTGGCAGACCCGCCGATGGCCGGCCGCGCTAGGCGCGACCCGCTCAGGCCAGTATGGCAAAGCCGTTCGGTCCCAGCGCCAGCCCGTCGCCGTCCAGCGTTGCCGCCTGCGCGATCCGTATCTCGCCCGACGCCGGGCCGTCAAAGCGCACGCTGTCCCGCGACAGGTTGAACACACAGGTCGTGCCGCCGCCCCTGCGAAACGCCAGTATCGGATCCGGGGCGGCCAGAAATTCGGTCGCGCCCAGCCGCAGGTCATCGCTTGCCCGGCGCAAAGCCAGCATCTGGCGATAGAACGCCAGAACAGAGCCATCGCGCTGGCGGTCGGCGGCCTGCGCGGCCTGCGGTTCCTTGACCGGCAGCCAGGTCCGGTCGGCGGTCGAAAAACCGGCATGCGGGGCCTGCGCCTCCCACACCATGGGGGTGCGGCACCCATCCCGGCCCTTTTCCTCGGGCCAGAAATTGATCCCCGCCGGATCAGTCAGTTCCTCAAAGCTCAGCACGGTGTCGGTCTGGCCAAGCTCTTCGCCCTGATAAAGACAGATCGAACCCTGCATCGACAGCAACAGCGCCGCCGCCAGCTTTGCCAGCGTTTCGGGCGTATCGGCATAGCCCATCCAGCGGCTGACATGGCGCATGACATCGTGGTTCGAGAACGCCCAGCAAGGCCAGCCGTCCGGCGCGATCTCGAAGAACTCACTGATCTTGCTGCGGAAATGTTCGGGCGTGAATTGCGGACCCAGCATCTCGAACGAATAGGCCTGATGCAGCCTGCCGCCGGTCGTATATTCGCCCATCAGCTCGATCGAGCGGTGGTTGTCGCCGACCTCGCCCACCGTCATGCGATCGGGAAAGCTGTCGGTCAGCGCCCGGATGCGCCCCAGAAAAGCCGGGTTTTCCGGCTGGCTTTTCGAGAACAGGTGAAACTGCATGTCATAGGGATTGTTGTCGGGCTTTCGCTTCACCCGGTAATCCGCCGCATCGTCGCGCAGCAGACGGTCGTGGAAATAATAGTTCACCGTATCCAGCCGGAACCCGTCGACGCCGCGCTCCAGCCAGAAGCGCATGTTGTCCAGATGGAATTGCTGCACATCCGGGTTGTGAAAGTTGAAATCGGGCTGACTGGCCAGAAAATTGTGAAAATAATACTGGTGGCGCCGCGCGTCCCAGGTCCAGGCACCGCCGCCGAAGATCGCCAGCCAGTTGTTCGGCGGGGTACCGTCATGCCGGGGGTCGGCCCAGACATACCAATCCGCATGCGGGCCGCCGCGGTCCTTGCGGCTGGACCTGAACAGCGGGTGCTGGTCCGAGGAATGCGAGATCACCTGATCAATGATCACCTTCAGCCCAAGCTCATGCGCGCGGGCGACGAGCGCATCGAAATCGGCCAGTGTGCCGAAAACCGGGTCGATGTCGCGGTAATCGCTGACGTCATAGCCCATGTCGGCCATCGGCGAGGTGAACACCGGCGACAGCCAGACCGCATCCACCCCCAGATCAGCGATATAGGGCAAACGCCGCGTGATCCCCTGCAGATCGCCGATGCCATCGCCGTCATCGTCCTGAAACGACCGGGGATAGACCTGATAGGTCACCGATCCCCGCCACCACTCCGCTGTCATCAATCGCCCCTCAGGTAATCACGTCGGGGCCGGTCCGGCCGCTGATCTCGCGGATGCCGGCAAGCGCCTCGGCCGCCTGAATCAGCGGGTCCAGCGCCTGCTGAACATCCTGATCAAAGCCGCGATCGGCATAGCGTTCCAGATAAAGCCGCAGCGTCGCCCCCTCGGTCCCCGTTCCCGACAAGCGGACCACCAGACGCGAGCCGTCCGTGAACACGACGCGCAGACCCTGATTGCTGCTGACCGAACCGTCGACCGGATCGGCATAGGCGAAATCATCGGCCATCGCGATCTCCATCCCCGCGACCTTGGTGCCCGGCAAAGACGACAGCTTGCCGCGCAGCCGGTCGGTGATGGCCTGGGCGTCGGCCACAGGCAGCGCCTCGTAATCGTGGCGCGAATAGTAGTTGCGCCCGAACTTTGCCCAGTGATCGCCCATGATCTCGGCGACCGCCTGCCCGCGCGCGGCCAGCACGTTCAGCCACAGCAGCACCGCCCACAGCCCGTCTTTCTCGCGCACATGGTCCGAACCGGTGCCGAAACTTTCCTCGCCGCAGATGGTGGCGCGGCCCGCGTCCAGCAGGTTGCCGAAGAATTTCCAGCCGGTCGGCGTCTCATAGGCGGGGATGCCCAGCGCCTCGGCCACCCGGTCCGCCGCCGTCGAGGTCGGCATGGACCGCGCGATGCCCTTCAGCCCGGCGCTATAGCCCGGCGCCAGATGCGCATTCGCCGCCAGCACCGCCAGACTGTCCGAGGGGCTGACATAGATGCCGCGACCGACGACCATGTTGCGGTCGCCGTCCCCGTCCGAGGCGGCGCCGAAATCGGGCGCGTCCGGGCCCATCATCTCATCCATCAGCGCCTTGGCCCAGGTCGGGTTCGGGTCGGGGTGCAGACCGCCGAAATCCGGCAGGGGCGTGGCGTTTACTACTGTCCCCGCCGGGGCCTCCAGACGGTTCTGGATGATCTCGGTCGCATAGGGGCCGGTGATCGCGTTCATCGCGTCGTAGCGCATGCGAAAGCCACCGGCGAACAGCGATTTCAGCGCCGCGAAGTCGAACAGGCTTTCCATCAGCGCGGCATAATCGGCGACCGGATCCACCACCTCGACCACCATCCCGTCCAGATCGACCTCGCCCAGACGGCTCAGGTCAATGTCCGCTGCGTCCGAGATATGTATCTGCGAAAGCTTCCCGCTGGCCGCGAAAATCGCGTCCGTCACCGCTTCGGGCGCGGGGCCACCGTTCGTGGTGTTGAATTTAAGCCCGAAATCCTCGTCCGGGCCGCCGGGGTTGTGGCTGGCCGACATGATGAAACCGCCATCGGTTCCGCGCAGCCGGATCAGATGACTGGCCGCCGGCGTGGACAAAAGCGCGTCCCGCCCCACGATCACCCGCGCCGCGCCATTGGCTGCCGCCATTTTAAGGATGATCTGCGCGGCCTCGGCACCAAAGAAACGGCCGTCACCCCCGAGCACGAACGTCTTGCCCGCGCCGCCGCCGATCGCGTCGAAAATGGCCTGAACGAAATTCTCCAGATAGCCCGGCTGCATGAAGACGCGGGTTTTCTTGCGCAGACCCGAGGTGCCGGGCTTTTGCCCCTCGATCGGTTTGGTGGGCCGGGTGGTCGCGGTCATGCGGGGTCTCCCTCAACTTGGGTGGGCTCGTCTTGGGTGGGCTCGTCGCCCGGGGGGCGGGTGAATACGACAACGGATTGCGCCGCGATCGCCGCATTCCGGCTGGCGGGGCTTGACGGGGCAGCGGGGGCGGCGGTGTCCAATGCGCGGCGCCAGACGCCGGACGGCAAGGCGACCTGACCCGAGGGGCCGGCGTTGAACACGGCAAAAACCTCGGTCGCGCCCGCATCCAGATCGGTTTCGGCAGAACCGCGAATGACGGCGCAGAGCGTTTTCCATTCCGGCTGTTGCCAGTCCTGCGGGCTGGGCGTCGAGCCATCGGGCAACCGCCATTCCAGATCGGGAAGCCCGTCGACGGCGCGGATATTGCTGTGCAGGAAATGCCGTTGCGACAGAACCGGGCTGGACCGGCGCAGCGCGATCAGCCGGCTTACGAAACCCATCATCGCCGGGTCCGAGCCCGCCCAATCGACCCAGCCGGTCGGATTGTCCTGCGCGTAGGCGTTGTTGTTGCCGTTCTGCGAATTGCCGATTTCATCCCCCGCAAGGATCATCGGCAGCCCCTGCGCCAGCATCACCGTCGCCAGCATGTTGCGGGCGCGCTGACTGCGCGCCGCGATGATCGCGGGATCGTCGCTCGGCCCCTCGACCCCCATGTTCGACGCGTAATTCTCGGCATGGCCATCGCGATTGTCCTCGCCATTCGCCTCGTTGTGGCGGGTGCTGTAGCTGACCACGTCACGCAGAGTGAACCCGTCGTGACAGGCGACGAAATTGACGCTGCTGGCGGCGCTGCGGTTGGCGTGGTCGAACAATTCGGCCGAGCCGAGCAGCCGCTGCGCCAGCGCCGGAGTCATACCGTTGTCGCCGCGCCAGAAACGCCGGACATCGTCACGGAAACGGTCGTTCCATTCGTGAAACGGGTGCGGGAACGCGCCAAGCCGATAGCCGCCCGGCCCGACATCCCAGGGCTCGGCGATCAGTTTCACGTTGGACAGCACCGGATCCTGCGCCAGCGTATCCAGAAAAGCCGATCCCGGCACGAAACCGTTGGGGCCGCGCGTCAGCACCGTGGCAAGGTCAAAGCGGAACCCGTCGACACCCATCGACTGAACCCAGTAGCGCATCGAATCCATCACCATTCGCAGCACCGCCGGCTGGTTCATGTCCAGACAGTTTCCGGTGCCGGTGTGGTTCTGGTAATAGCGCCCGCCCTCAGCCAGCATGTAATAGCTGCGATTGTCCAGACCCCGGAACGACAGCGTCGGGCCCAGCTCATCGCCTTCGCCCGAATGATTATAGACAACATCCAGCACGACCTCGATCCCGGCGCCATGAAGCCGGTCGACCATGCGGGCGAATTCGTCCTGCGCGCCCGAAAGATAGCGCGGTTCGGGCGCGAAAAAGCCGATGGTCTGATAGCCCCAATAATTGTCCAGCCCCCGGTCGATCAGAAACCGGTCGGTCAGAAACGCCTGAACCGGCAAAAGCTCGACCGTGGTGACGCCCAGATTGGTCAGATGCGCCAGTATCGCTTCGGACCCCAAACCCGCGAACTTGCCGCGCAGATCGGCGGGCACCTCGGGGTGGGTGACGGTCAGTCCCTTGACATGCGCCTCATAGATGACGGTGTCGCGGGTGGTTCGGCGCAATGCCCGCCGCGGGTTCACCTCGGGCGCCGCCGTCACGACCGATCGGGGGACGAAGGGCGCGCTGTCACGGTCGTCGAACGACAGGTCCGCCTGCGGGTTTCCCACCTGATAGCCGTAAAGCGCATCATCCCAGATCAGGGGCCCGTGCAGCGCGCGGGCATAGGGGTCGATCAGCAGTTTGTTTGGGTTGAACCTGTGCCCCTCGGCCGGCGCATAAGGGCCGTGGGCGCGCAGCCCGTAAAGCGCGCCCGGCGCCAGCCCAGGAACGAAACCGTGCCAGACATCGCCGTTCCGGGCCGGAAGCGGCAGCCGCGCCGTCTCGGTCCCGTCGACGGCGAAAAGGCAAAGCTCGATCTGCGTCGCGTTCGCCGAAAAAACCGCAAAGTTGACCCCGCCATCAACCACGGTCGCGCCCATCGGATAGGGCCGGCCGGGCAGAATGCGGGCCGGGCGGGGCGGCATGACTCGGCGTGCGCCCGGGGGCTTTTCGTTCATGGTAAGGGTTCGGTTCACGTCAGCAGGTTCCGGTAAAGCGCGGCGTATTGGCCGGCCGGCTCTTGCCAGCCGACCTGCGCCTTCATGGCCCGGCGGACCAGCGCCGTCCAGCCCGCCCGATCCGCATAAAGCGCGGATAGCCGCCGAAGCGCGGCCGCGAAGGCGGTGGCGTCGACGGGATGAAAGCTGATCCCGGTCGCAACCGCCTCGGCCGCCGGGGTCAGGCCGATCACCGTATCGTTCAGCCCCCCGGTCGCCGCGACCACTGGCACCGCGCCATAGCGCAGGCCATACATCTGCGTCAGTCCGCAAGGCTCGAACCGCGACGGCACGAGAATCGCGTCACCGCCGGCGAACATGCGATGGCTCAGCGCCTCGTCATAACCGATGCGGACGCCGACCCGGTCGGGATGGCGCGCGGCCAGATCACGCATCCCGGCCTCTAGCGCCGGCTCGCCCGAACCCAGCAGCACAAGCCCGCCGCCCGCTGCGATGAACGCCGGCATGGTCTCGGCCAAAAGGTCGATGCCCTTCTGATGGGTCAGGCGGCTGACCACGATGGCCAGCGGCCCCGGTAGCTCGGACAGACCGAACTCGGCCAGCAAGGCGGCGCGGTTCTGTGCCTTGCGGGCCAGCGACGCCGGGCCATAGTCGCGCAGAATCGCCGGATCGGCGCCGGGCGACCAGACCGCTTCATCCACCCCGTTCAATATCCCGTGCAGGACATCGGCGCGTGACGCCACGACGCCCTCAAGCCCCATGCCGAATTGGGGCCGCATCAGCTCCTCGGCATAGGTGGGCGACACGGTGGTCAGCGCATCCGCCGTCACCAGCCCGGCCTTGAGCGTCGAGATGCCGCCCCAGTATTCCAGCCCCTCGCGGTGAAATTCGGACGCGGGCAGGCGCAGCGCCGCCAGCCGGTCGGCCGGCGCATTGCCCTGAAAGGCGATGTTGTGAATGGTCAGGACCGATTTCACATCCGACCCGGCGTAGCGCAGATAGGCGGGCGCGAGGCCACCCTGCCAGTCATGAGCGTGCAAGATCCTTGGCCGCCAGCCGTCCGATGTCCCGCGCATGGCGATCTGCGCCGCCGCCCAGCTTAGTGCCGCGAAGCGTTCGGGGTTGTCGGGATAGTCGCCGTTCGCACCGGCATAGATACCGCCCTGCCGGTCATACAGATGCGGCGCATCCAGCAATAGAAAGGTCGTGCCTTCGACCACGCCGCGCAGGACCCGCGCCGGGCCGCCGAACAGATCGGGATCGTCCCAGACCACCTTGGGCGAGGTCAGGCGCGGCAGCAGGCCCGGATAGGCCGGCAGGATGATCTGCATCCCGACATCTTCGGGAATAAGCGCCGCGGGCAGCGCGCCCACGACATCCGCCAGACCACCGGTCTTGACCAGCGGCACGGCCTCGGATGCGACGGACAGGACGGGCAGCGCGGCCATGGCGTCACCCGACCTGGGCTTCGCGGCGGTCGATCATGTCCTGCGTGATCAGGACGATGCCGGAATCCGTGCGGCGGAACCAGCGCGCGTCCTCTTCGGGGTCCTGACCGACGACGAGACCCTCAGGGATGATCACGCCCCGGTCGATGACGCAGTTCTTCAGCTGGGCCCGGCGGTTCACGGTCACATAGGGCAGCACCACCGCATATTCCAGCGACGAAAAACTGTGCGCCCTGACCCCGGTGAACAGCAGTGAGTTCTTCACCTCGGACCCCGAAACGATACAGTCCCCCGACACCAGCGAGCTGATCGCCATACCGCGCCGCCCGTCCTCGTCATGGATGAACTTGGCGGGTGGGACCAGCTCGGCATAGGTCCAGATCGGCCAGGAGTTGTCGTAAAGATCCAGCTTGGGAATGAAGTCGGTCAGGTCGATATTCGCCTGCCAGAAGGCGTCGATGGTGCCGACGTCGCGCCAATAGGGCTCTTTCTCCAGCCCCGAGCGCACGCAGCTGTCGGCGAACTGATGCGCCATCGCCTTGCCGTTCTTGACGATCTGCGGGATCAGGTCATTGCCGAAATCGTGGCTGGAATTCGGATCCTCGGCGTCCCGGATCAGCAGGTCACGCAGGAATTGCCAGTCGAAGATGTAGATCCCCATCGAGGCCAGCGTATGGTCGGGATCGCCCGGCATCCCCGGCGGATCCTTCGGCTTTTCCAGAAAAGCGGTGATCCGTCCGGTCTCGTCCACGTCCATCACGCCAAAGGCCGACGCCTCGGCGCGCGGAACGGTCAGGCAGCCGATGGTCACGTCGGCGCCGCTGTCGACATGGGCCGCCAGCATGATCTCGTAATCCATCTTGTAGATATGATCACCGGCCAGAACGATGATGTATTTCACCCCATAGCTGTCGACGATGTCGATGTTCTGGGTGACCGCATCAGCGGTGCCCATATACCATTTATGTTCCGAAACCCGCTGGCTGGCGGGCAGGATGTCCAGATACTCGTTCCGCTCGGCGCGGAAAAAGGACCAGCCGCGCTGCATGTGGCGGATCAGGCTGTGCGCCTTGTACTGGGTCGCGATGGCCATCTTGCGGATGCCCGAGTTCAGCGCGTTCGACAGCGCGAAGTCGATGATCCGGGTCTTGCCGCCGAAGAACACGGCGGGCTTGGCGCGCCGGTCGGTCAGTTCCTTCAGGCGGCTGCCACGACCGCCGGCCAGCACGAACGCCATCGCCTGCGAGGAAAGTCGTTGATTGGGTCGCTGGTCCTGCATCTAAAATGAACTCCCCCTTATGAATGCGCTTCGGCGCGCCTGAACATCAGAACCGACAATGGCGGCAAGACGATGCTGGCCGAATCCGCCTGCCCGTGCCAGCCGACCGGCTCGGTCGCGACATGGCCCATATTGCCGCGATTGCCGCCGCCATATTCCGCCGCGTCCGAGTTGATGATCTCTTCCCAGTCACCGGGCGACGGAAAGCCCAGCCGATAGTCCGGGCGTTCGACCGGCGTGAAATTCGCGACCACCACGATCTGCGGGTCCTTCGGGGCCCCGCGCCGCATGAAGGCGAGTGTCGACTGCGCGGCATCGCCCGGCTCGATCCAGGCGAAGCCTTCGGGCCGCGTGTCGTTCAGGTGCAGCGCCGGGTTTTCACGATAGACCCGGTTCAGGTCGCGCACGAAAAGCTGGACACCGCGATGGGCGGGCTGCTGTTCACGGCCCCAATCCAGCGACTGGTTATGGTCCCATTCCTGCGGCTGGGCGAATTCCTGTCCCATGAACAGCAGTTTCTTGCCCGGATGGCCCCACATGAAGCCGTAATAGGCGCGCAGATTGGCAAACTTCTCCCACTCGTTGCCCGGCATCTTGCCCAGCATCGAGCCCTTGCCATGCACGACCTCGTCATGGCTGATCGGCAGCACGAAATTCTCTGAAAACGCATAGACCAGCCCGAAGGTCAGATTGTCGTGGTGATAGCGGCGATGGATCGGGTCGCGGTGGATATAGGCCAGCGTATCGTTCATCCAGCCCATGTTCCATTTGAAACCAAAGCCGAGGCCACCCTGATCCACGGGCCGCGATACGCCGGGAAAGGCGGTCGATTCCTCGGCCACGGTCATGATGCCGGGATAACTGCCGTAAGCCTTGGTATTGACCTGCCGCAGAAGCTCGATCGCCTCGTAATTCTCGCGGCCGCCGTCCTTGTTCGGGATCCACTCGCCGTCGCGGCGGGAATAGTCGCGGTAAAGCATCGAGGCGACCGCATCCACCCGCAGCCCGTCGATGTGGTATTCGTCCAGCCAATACAAGGCGTTGGCGGTCAGGTAATTGGCGACCTCGCGGCGGCCGTAGTTATAGATCAGGGTGTTCCAGTCGATGTGAAACCCTTCCTTCGGGTCGGCGTGTTCGTAAAGCGGCGTGCCGTCGAACCGGCCGAGCCCATGCGGATCGGTCGGGAAATGGCCGGGCACCCAGTCAAGGATGACCCCGATGCCCCGGCGGTGGGCGGCATCGACCAATGCGGCGAATTCCTGCGGCGTGCCGTGGCGGATGGTGGGCGCGAACAGCCCGACCGGCTGATAGCCCCACGACCCGTCAAAGGGAAACTCGCTGACCGGCATCAGTTCCAGATGCGTGAAGCCCATCCAATCGGCGTATCCGACAAGCTGTTCGGCGAGTTCGGCATAGGACAGCATGCGGCCATCCGGTGCGCGCCGCCAACTGCCCAGATGCACCTCATAGATGGAGATCGGCGCGTCGACCGAATTGGCCTTGGCCCGGCGTTCCAGCCAGTCCGCATCCCGCCAGTCCGCAGCGCCCGGACGGCGCACGACCGATCCGGTCGCGGGCGGGTGCTCGGCGCCGAAGCCGACCGGATCGGCCTTCAGGGGCAGGATCGTCCCATCCGCGCCGCGAATTTCGTATTTATAGATCGCACCCTCGGTCAGATCGGGCAGGAAAAGCTCCCACACGCCGGTGGCGCCACGGCGGCGCATCGGATGGGTCAGGCCGTTCCACAGGTTGAAGTCGCCGACGACCGAGACCCTTTGCGCATTCGGGGCCCAGACCGCGAAATGGACGCCGGTCTCGCCCTCATGCTGGATCAGATGGGCGCCGAGAACATGCCAAAGCTGGCTGTGGCTGCCTTCACCGATCAGATATTCATCCATCTCGCCCAGCACCGGGCCAAAGCGATAGGGGTCCTGAAACGACCATTCGGCGCCGTTGGCGCCGGCCCGCAGCCGATACGCACCCGGACCGACCGGGCCGCTGAACACACCCGGCGCGCCCGGGGTCGGGGCAAGCTGAACCGGGGTGTCGCCCTGTTCCAGCCAGACGGTTTCGGCGCCGGGCACCAATACGGTCAGCACCCCGTCGCGCGGGCCAAGGATCGCGAAAGGATCGCCGTGCCGCCCCTCGGCCAGCGCTAGGGCCGCATCGGACCCGGGCGGTTGCGCCGTGACACCTCTTCTGGTCTTTCGCGCCATCCCCCCCGATCCCTTTTAGCTCAGATTGCCGATTCGACGGACCATATGTCGTTCATGTAACCACGGATCGCCCGGTCAGAGGAAAAGAAACCCATTCGCGCGGTATTCAACGCCGCCATGCGCGCCCAGTCGTCGGGTCGCCGCCACACCCCGTCGACCTGCGATTGCGCGTCATCGTAGGCGGTGAAATCCGACGCGACGAGGAAATAGTCGTGGTTCCAGACCCGGTCCACGACGCCATGATAGCGATCCGGCTGATCGGGGCTGAACCGACCCTCGGCAATCATCTGCAACACGTCACGCAGCGGCTGGCTGGCCTCGATGGCGTGGCGGGCGTGGTCCACGTCCTTGCGGCGCTGGATGACCTGATCGGCGGTCAGGCCGAACAGGAAAAAATTCTCCGGTCCGACCCGCTCGCGGATCTCAACATTGGCGCCGTCCAGCGTGCCGATGGTCAGCGCCCCGTTCAGCGACAGCTTCATGTTGCCGGTGCCCGAGGCCTCTTTCCCCGCGGTCGAGATCTGTTCGGACAGATCGGCGGCCGGCATCAGCTTTTCGGCCATCGAGACGTTGTAATTCGCCGGGAACACGACCTTCAGCAGCCCCTTGACCGCCGGATCGGCGTTGATCGTCGCGGCGACATCATTGATCAGGTGGATGATCTCCTTCGCCACCGCATAGCCCGGCGCGGATTTGCCGCCGAAGATGCGGACCCGGGGCACATGGTCGCCGTTCGGCGTGTCGCGGATACGCTGCCATTGCGCGATGGTTTGCAGGATGTTCAGCAACTGCCGCTTGTATTCGTGGATGCGCTTGACCTGAACGTCAAAGATCGCATCGGGATCGGCCTGCACCCCGGTGCGTTTGGCCAGCCAGTCGCTGGTCGCGGCCTTGTTGGCGCGCTTGATCGCCATGAAACGGTCGCGGAACGCCCGATCCTCGACATGGGCCTCCAGCCCCGACAACCGGTCCAGATCGGCCTCCCAGCCCTCGCCGATAGTGTCGGTGATCAGGCCCGACAGGCCGGGATTGGCCAGCTTCAGCCAGCGCCGGGGCGTCACGCCGTTGGTCTCATTGATGATCCGGCCGGGATGCAGCCGGTCCAGATCGGCGAACAGGTTGCGCCGGACCAGATCGGTGTGAAGCGCCGAGACGCCGTTGACCTTGTGCGAGGTGATGAAGGCCAGCTCGCCCATCTTTACCTCGTTGCCGGCAACGATGGCGGTATGCGCCGGGCGCGCCGGATAGTCCTGCGCATGTTCGGCGTCGATCGCCTCGATGATCTGCATGTGCCGGGGCAGGACCGTGCCCATCAGCCATGTCGACCAACGTTCCAGCGCCTCGGGCAGCAGGGTGTGGTTGGTATAGCCCAGACATTCGCGGGCGATGCGGGAGGCCTCGGCGAAGGCGATGCCGTGATGGTCTACCAGAAGCCGGATCAGCTCGGGGCCCGCCAGCGCCGGATGGGTGTCGTTCATCTGGATCGCCACCTTGTCGGGCAATTGGCGCAGATCGTCATGGGTCTTGAGGAACCGCCGCAGGATGTCCTGAATCGCCGCCGAGGTCAGGAAATATTCCTGTTTCAGCCGCAACTCCTTGCCCTGATAGGTGGTGTCGTCGGGGTAAAGCACCCGCGACAGCGTGCGCGCCAGAATCTCGGGTTCGGCCGCCGCGGCATAGTCACCGCGGTTGAACCGTTCCAGATCGAACAGCGTCGTCGGACGTGCCGCCCACAGCCGCAGCGTGTTGGCCCAGTTCGCCCGCCAGCCGACCACCGGCATGTCATGGGCCGAGGCCAGCACGGTTTCCCCCGGGATCCAGCGCACGCGGCCGTCGACATTCTCGACATGGCCCTTGAACCCGATGGTATAGGCGCTTTCGGGCCGCTCGAAATCCCATGGCTGGCGCTGGGTCAGCCAGTCCTCGGGCGCCTCAACCTGCTGACCGCTTTCGAACCGCTGCCGGAACAGGCCGTTTTCATAGCGGATGCCATAGCCATAGGCCGGGCAGCCCAGCGTTGCCATGCTTTCCATATAGCAGGCCGCCAGCCGGCCAAGGCCGCCGTTGCCCAGGGCCGCGTCGGGTTCGCCTTCGGCAAGGGTGGTGAAATCCTGACCCAGCAACGCCAGCGCCCCGGCCGCGATGTCGCGCAGGCCGATGTTGATCGCCGCGTCCTCGAGCACGCGGCCGATCAGGAACTCCATCGACAGGTAATAGACCCGCTTGCTATCCTCGGTCCAGGTGCGCCGGGTGGACGCGAACCATGGCTCGACCACGCGGTCACGCAGCGCAAAGGACAGCGCCAGCCGCCAGTCATAGGACGAGGCATGTTCGGGGTCCGTGCCGACCGAATAGGTCAGATGGCGCAGGATGTCGTCGCGGAACTGGTCGATGGTGACCGGCGGAAGCAGGGGCGTTGTCATGGCGGATCAGCGTTCAGATGTGCGGACGGGTTCCCTTTGCCAGAACCACGCCCCATTGCCCGTTGCAAGCCCGCAAAGCCAGCGAAACGGCCGCGGCGTAGCGGCTGTTACCGCAAACACACGGCCGGAAGCCGCCCTGCCGCCGGTTTGCGCGCCTAAAGCGTCGCGCCGATCTTCCACGGCACGAATTCGTTGTCGCCATAACCGAAGATCTCGGATTTGGTCTGCTTGCCGGACGCGGTATCCAGCAGCAGGTCATAGATCTGCGCGCCCATCTCGGTCAGCGACACGCCGTCGACCACCGGGCCGCAGTTGATGTCCATGTCTTCGGTCATGCTGGCGTAAAGCGCGCTGTTCGAGGCGAGCTTGATCGACGGCGCCGGCTTGGAGCCGAAGCACGAGCCCCGTCCGGTGGTGAAGGCGATCAGATTGGCGCCCGAGGCGATCTGCCCGGTCGCGGCAACGGGATCATAGCCGGGGCTGTCCATATAGACGAACCCGGTCTTGTCCACCGGCTGCGAATAGGCATAGGCGGCGGTCAGCGGCGCCGAGCCGCCCTTGGCCACCGCGCCCAGCGATTTTTCAAGGATCGTGGTCAGGCCGCCGCGCTTGTTGCCGGGGCTGGGGTTGTTGTCCAGCTCGGCCCCGCTGCGGGCGGCATAGCTGCGCCACCAGTCGATCATGTCGCGGATCTGCTGCCCGGTCTGGGGGTCGGCGCGCTGGATCAGAAGATGTTCGGCGCCATAGATCTCGGGCGTCTCGGACAGGATCGAGGTGCCCCCCGCCGCGACCAGCATGTCCGAGGCCACGCCCAGCGCCGGGTTCGCGGTGATGCCGGAATAGCCGTCCGAGCCGCCGCATTGCATACCCAGAACCAGCCCGCTGACCGGGACTTCGGTCCGTTTGTCCTGATTGGCGGCCTCGGCGATCGGGGTCAGGATCTCGACCGCGCGCTTGACCGCCGAAGACGACCCGCCGACCTCCTGAATGTTGAAGGTGGCGAAACGCTCGCGGGTCCAGCCGTCGGGTTTGTAAAGCGTCAGCTGGTTCACCTCGCATCCCAGCCCGACGATCAGCACGCCGCCGAAATTCGGGTGATCGCGATAGCCCTTCAGGGTGCGGACCAGCGCCTCGAAGCCCTCGCCCCGGTTGGCCATGCCGCAACCCTGATCGTGGATGATGGCGGTAAAGCCGTCGATGCCCGGAAAACGCGGCAGAAGCTCGCGGTTCGCGGCGGCGGCGATGGCGTTGCAGACCGTGGTCGAGCAGTTGACCGAGGCGAGGATGCCGATGAAGTTCCGGGTTCCCACCTTGCCGTTCGGGCGCAGATAGCCGTCAAAGGTGCGCCGCGCCGGCGGCTCGGGCAGGTGGCCGCGCTCGCTGGTGTCGCCGGCCCGCATTTCAGCCATGCCGAGGTTGTGGCTGTGGACATGATCGCCCGCCGCGATGGGGTGCGTCGCCTGACCGATGACCTGACCGTATTTCAGCACCGGCTGACCCTGCGCCACATCCACAAGCGCGAATTTGTGCCCGTTGGGAATGCTGGATTTCAGCGTGACGCCGGCGAGGGTCGCGCCGGCGGCCAGTTCGCGCAAGGCGACGGCGACGTTATCGCGGGCGTTCAGGTGCAGGTAATCTTGGCTCATGATGATTGGCTCGGATGCTGTGGGGTCAGGGGTTTTGCGGATCTGAATCCAGATCGAAATATTGGGACGCGACGGCGACAATGCCAGGCAGGTCGTCCAGAACCTTGCGCAAGTGACGGCGCATGGCGGTTTCGGCGGCATCCGGGTCGCCCGAGGCGATGGCGTCCAGCACATCGCGGTGCTGGTCCAGCATGACCGATTTCGGCACCGTCGCCGTGGTCAGATGACGCACCCGATCCAGATGGATCTTGAGACCCTGCAGCTTGTCCCAGACATGCAGCTTGCCCGCGGCGCGCGCGAGCGTGGCATGAAAGTTCTCGTCCAGCCGCATCAGCTCCAGCCCCAGCCCATCGGGCAGATCCGCCTGCGCCTGCAACTGCCGGGCAAGATCGGCGATCTGATCGGCCGTTGCCTGACGGGCGGCGATGCGGACGATATCCGCCTCGACCGCCTCGCGGATGAAGCGGGTGTCGCGCACGAAGCCAAGGTTGATCCGCGACACGAACGTGCCGCGCTGGGGCCGCACCTCGACCAGCCCCTCGACCGCCAGACGTATGAAGGCTTCGCGCACCGGCTGGCGGGAAATGTCGTATTGGGTGGCGATTTCCTGTTCCGAAAGACGGGTGCCGGGAACCAGCGCGCCCTGTACGATCCGATCACGCAATGCGGTCACGACCTGCGGCGCAACCGGCCCAGGTCCATCGGGTCGTGGCAACTGTGGGGGCAGTGTGTTCATCCTCCCCTCCCTCGGCTTTTTCATATCCACCATACTACCATACTTGTCAATCGCGTTGAATCGCGTTAGCGTGCCGCCGAACTGCGTTTTCGGGGGGAAAGATGCGGCAGACGTGGCGCTGGTTTGGACCGAACGATCTTGTCGGCATTGACGAGATGCTGCAAGCCGGTGTTCAGGGCGCCGTCTCGGCGCTGCATCACGTTCCGACCGGCGCGGTATGGGCACCATCCGAAATCGCGCGCCGTCAGGCCGAGATCGGCACCCGCCGCAACGGCAGCCCTTCGGGCATCGCGTGGGAAGTGGTCGAAAGCCTGCCGGTCAGCGAGGCGATCAAGAAGCAGTCGGGGCCGTGGCGCGATCATATCGCGGCGTACAAAGAAAGCATGGCGAACCTTGCCGAGGCGGGTTTGCAGGTCATCTGCTATAATTTCATGCCGGTTCTGGACTGGACGCGCACCGATCTGGCCTATCGTGTCGCTCATGGTGGCACCGCGATGCGCTTTGACCTGATCGACTTCGCCGCCTTCGACATCCACATTCTGAAACGCCCGGGTGCCGCCGACAGCTTCCCCGATGACATCGCCGAAAAAGCCGCCCGCCGGTTTGCGGAAATGGACGCGGACGCGCGCGATCAGCTTTCCCGCAACGTGGTCTTTGGCCTGCCGGGCGCCGCTGAAAACTTTTCGCTGGACGACGTGCGCACCCATCTGGCCGAATATGCCGACATGAGCGCCGAGCAATTGCGCGCCAACATGATCGAATTTCTGGCCGAGGTCGCGCCCGAGGCCGAGCGTCTGGGCCTGCGGCTGTGCTGTCACCCCGACGACCCGCCGTTTCCGCTGCTTGGCCTGCCGCGCGTGGTGTCGACCGAGGCGGATTACCGCGCCTTTCTGGATGCGGTCGATCTGCCGGCGAATGGCGTCACGCTGTGCTCGGGCAGCCTTGGCGCCCGGCCCGACAACGACCTGCCGGGCATGATGCAGCGCCTGGGCCCGCGCGTGCATTTCCTGCATATGCGCAACGTCATCCGCGAAGGCGAAGGCATTCCGGTGTCCTTCTATGAAGCCGAGCATCTGGGCGGGGGCACCGACATGGTGGCGCTGGCCGCCGCCGTCGTCGCCGAGGAAAAGCGCCGCCGCGACGCGGGCCGCGCGGATGCCAGCATCCCGATGCGCCCCGACCATGGCCAGGACATTCTTGACGACCTGAACCGGCGCGCCCAGCCGGGCTATCCGGCGATCGGGCGGCTGAAAGGTCTGGCGGAACTGCGCGGGATCTTTACCGCGCTGGAGCATCCGGCGTTTCAGGCATGAGCCGTTCCTTCCAGAATTCCGGCAATTGATCAGGGAAAAGCGTAACCGATGGCGATTCTGAACCCCGACCGCTTGTTCCCGGTAGAGCCGCAGGCCCGCAACCTCGCGCGTGAGCTTTATGAACAGGTCGCCGACCTGCCGATCATCAGCCCCCACGGCCACACCGATCCGCGCTGGTACGCCGAAAACGAACCCTTCCCGGATCCGGCGCAGCTGTTCGTCACCCCCGATCACTATGTTTTCCGTATGCTGGCCTCGCAGGGCGTGGCGCTGACCGATCTGGGCGTGCCGCGCGCCGATGGCGGCCCGACCGAGACGGACGGCCGCAAGATCTGGCGCCGTTTCGCCGAACATTACTATCTGTTCCGCGCCACGCCCTCGCGCATGTGGATCGACCATGTCTTTGAACATGTGTTCGGTCTTGATCAGCGCCTGACGCCCGCCAATGCCGACGCGGCCTATGATCACATCGCCGATTGCCTGACCCGGCCCGAGTTCCGACCCCGCGCCCTGTTCGAGCGGTTCCGGATCGAGGCGATATCGACCACGGAGCCCGCGACCGACGACCTGCGCTGGCACCGGATGATCCGCGATTCCGGCTGGAAGGGCCGTGTCGTCACCGCTTATCGGCCCGATGCGGTGATCGATCCCGAATTCGACGGCTTCGCGGCCAATCTCGATCTGCTGGGCGCGCAGACCGGCGAGGATACCGGCACCTGGGACGGCTATCTGGCGGCGCATCGCAAGCGGCGCGCCTTTTTCAAAGAGGTCGGCGGCGCCACCTCGACCGACCACGGTCACGCCACCGCGCGGACCGAGAACCTGCGCGAGGCCGAGGCGCGCGCCCTGTTCGACCGGGTGCGCAGCGGCAAGGCGACGCCAGAGGAAGCCGATCGGTTCCGCGGCCAGATGCTGACCGAAATGGCCCGGATGAGCGTTGACGACGGCTTGGTCATGCAGATCCACCCGGGATCGCTGCGCAACCACAGCGGGCAGATCATGGCCCGGTTCGGCCGCGACAAGGGTTTCGACATCCCGACCCAGACGAATTATGTCCACGCGCTGCGCCCGATGCTGGATGCCGTGGGGATGGAACCCAATCTGCGCGTCATCCTGTTCACGCTGGACGAAACCGCCTATGCCCGCGAACTGGCGCCTCTGGCCGGTGCATGGCCATGCCTCCGCCTTGGCCCGGCATGGTGGTTCTTTGACAGTCCCGAAGGCATGCGCCGCTATCGCGAACAGACGACCGAGACCGCCGGTTTCTATAACACCGTCGGTTTCAACGACGACACCCGCGCCTTTTGCTCGATCCCCGCGCGCCACGACATGGCGCGGCGGGTGGACTGCGGCTGGCTGGCCGATCTGGTGATGACCGGCCGGCTGGATCGGGACGAGGCGCCCGGACTGGCCAATGATCTGGCTTATGGTCTGGCCAAGAACGCCTATCGACTGTGAAGTTCAAAATGGGAGGAACGACCTTGAAAACCCTAAATACCCTGCTGGCCGCGCTGCTGGCCACCGCTGCGGGCGTGGCCGCCGCGCAAGCCTGCGACGTGACGCTCCGGTCCTCGGACACCCACCCGGACGGCTATCCGACCGTGGAAGGGGTCAAGTTCATGGCCAAGCAAGTCGAGGAAAAGACCAACGGCCGGGTCTGTATCGAAGTGTTCCCCTCGTCCCAGCTGGGCGAGGAAAAGGATACCATCGAGCAGACCCAGTTCGGCGTGATCGACATGGTGCGCGCCAGCTTCGGCAGCTTTAACAACATCGTCCCCGAAGCACAGCTTCTGTCGCTGCCCTATCTGTTCCGCGACGTAGAGCACATGTACAAGGTCATGGACGGCCCGATCGGGCAGGAAACGCTGGTGAAAGCCTTCGAGGCCCATGATTTGGTGCCGCTGGCCTATTACGACGGCGGTTCGCGCAGCTTCTACAACTCGCAAAAGCCGATCAAGTCCATCGACGACCTGAAAGGCATGAAGTTCCGCGTCATGCAGTCGGACGTCTTTGTCGACATGATGGGCGCGCTTGGCGCGAACGCCACGCCGATGCCCTATGGCGAGGTCTATTCGGCCATCCAGACCGGTGTCATCGACGGTGCGGAAAACAACTATCCCAGCTTTGACACCTCGGGCCATGCCGAGGTCGCCAAATATTACACGCAGGACCAGCATCTGATGGTCCCCGAGGTGGTGGCGATGTCCAAGCTGAGCTGGGACAAGCTCAGCCCCGAGGATCAGGCGATCGTCCGTCAGGCGGCGCTGGATTCCGTCCCGGTCGAGCGCAAGCTGTGGGCCGAGCAGGAAAAAGCCTCGGAAGAAAAGGTGAAGGCGGCGGGTGTCGAGATCATCAAGGATATCGACAAGACCCCGTTCATCGAAGCGATGGTCCCGGTCTACGAAAAATACGTGACCACCCCCGAGTTCAAGGCGATCGTCAAACAGATCCAGGACACCAAGTGATCCTGTGCCCGCCGCGGAACGCCGCGGCGGGCATTTTCAAGGCGCGCGCGTGACAATGCGCCAATTCCGGAAAAAAGGGGGGGCCGATGCGGGAAAAAATGGAAACGGCGGCGCTTTGGCTGGGCACGATCGCCCGGGTCGCGCTGTGGTTGGCGGGAATCGGGCTGGTGCTTATGACGGCAATCGTCTTTGCTCAGGTCTTTTACCGCTATGTTCTGGGCACCAGCCTGTTCTGGGCCGAACCGTCAAGCGTCATGCTGATGGGGTGGTTCATCTTTCTGGGCGCGGCGGTCGGCGTGCGCGAAGGCTATCACCTGTCTTTCGACGTGCTGCTTTACTTTCTGCCGGACCGTTTCGGGTCGTGGCTGCATAGCCTGTCGGATCTGGTGGTGGCCGCTTTCGGCTTCGGGATGAGCTGGTACGGGCTGCAACTGGCCGACAAGGCCGCGAACGATATCGTGCCGGGCGTCGGCATCTCGCGGTTTTTCGATTTTCTTCCGGTGATCGTCGGGGGTGTCCTGCTGATCCTGTTCTCGGTCGAGCGGATCATGCGACGGCTGGCCGGTCTACCGACCTCGCGGTTCGGCGAGGATCACGACGACGACGGTACGATTTCGCCCGACGAAATCGGGACGGGGGCATAAAAGGTGGAATACTGGATTCTGTTCGGAAGTTTCGTCTTCCTTCTGCTGATCGGCACGCCGGTCGCCTTCTGCCTTGGCGTCAGCAGCTTCGCCACGGTGCTTTATCTGGGGCTACCCCCGGTCGTGGTGTTTCAGCGCCTGAACTCGGGCGTGTCGGTGTTCGCGCTGATGGCGATCCCGTTCTTCATCTATTCGGGCGATCTGATGGTGCGCGGCGACATCGCCCGCAGACTGGTGGCCCTTGCCGGGGCCATGGTCGGGCATCTTCGGGGCGGGCTGGGTCAGGTCAACGTCATGGCCTCGGTCATGTTCGGCGGCGTCTCGGGTTCGGCGGCGGCCGATGCCAGCGCCGTCGGCGGGCTGATGGTGCCGCAGATGAAGGCGCGGGGCTATGATGTCGATTACGCGGTGAACCTGACCGTGGTCGGGTCGATCATCGCGCTTCTGATCCCACCGTCGCATAACATGATCATCTATTCGATCGCGGCCGGCGGCAGGCTGTCCATCGCCGATCTGTTCACCGCCGGCATCATTCCCGGCCTGATGCTGGCCCTGTCGCTGATGATCGCGGCGTGGCTCGTCGCCACCCGGCGCGGCTACCCGACCGAGAAGTTTCCCGGCATGGCGGTGCTGGGCCAGATGTTCGTCTCGGCGGTGCCGGGCCTGATCCTGATCGCCATCATCTTCGGCGGCGTGCGTTCGGGCGTGTTCACCGCCTCGGAATCCTCGAATATCGCGGTCGTCTATGCGCTTCTGGTCACGATCATTGTCTATCGCACGCTGAACTGGTCGGAATTCGTCCACGCCACGCTGGCGGCGGTGCGCACCACCTCGATGGTGCTTCTGGTGATCGGCTGCGCGGCCTGTTTCGGTTGGCTGCTGGCCTATCTGAAGGTGCCGACCGCCATGGTCGAGTTCCTGCAGGGCGTCTCGGATAATCCGCTGGTGATCCTGCTTCTGATGAACGTGGTCCTGCTGATCCTTGGCACGTTTATGGACATGTCGCCGCTGATCGTGATCACCACGCCGATCTTTCTGCCGGTGGCGATGGCCTTCGGCGTCGATCCGATCCATTTCGGCGTGATCCTGATCCTGAACCTTGGCATCGGGCTTTGCACGCCGCCGGTGGGCGCGGTGCTGTTCGTCGGCTGCGCCGTGGGGCGGATCTCGATCTGGCAGGCGATGCGCACGATCTGGCCCTTCTACGCGGCCGCATTTGCCACGCTGATGCTGGTCACGTACATTCCGGCCCTGTCCCTTTGGCTTCCACAGGTGTTCCGCTGATGGCTGATCCGGTCCGCACGATTCTTGCCCATTCACCCGAGCTGATGGTGGTGTCCTTCGTCTTCGAGAAAGGCGACGAGGGCGCCCCTCACAGCCATCCCCATGTCCAGTCGACCTATGTCAAATCGGGTCGTTTCGCCTTTCACGTCGCGGGTGAAACGCGCGAGGTCGGGCCGGGGGACAGTTTCGTCATCCCCTCGAACGCCGTCCATGGCTGCACATGTCTGGCGGCGGGCGAGCTGATCGACAATTTCACCCCGCGCCGCGACGATTTTCTATAAGAAGGACGACCCATGCTTAGCGTCGAAACCCGCCACGCCGTTCATGCCGAACATGCCAAGGTCATGGATACTCAGGCGCTTCGCCGCCACTTCCTTGCCGAAGACCTGTTCCGCACCGGCGAGATACGGCTGGTGTATACCCATTACGACCGCTTTACGCTTGGCGGCGTGGTCCCGGCGGGCGAGCGGCTGGTCCTCGACAAGGTGGACGAGACCCGCACCCCCAATTTTCTGGACCGGCGCGAGCTCGGGATAGTCAATATCGGCGAAACCGGCACCGTCGAGGCCTCGGGCGAGGTCTGGAAGATGGAGCGCGGCGACGTTCTGTATCTGGGCATGGGCTCGGGGCCGGTCACCTTCGGCGGTCAGGGGCGGTTCTATCTGGCCTCGGCACCGGCGCACCAGCCTTATCCCAACCGGCTGATCACCGTCGGTGAGGCCAAAGAGATGAAAACCGGCAGCGTAGAGACCTCGAACAAGCGCACCATCCGGCAGTTCATTCATCCGCTGGTCATGGAAAGCTGTCAGCTTGTGCTGGGCTATACCACGCTGGAGGATGGCTCGGTCTGGAACACGATGCCGGCCCATGTCCATGACCGCCGGATGGAGGCTTACCTGTATTTCGGCATGGATGAGACCGCCCGCGTCCTGCACCTGATGGGCGAGCCGCAGGAAACCCGGCATCTGTTCGTGGCCAATGAGCAGGCCACGATCTCGCCGCCGTGGTCGATCCATTCCGGCGCCGGCATCGGCGGCTATACCTTCATCTGGGCCATGGCCGGCGATAACGTCGACTACACGGACATGGACATTATCCAGCCGGAGGATCTGCGATGAACCCGTTTTCGCTGACCGGCAAGACCGCCCTTGTGACCGGCGCGAACACCGGCATCGGGCAGGCGGTCGCGGTGGCGATGGCGGGGGCCGGCGCGCATGTGATCGCAGCCGGCAGGTCGTCCAGCGCCGAAACCGTGGCGCTTGGCGCCGCCGAGGAACTGCATCTGGATTTCAGCGATCCGATGGCCGCGCAGGACCTGTTCGGCCAGCGACAGATCGACATTCTGGTGAATAACGCCGGCATCATCCGCCGCGCCGACAGCGTCGATTTCTCGGAAGCCGATTGGGATGACGTGATCGACGTCAACCTGAAGGCGGTGTTCTTCACCTGTCAGGCCTTCGCGCGTGCCGCCCTGCCGCGCGGTCAGGGCAAGATCATCAACATCGCCAGCCTGCTGAGCTTTCAGGGCGGCATTCGCGTGCCCAGCTATACCGCAAGCAAGCATGGCGTGGCCGGTCTGACCAAGCTTCTGGCCAATGAATGGGCGGCGCGCGGCCTGAACGTCAACGCCATCGCGCCGGGCTATATCGAGACCAACAACACCGATGCCCTGCGCGCCGATCCCGACCGTTTCCGCGCCATTCTGGAACGCATTCCGGCAAACCGCTGGGGCAAACCGGATGATATCGCGCAGACGGCCGTGTTTCTGGCCGCCCCGGCCTCGGACTATATCAATGGCGCAGTGATCAATGTTGACGGAGGCTGGCTTGCCCGCTGACAAACCCGCGATAGGTTGGGTCCATCTGGGCCTTGGTGCGTTTTTCCGCGCCCATGGCGCCATCTATGTGGCCGAGGCGATGCAGGCCTCGGGCGGGGATTGGGGCATTCTGGGCGTCAGCCTGCAAAGCCCCGGCACCCGCGACGCCATGGCAAAATCGGATTTCGGCTATACCGCGGTCGAGCTTGGCCCGGATGGCCAGTCAAGCCGCTGGATCGAGGTGATCCGGGACGTGCTGGTCGCACCGGAAAATCCGCAGGCCGTGCTTGACGCGATGGCCGATCCGGCGGTGCATGTGGTCAGCCTGACCGTGACCGAGAAAGGCTATTGCCACAACCCGGCGACGGGGCGGCTGAACCCCGATCATCCCGATATCCGCCATGACCTTGAAAACCCGTTGCCGCGCAGCGCCCCGGGCTTTCTGGTACGGGCTTTGCAGATGCGGAAGGACCGTGGGTTGCGTCCGTTCACGGTGCTGTCCTGCGACAATCTGCCGGAAAACGGGCGCGTCGTGCGCGGCGTAGTGCTGGATCTGGCGAAGCTGATCGACCCCGATCTGGCCGCATGGATCGAGACCGAGGGCCGGTTTCCGGCCACCATGGTCGACCGCATCGTCCCGGCAACCAAGCCCGAGGACATTGCTTTCGTCGCCACGGCCACCGGCCGCGCCGATGCCGCACCCGTCATGCACGAACCGTTTCGCCAATGGGTGATCGAGGATGATTTCGTCGACGGTATCCGCCCCGACCTCGGCGCGGTCGGCGTTCAGATGGTCAGGGATGTGACCCCGTTCGAGCATATGAAACTGCGCATGCTGAACGGCGCCCATTCCAGCCTCGCCTATCTTGGCTATCTCTCGGGGCATGAGACCATCGCCGACGCGATGGCCGACCCGGCGCTGTCCGGCTTTGTCCGCGCGCTGTGGCGCGACGAGATCATTCCCGCACTGGACCCGCCGCCGGGCGAGGATCTGGCCGCCTATGCCGCGGCGCTGGCGCAGCGTTTCTCGAACCCCGGCATCCGGCACCGGACCTGGCAGATCGCCATGGATGGCAGCCAAAAACTGCCGCAGCGGCTGCTGGCCACGCTGTCGGAGAATCTGGCGGCGGGCCGCGCCTCGCCCCGGCTGGCGCTGGGGGTGGCGGCATGGATGCGCTATGTCGGCGGCGTCGATGAAAACGGCCAGCCGATCGAGGTCAAGGACCCGCTGGCCGCGCGGCTGCGCAGCCTTTCCGATGGCGCCGATTCGCCGCCGGAGGCGCTGCTGGCGGTGACCGAGGTGTTCACACCGGATCAGGCCCGCGCCTTCGCCGAACCGGTCAGCGCGGCTTATGACGGGCTGGTCGCAGATGGCGCCCGAAAATCCGCCGAGGCGCTGGCGTGACCGATTTCCTGTCCGTCGGCGAATGCATGGTCGAGCTTTCCGGTGCTGGTGACGGCCTGTGGCGGCAGGCGTTCGCGGGCGACACCTTCAACACCGCATGGTATGTGCGCGCCTGCGCGCCGTCCGATCGCAGCGTCGGCTATCTGACATCGGTCGGCCGCGACGCAATTTCCGATGCGATGGTGAGTTTCATGGACAGCGCCGGTGTCGATACCCGCTGGATCTCTCGTCACCCGACCCGCGCGCCCGGCCTTTACATGATCGACCTCAAGGACGGCGAGCGCAGCTTTACCTATTGGCGCGATGCCTCGGCCGCGCGCACGCTGGCCGACGATCCCGACCATCTGGCGCGGTCGTTCGCGCAGGCGCGGATGATCTATTTTTCCGGCATCACTCTGGCGATCCTGACCCCGGAACGCCGGCAGGTCCTGCTGGACGCGATGAAGGCCAGCCCGGCACAGGTCGCCTTTGACCCCAACCTGCGCCCCCGTCTGTGGGCGTCGGGCGATGAGATGCGCGACTGGATCATGCGGGGCGCCGCCGTTTCCGACATCGCGCTGCCCAGTCACGACGACGAAGCCGCGCATTTCGGCGATGCCGATGTGGAGGCGACGGCACGCCGCTATGCCGATGCCGGCGTGACCGAGGTGGTGGTCAAGAACGGCGGCGGCCCGATGCTGGCGATGGCCGGGGGCGTGCCGCAGCCGCTGCCCGGCGGCAGCCGCCAGACCCCCGTCGATACGACCGGCGCCGGCGACAGCTATAACGGCGGCTATCTGGCGGCGCGTCTGGCCGGGGCCGATATGACCCGCGCCGCACGCTGCGGCCATGAAATGGCGCTTCAGGTCATCGCCACGCGCGGGGCGCTTTTGCCGATGGACCGGATACGCAACCCATATACCGGCGAATAACGCCCGTCTTAATAAATATGATTTTAGGCAACCGGTCCTAAATTCATAATTTGTTAAGTTTTTGGCAGGACATTCCCATGAAATTTAACCCTCCGGGATCGGGAAACTGCCATGCGCGATTACAACCTCAGGGATTTTTCGGCCGCGTTGACGCAAAGCAGCTGGTCGGACGACAAGGTCCGGAAATGGGATCTGGGGGCGGATCATGCGCTGACCGTCAATCTGACCGGTCTGACCGCGCAGGAAACCGGGCTGGCCCGCGCCGCACTGGCGGAATGGTCGACGATCAGCGGGATCCGCTTCATCGAAACCACTGGCGGGGCGGAACTGACCTATGTCCACACCGGGACCAAGGCCACGACCCGGCAAACCGCCTCGGGCGATTACACATCTTCCGCGACGGTCGAAATTCCGCAATCCAAGGTCGCCCCGGGCGATACGATCGGCAGCTATGTCTTCCGGACCTATATGCATGAAACCGGCCATGCGCTTGGCCTTTCACATCCGCAGGATTACGGGACCGTCAAGACGCCGGACCTTGGCGAGATCCGCAACGACAGCTGGCAATTGTCGGTCATGTCCTATTTCTCGCAGGTCGAGAACAGCTATGTGAACGCGACTAAAGCCTATCCGATCACGCCGATGTCTGCGGACGTTCTGGCCATTTCCATCTTTTACGGTGCGCCGGGCGCGGTGCGGGCCGGCAATACCACCTATGGCGACAACTCGACCGCGGGCGGCGCGCTTGACCAGTTGTCGGCGCTTGGCGCGGATGCGGCTTTCACGCTTGTCGACACGTCAGGGATCGACAGCATTTCGTTGAAAAGCGCGACGGCGGCGCAGCTTATTGATCTGCGCCCGGGCAGCTTTTCCAACGTTCTGGGCGCAACCGGCAACATGTCGATCATGCCCGGCACGATCATCGAAAACGCCACCGGCGGCGGGGGAAATGACCAGATCATCGGCAATGACGCGGCAAACATCCTTGACGGGTTCCTGGGCAATGACACGCTGATCGGCGGCACGGGCAACGACACCTACATCACCGACGGGCTCGACAGGATCGTCGAGGCGACGGGCCAGGGCACGGACCACGTGATCAGCAGCGGCAGCATCACCCTTGGCGCGAATATCGAGCGGCTGACCCTGAGCGGAAAGGCCGCGATCAACGCAATCGGTAACGACGACGCCAACCAGATCACCGGCAATGCCGGGGCCAACGTGCTGGACGGGCGCGGTGGTGTCGACACGCTGACGGGCGGCGCCGGCAACGACACCTATATCACCGATGGCCGCGACCGGATTTTCGAAGCCGCCGGGGGCGGGGTCGATCTGGTGCGCAGCAGCGTTTCGCTCGCGCTGGGGGCGAACCTAGAAAACCTGACCCTCAGCGGTGATGCGGCCAACGCGATTGGCAACACCCTGAGCAACCGGCTGGTCGGCAACGACAAGGCCAACGTCCTTGATGGCCGCACCGGACAGGATTTCCTGTTCGGGGGCAAGGGCAACGACACCTATGTCACCGATGGCGGCGACCGGATAGGCGAGGCTGCGGGCGCGGGCATCGACCGGGTGATTTCCACCGCCGCCGTCGTGCTGGCCCCGAATCTCGAGATCGCGCAACTGCGCGGCAATGCGGCGGTCAACGTCGTCGGCAACGACATCGACAACATCATCGTCGGAAACGGCGCCGCCAACGTCCTGTCGGGCAGGGGCGGCAACGACCGGCTGACCGGGGGCGGCGGCGCCGATTCCTTCGTATTCGACGGCGGCAAGGACGTGGTCGCGGATTTTCAGGACAATGTCGACACGCTGCGTCTGGACAACGCCCTGTGGAACAGCGCCTCCCGCTCCATCGACGAGGCGTTGTCCCATGCGCGCGTTGCCGGCGGTAATGTCGTGTTCGACTTCGACGGCGGCAACCGGCTCGTGGTTCTGGGCGTGAACGACCTTGACCTTTTGCGCGACGATCTTCTGGTGGTCTGACCCACTGCATGCGGGGCGTTCGCGGTTCCGACGCCGCGCGAAACCCGGAAGATCGATGATAATCGGGACGGATTCGCATCGACAGCCGCGCATGGCGTTGCACCCTGCGATGTAGGCCAACGTGCGGGCAAAGCCACGGAAGATCCGGCGGGTATTCCGTCGGGATTCTCCGGCAGGCGGGCGGGAAGCGGGCCCGGTCCTTCTCTGCAACGCCCGTGAAAACGGCGCCCTTTCCCGGCCGGTCGGCAGTGCACACCCCAAAAGGAGCATCGCCAGCCGAGGCGGCCTATAGCGGATCTATCCGCACCTCCGGTTCACCTGTTTCCGCATTTCGGGTAACGGTGACCCGGTGGCCTTTGCCGTCCAGAAAGATCTCGGCGGTATATCCCGGCCAGCCGTCCGGCAGCGCCGGATCGACCTCCAGATCGGCGCCGTCGCGACGCCTGATGCCCAAAATGCCCTCGACCGCCGCGCGATACATCCAGCCGGCTGAGCCGGTGTACCACGTCCACCCCCCACGGCCGCGCTTTTCGTCGTCAGAGCCATAGACATCGGCCGCGATGACATAGGGCTCGACCCGGTAAAGCTCGGCCGCCGCGCGGTTCTGCGCATGGGTGATCGGGTTCAGGATGTCGAACAGGTCATAGGCATCGCTGCCGCGCCCGTTGCGCCCCAGCGCATAAACCATCCACGCCGCGGCATGGGTGTACTGACCGCCGTTTTCGCGCACGCCGGGGGGATAGGCCTTGATATAGCCCGGCTCATGCGGCGTCTTGTCAAAGGCCGGCGTGAACAGCCGCAGGAACCGCCCATCGCGGTCCAGCAAACGCGTCAGCGCGGAATCCGCCGCCTGCGCGGCCCGGGCGGGATCCCCGACCCCGGATATCAGCGCCCAGCTTTGCGCGATCGAATCGATCTGGCATTCCCCCGATTCGGCCGAGCCGAGTGGCGCGCCATCGTCGTAATAGCCGCGCCGATACCACGCACCGTCCCAACCCGCCGTTTCCAGGGCCGCCGGCAGGTCCGCGCGGCGCTTTCGCCAATTGGCAACCCGCGCCGCATCGCCGCGCGCTTCGGCCACCGGGATGAAGGCGTCGAGCGTCGCGGCCAGAAACCAGCCCATCCAGACGCTTTCACCGCGGCCTTCCTCGCCGACGCGGTTCATCCCGTCGTTCCAGTCGCCGCCCAGAATAAGCGGCAATCCATGCGCCCCGGTGCGGCCGATCGCCAGATCAAGGGCGCGGGCGCAATGCTCGTAAAGCGGCGCCGATTCCTCGCTGGGGGTGGGGGTGAAAAAGGCGTCATGCTGACCCTTCGCCAGCTCCGGGCCGGTCAGCCACGGCAAGGGTTCGTCCAGTATCGCCCGATCGCCGGTCGCGGCCAGATACAGCGCGGTGATATGGCCCAGCCAAACCACATCATCGACGATCATCGTGCGCACCCCCGCGCCTGTCGCCGGAAGCCACCAGTGCTGAACGTCGCCCTCGGCGAATTGCCGCGCGGCTGCGTTCAGGATTTGCCGCCGCGCCAGCGACGGGTCATGCAGCATCAGCGCGCTTGCATCCTGCAACTGATCGCGAAAGCCGAACGCGCCCGAGGCCTGATAGAAGGCCGTGCGTGCCAGCAAACGGCATCCCAGCGCCTGATAGGGCAGCCATGTGTTCACCATGAGGTCGAATTTCGGGTCCGGCGTGGTGACCTTGACCCGCCCCAGAAAATCGCCCCAGCCCGCGCGCGCCGCCTGCTCGGCCCGTTGCACGGCGTCACCCGCGCGCGCGTCCGCAAGCACCCCGGCGATCTGATCGGCCGGGGCGTCGGCAAGGATCAGCACCAGATCCCGCGTCTCGCCCGGCGCCAGCGACAGCCCGGTCCGGATCACAGCGCAAGGGTCGCCACGGGTCGAGTTGGTCGAGGCCGCGCTTTGCCCGGTTCTGGGGCTGGGCCAATCCGCCACCGCGGCCGGCTGCGCCGGATTGCCGCCATGTCCCAGCCACGTCCGGCGCGAGGTCAGACAGCCATTCAGCGGAACGTCCCAGGCCAGCGCGGTGACGCGGCCCTGAATTTCGGTGGCATAGGGGTTTCGCGCCAGCAGCGCCTGCTTTTCCGCGTCCAACTCGATCCTGATCGTGCTTTGGCTGCGGTTGCGGTCATTGCCAAGGACCAGTTCGGCGGCAGCGAAACATTCCAGATTGAGCGTGATCGGGGCCACGTTGGTCAACCGCAGCCGGGTCAGCTTGGCGGGCTGGTTCTGGGCCAGCAGTTGCGTGGCTTCGACCCGCAGCCAGTCGGTTTCGGATGACAGAACCGCATAGCCAAGCCCGTGGCGGGTCTGATAGCGGGCGGCGGGGTCCGAGGACAGCGCCGCGAATGGCGTCGTCACCCGCCCGGTGTTGCGATCACGGATCAGGATCGATTCGCCGACCGGGTTGCAGACCGGGTCATTCGACCAGGGCGTGATCTGGTAATCGCGCGAGTTCGCGGCCCAGGTGAATCCGGCCCCTCCGGCCGAGACGTGAAAGCCGAAATCCTCGCGCGCGATCACATTGATCCACGGATGCGGCGTGCGCTGACCGTGACGCAGCCGCACCACATATTCGCGGCCGTCAGCCGAAAAGCCGCCGAAGCCGTTCCAGAACAACAGATCCTCGCCGGTTTCCGCCGGGGTCTCGACCGGATGGGCGGGCCGGGGCAGCGCCGGCGGCATGGTGCGGGCGCGGGTCGGCGGGGTTTGCGCCGCCAGTTGCCGCGCCAGTTGCTGGGCCAATGTGCCGTTCCGGGTATGCAGCGAGATCCGCGCCACCGCCATCAGCGTGCCATAGGATTGCGGCGAAATCTCGTCCTTGCGCAGCGGGAAGATATGGGCGCGCAGATCCTGAGAGCCCGGCACATGCGCCACCGCGTCCGCCATGGCCTGAAGGGTCGATTGCAGGTCCTGCACATAGGAACTGTCACGCTCGTTCAGGATCACCAGATCGGCGCGCACCCCGCGCGCCCGCAAAAACCGCAGCATCCGCAAGGCGTCATGCACGATCGGCAGGTCGCTTTCATCGTCGATGCGGATCAGGATGATCGGCTCGTCACCCGAGATCGCCATCGGCCACAAATCGGACTGCGGCCCGAGCCGGTCGAGCCCGTCCTCTTCCCGCGCCGACATGATCATGTCGGGATAGACGAGCAGCGCGGCAAAGGCGCGGAACAGGGTCGCGTCTTCCAGCGACAGGCCAAGATGGCGCAGCTGCACCTGCGAATAGGTCCAGGCCAGCCGCAATTCGTGATCGAAACTTTGCGGCAGCGTGTAGTGTTCGGCCGCGCGGTCGCGTTCCTCGGCACTGTCCGAGACGATGGTCCAGAAGATCACGCTTGCGGTCTTGCCCGCCCCGATACGCAGCCGCCGGCGCAGGCCGAATATCGGGTCGAGCGTAAATCCGTCGCTGCCGGACAGCCGCGCATCGGCCTCAAACGCGGCCGCGGTCGCAAGGCTATGGCCGCGCCCGATGAACTTGCGGCGATCGGTTTCCGCCTGTTGATCGACCGCCGGTTGCGCCCCGCCGCCGCCGGTTACCAGATGGGCCAGATACAGGGGCGTGCCCTTGGGATCGCGGGGCTTGCGCTCGGCCGCGATCAGCGTCGCCTCGCGCCGGATCTCGGTGCGCACGAACATCTTCGAGAAGGCCGGATGCGCCCGGTCCGAGGCCGGAAGGTCCAGCACGATCTCGCCATACGAGGTCACCTCGATCTCGCGATCCAGATCGCTGCGGTTGCGGATGGTCAGGCGGCGGCCTTCGGCGTTGGATTCGGTGGCCGCGATCACCTCCATCCGCGATTCGATCCCGTTGGCGGTCTTGAAGAACTCGGCCTTGTGATCGGAAAACACCGTCCATGCATGTTCGTCGGTCGCCCGGCGCGGCGAGGTCGAGGCCGACCACCAATCCCCGGTCTGCACGTCCTTCATGAACAGAAACACCCCGCCGGTATCGGTGGTCGGATCGGGGCGCCAGCGGTTGACCGCGCGTTCGGCCAGCATGATCTGCCCCGCCCCGGTCGAGGAGATCACCGAGTTGAACGGGCCATCCGACAGGATCGCAAGATCACGCTGGGCGTTTTCCGGGTCGCGCGTCTCGGACTGATCCATCGCGCCGGAAAAACTGCCGATCTGCGGCACCCCCATCTGCACCCGGCGCACGACCGGCACGATTTCCTGCGGGGCCTTTTCCTGCAACATCAACTCGGCCGCCTGAATGACCGGATCGTCGTGGAAACGCTCGCGGTGGATGCCGTCCAGCACCGTGTTCGCGACCGCGAGGATCGACATGCCGTGGTGATGCGCCATCACGTTCCGCACGATCGCGAATGTCTCGCCCTCGACCAGCCGGCTGGGGGTGAAGTCGATGGCGTCGAAAAAGCCGTAAGGGCCCTGCACGCCCAGTTTCGTCAACCGCAAAAGGTTGCGCACGGCGGCGCGGGGCCGGAACTGGCTGGCCAGAAGCGTGGCATAGGGCGCCACCACCAGATCATTGCTGAACACCCGCTTCAGCCCAAGCCGGGGTACGCCGAAGGCGTAATACTGATAGTTCATGTCGCGATCGCGGGCGTTGAACGCGCATTCCGACACCCCCCAGGGCGCGCCGCGCTGACGGCCGAAATCGATCTGCACATCGACCGCGACCTGATCGGACATGTTCAGGATACCGCCCTGCCGTTCCTTCATGATCAGCGGCGGCATCAGATATTCGAACATGCAGCCGGACCACGACATCAACACCGCCTCGGTCCTGAATGAGGTGAAGGGCCGGCCCAGATGGCCCCAATGTTCATAGTTCAGGTCGCCCTTGGCGATGGCGAACAGGCTGGTCAGCCGCGCCTCGGATGCCAGCAGGTCATAGCATGACCGGTCGAGTTCATCCGATTCCGTGCGGTAGCCGATGGAAAGCAGCTTTTTCTCGGGGTCCACCAGCAGGGTGAAATCCATGTCGAAGGCCATTTTGCGGGCGCGTTCGGCCAGCGCATTCAGCCGGATCCGCAGATCGGCGGTTTCGGCGCGCGACAGGGCGGTGTCGGACTGCGCTTCCTCGCAGTTGCGCCGCAGGGCTCCGGCCCACCACAGGATTTCGGCCGTCGCGGGGGTGGAGATCTCGCTGTCGAGATCCGCGGCCAGATTCGAGATTCCGGCCGCGATGACGGTCAGGTTGATCGCCCGGACCGAGGCCAGTTGCGTGTCGGCCGAAATCGTCGCGTGCAGCGTGGCGAATTCCTGAAGCGCCTTTTCCAGTCGCTGATACAGCGGCCGCAAAGCCCGCCGCTCGCGCGGCAGTTCGGACAGAAGTTCGGTCATCACTGCAAGCGTGTCCGCCGGCCCGGTCAGGTTCAGCTGCAACTGAACCGCCGGATTGCGCGCCCAGATCTTCAGCCCCGAGGACAGCGCCACCAGCAACCCCGCAAGGTTGCCGCTGTCCACCGATGAAATATAGGGCGCCGGCAGCACCCTCAGGTCGCGGGTGTCATACCAGTTGAAGAAATGGCCGCGATAGCGGTCCAGCCGCTCCATCGTCGCCATCGTTGCCTCGATGCGCTCGATGGCCTGATGCAACCCGATCCAGCCAAGATCGCGCGCCGACATCACGGACATCAGGTAAAGCCCCATATTGGTGGGCGAGGTCCGCTCGGCCAGTTTGGGCGCCGGGTAATCCTGATAATTGTCGGGCGGCAGATGGTTGGTCTGCTCGGTGACGAAGGTCTCGAAGAACCGCCATGTGCGCCGGGCGATGCGGCGCAGCGTCGCGGCATCGGCGGGGTCGAGGTTCAGCCGATCCTCGGTTTCCAGCGTCCGGGACGCCGCCCACGCCGCCAGCGGCGCCAGAACCCAAAGCGCGCCGATGACATAGGCATCCGACAACCCGGCAGGGTTGACCATCGCGGTCACCGCCATCGCCGCGATCGCCACCAGCACCGAAGGCCACATCCGCCGCGCGAAATCCGCCACCGTATCGCCGCTGGTGCGATGCGCCTCGGAGGCCGAGGTCCATTCCAGCAGCTTCCTGCGGCTGATCGCCATGCGATAGAGCGAGCGGACAACGGCGTCGGCCATCGCCACGGCCCGGTCCAACGCAAAGGCGATGCGCAGGAAAACCTCGGTCAGCACCTTACCGGTTTCGTCCAGAAGCCGGCGCAGCTTGTAGCTGATCGAGATGCCCCGCTCGGCCGTTGCGGCACCCAGCGCCACGTTCAGCAGGCGCGGGAAAAGCATCAGCAGGACCAGACCCAACTGCCAGTTGACCGCCCCGCGGCCCGGCAGGGTCCACCAGCCGATGATCGACGCGGCGGCCCAGCAGACCGGCACCAGACTGCGCCGCAGGTTGTCCAGCATCTTCAGCCGCGCCAGCCCGGCAAGCCCGTTTTTCGGGTCAAGCATGAACGGGATAAGCTGCCAGTCACCGCGCGCCCAGCGATGCTGGCGGCCAAGCTCTACGCTGTAGCGGATCGGGAAATCCTCGACCAGTTCCACATCCGTGACCAGCGCGGCGCGGGCAAGCGCACCCTCCAGAAGATCGTGGCTCAGAACCGTGTTTTCGGAAATCCGGTCGCCTATCGCCGTTTCGAACGCGTCGACGTCATAGATCCCCTTGCCGGTGAAGGTACCCCGGCCCAGCAGATCCTGATAAAGGTCGGACACCGTGAAAACGTAGGGATCCAGACCGCGCGTGATCGAAAAGACCCGCTGATAGACCGAGCTTTCCGCCCCGGTGGTCAGCGAGGGCGTGACGCGCGGCTGCATGATGCCATAGCCCTTGATCACCACCCCCGTTTCGGGATCGGTGACCGGCTGGTTGACCGGGTGGGCCATCTTGCCGACCAGCCGCCCGACCGTCCCGCGCGGCATCCGCGTATCGGCGTCCAGCGTGATGACATAGCGCACCCCTTCCGGCGGGGCCGCGCCGGTGTCGATGAAGGTGGTGTCGGAATGGCCGCGCAGCAGCAGGTTCAGCTCGTTCAGCTTGCCCCGCTTGCGCTCCCACCCCATCCAGACGCCTTCCTGAGGGTTCCACAGCCGCTTGCGGTGCAGAAGGAAGAAGCGCCGGATGCCGCCATGCCCATAGCGGTCGGCCAGCGCGTTGATCCGCGACAGCGCATGGCGCAGCAGGCGCTGATCGTCGGCATGGGTTTCCTGGCCGTTGTCGCGCCAATCCGACAAAAGCGCGAAGCTGACATTGTCCAGCGGATTGGCCAGATAATGCAGCTCCAGCGTCTGGGCCAGTTCGTCGATCGTGTCCAGATCGGTCAGCAGGCAGGGGATCACGACGATGGTGCGATGCTGCGCCGGCACCCCCTTGGCGAAATCGCACCCCGGCAACCGCGATGGCGGCACAAGGCGGGCGGCCAATGTGCCGACCATTCCCATCGCGGTGTCCGAGGCCGGCAACGCCGCCAGAAGCAGCAGCGGAACCGCAACCCATCCGGCATCGGCGGGCAGTCCCAGCGACAACAGCGCCACGAGCATGACTGTGAACAGCGCCAGCGGCGCCGCGATTCCCACCCAATCCAGCTTGCGATAGCGCCTCAGCGCGGTCTCGCGCCAGGTTGGCTGATAGCCGCAGGCGATCTCGAACGCGGGCAGGCCATCGCCCAGAAGGATCGTCCCGACCGCATTTTCCGGCGCCGAATCCAGCGCGCGGCGCGCCACCTCGATCTCGGTCAGGTCAGAGCGGCGGGCGATGCGCTCCACCGTGTTGCGATAGGCGGTGCGGCTGGGCTGATCCAGCGCGCTGAACTCGGACCTTTCCTGAAGCATCCGGTCGACGCGGCTGACCTTTTCGAACCAGTTCAGCCAGTCGATGTTGCCCATCGTCTTGAGGCTGCCGATGATATTGCCGACCGTGACATTGCCGCCGGATTGCCGGGCGTATTCCGCCTGAATGGCGTCATCGGCGGTCACCCCGCGCTGCGCCAGCCGGCGCGAGACCCATTCGTCGACCCGGTCGTCAAAACCCGGCGCGTTGGACAGACGATACAAAAGCTGCATGGCGAAAGTATCGTCCTGAAGCCCCAGATCGGCGGCCTTCAGCAAGGCGACCGGGTCGTCATCCGGCCCGATCTGGTCCAGTTCGTCGGCAAGCTGATTGGCCTCGTCCCGGCGCAGGCGGGCGGCCGTGACCCGGTCCGACAGCCGACGCAGGTTTTCCAGCAGGACAAAGCGCAGGAAGGTGGGGATCGCCCAAAGCTCGGCGATCGTCAGCACGCGCTCGGACTGATAACCCTCGACCATCTCGGTCAGAAGCGCGTCGCTCACATCGGAATTCGTAAGCGCGATATAATACCACGCCAGCACCAGCGCCCGCGGTACCGCGCGCCCGTCGGGCAGCGGCATGGTCGGCAGATAGCGCAGCAGACGCGGGCTTATTGCCTGCCGCAGCAGGCGAAAGTTTTCCTCGACGATGTGATGGTTGTCGACCAGCCATTCGGCGGCCGGGGTCAGGATGGCGCCGCTCTGGCCGGCCTCGACATGTTCAAAGTAATTCTTGCGGATGGAAAGCTGGCCGTGGCGGATCTGGGCGGCAAGCGACTGGTCGGGAAAGCCGTCAAGCGTGGCGACCTCGGCCTTGGCCAGATCGCGACCGGCGGCGGCCAACCCCTCGCCCGCCCAGAAATTCATCCGGATCGGCGTCTCGGGCGTGGCAAAGGCGCGCTCGACCCGGGACAGCGCCGCAGCATCGCGCCGCGCGCGCAGCCGGTCGGTTACCCGGGTCCAAGTACCATCGTCCATCGCCTTCCCCCAAGTGCCACCACATCGCGTCAGACGCCCCACCACCAGACTGCGGCACCCGAAACGGGCTGACAACCGTCGGGCGTCTGAAAAGGGTTAACTTGCCACCCCCGCTTGCAGTTGCCAAATCGCCCCAGAATTAAGCGCGCGAAAGCTGCGTGGCTATTCCTTGCCCGCTGCCAGATGCGCGGCATAGCGCGCCTTGGTCGCGTCGTTCATCGGGTAAAGACCGGGCAGTTTTTCGCCGCGTTCGACCTCGGACACGATCCATGTCTCCATCGCCTCTTGCGCGGGGGCTTCGGCCAGAACCTCTGCCAGCAGGGCTTGCGGAATCACCACCGCGCCGTCGCTGTCGATGACGATGATGTCCTGCGGGATCACCGCGACACCGCCGCAGCCGATGGTTTCGTTCCAGCCGACAAAGGTCAGCCCGGCGACCGAAGGCGGGGCCGCGGCACCCCGGCACCAAACCGGAAGGCCCGTGGCCAGAACCCCGGTCAGGTCGCGCACCACCCCATCGGTGACCAGCGCGGCGACGTTGCGTTTCGCCATGCGGGCGCAGAGGATATCGCCAAACACCCCGGCATCGGTGATGCCCATGGCGTCGATGACGCAGACGCAGCCCTCGGGCATATCCTCGATCGCGGCGCGGGTGGAAATCGGGCTGCCCCAGGACGCCGGCGTCGCCAGATCCTCGCGCGCGGGGACAAAGCGCAGCGTGAAGGCCGGACCGACGATGCGCGGCTGATCGGGACGAAGCGGCATCGCGCCCCGGATCCAGACGTTCCGCAGCCCCTTCTTCAACAGAATGGTGGTCAGGGTCGCGGTTGTGACATTTTGCAGAATGTCGCGGGCCTCGGCGGTCAGCGTCATCGGATGGGTCCTTTCACGGGCAGTTCGTCATACGGCCGTCCCGCGACCGCGCCGCCATGAAAGCCCGTGGGCCGGGGCGATACAAGAGGGGTGATACAAGGGGGCGATGCCGGTGATCGCCCGCCTGTGAGCTTGGGAACCCGCGCCGATCAGAACGGGCTGTCGGGGAAATAGAACTGCGCGGCATTGTCGGGCGTGATCAGCTTCGAGCCGATGATGAACCGCCCATAGACCGGCGCATCCGACACAAAGGCCAGCGCCGTCATCTCGATCGCGGACGAGATCAGCGCCGGCGGATAGGTCACGTCCACCGGAAGCTGCGGGTCCTTGTCCATGATACGCTTGACGATTTCCTTCATCCCGGCGCCGCCGACGACCACCATTTCGCTTTCGCGCTTGGCCGCCGCGATCGCTTCCAGCACGCCCATGGCCATGTCGTCATCCGCCGCCCAGACCGCGTCGATCTTGGGGTATTTGGCCAGATAGTCCTGCATCACCGCGAATGCGTCGTCGCGGTTCCAGTTGCCGTGCTGCATGTCGAGGATCTTGATGTCGGACCCTTCCAGCGCCTTCTGGAAGGCGTCGACGCGTTCATTGTCCAGCGTGGTCGGGATGCCGCGCAGCACCACGATCTGGGCGCCCGGCTTCAGGTTGGCCTTGAAATACTCGCCCGCGACGCGGCCGAAAGCGGTGTTGTCGCCGGCGACATACAGATCCTCGATGCCTTCCTCGGACAGGCCGCGATCGACCACCGTCACCCATTTGCCGGCTTCCTTCACCGATTTGACCGTCGGGGTCAAAGGCTCGGATTCAAAGGGCAGAACCACCAGCGCATCGATGTTGCGGGTGGCGATCATATCCTCGATATCATTGACCATCTTGGCGCTGTCGCCGGCCGTGGTCAGCACGAATTCAAGGTTCGGATAGGCTTTGCCCAGCCGGTCGATGGTCTGCTGCGCATGCCAGTTCAGGCCGCCCATGAAACCATGCGTGGCCGAGGGAATGGCCACGCCGATGATCTTCTTTTCCGCGTCCTGCGCCAGCACCGGACCAACGCCCACGGCGGCGACCGCGGCGGCGGCAAGCGGCAGTTTCAACAGGTTTCTGCGTTCCATAAGGTATTCCTCCCCAGAAAAATCACCGCTCGTCGGCGGTGCGTTTCTCGCGTTGCAGGACGACTGCAAGTACGATGATAATGCCCTGAATCGCGCCGTTCAGATACGGGCTGACCAGATCGGCGAGGTTCAGGATATTGTCGATCAGCGACAGGATCAGCACGCCGATCACCGTGCCCCAGACGCGCCCGGTTCCGCCCTTCAGCGCGGTGCCGCCGATGATCACGGCCGCGATCGCCTCCAGCTCCCACAAGACGCCGGTCGAGCCCGAGGCCGAACCCAGCCGCGGAATGTACATGATGGTGGCAAGCCCGACCAAACCGCCCAGCAGGACATAGGTCATCAGCTTGACCCGGTCGACATCCACCGCCGAATAACGCGCCACGCGGTCGTTCGACCCGATCGCCTCGACATGGCGGCCAAAGCGGGTGTGGCGCATGACCCACTCGCCCAGCACCGCGACCACGACCAGCGCGATGATCGGCCAGGTGATCCAGCCGATGCCGCCGTAATAGACCGGCCGGTAAAGCGTGCGCAGACCGGAATCGAGGCTAAGCGTGCCGCCGTCCGCGAGCCACGTGACCAGACTGCGGAAAATGCCCATGGTGCCCAGCGTGACGATGAACGGCTCGATCCGCGCCCGCGTGATCAGCACGCCATTGAACAGCCCGGCGAGCAGGCCGCCCGCCATGGCCACCCCCATGCCGATCAGGATGGTGCCCCAGTTGACGCCGGTGGTGCCGACCAGCGCATCCATCGCCATGATCGAGACCCCGGCCAGAAACGCCGCCATCGAGCCGACCGACAGGTCAAGACCGCCCGAGGTGATGACGAAGGTCATCCCGACCGCGATCATCCCGATAAAGGCCGAGCGCGCCAGCACGTTGGTGATATTCGCCGGCGCCAGAAACGCGGGGTTCAGGATGGCACCCAGAATGATCAGCGCAACCAGCGCGAGGATCGGGCCAAGTGTGTGAAAGTCCAGCCGCTTCATGCCGCCCCCTCGCTGACGCCCATGGCAAGGCGCACGATGTTTTCCTCGGTCATCGCGGCGCCCGTCACCTCGCCGGCCAGCCGCCCCTGCCGCATGACCAGCACGCGGTCGGCCAGACCCATGACCTCGGTCAGTTCCGAAGAGATCACGATGATCCCCTTTCCCTCGGCGGCGAGCCGGCGGATGAAGGCATAGATCTGGCGCTTGGTGCCGACGTCGATGCCGCGTGTCGGCTCGTCGATAATGACGATTTCGGGCTGGGTCAGCATGGTCTTGGCCAGCAAGAGCTTCTGCTGATTGCCGCCCGACAGGTTGCCCGCCTTCATCGCGGGCGAGGCCGCGCGGATGTCGAAATCCTGCGTGGCCTTGGCCATGGCGGCATTCTCGGCCCGGCGGTCGATGCGAAAGCCGAAACGGTCCAGCGCCGCCAGCGTCAGGTTTTCGGGCAGGGGTTTGTTCAGCAAAAGGCCGGCGTCCTTGCGATCCTCGGTCAGATAGGCAAGGCCGTGACGTGCGGCGTCACGCGGGTTCGCGATGGTGACGGGCTGGCCCGCACGCAAGATCCGCGCGGTCGCCGGTCGCAGCCCGACAAGCCCCTCGGCCAGTTCGGTGCGCCCCGACCCGACAAGCCCGGCGATGCCCAGAACCTCGCCCCGATGCAGCGTCAGGTCGACGTCATGGACCCGGCCCGGGACCGTCAGCCCGCGAACCTCCAGCAGGACATCATCGGGATGCCCCGGTTTCGGCGGAAAGAAATCGGTCAGCTCGCGCCCGACCATGGCGGTGGCCATGCCATCCTCGGTCATTTCGCCGCGCAGCGCCCGCCGCACGACCGTTCCGTCGCGCAGCACCGTAATCCGGTCGGCCAGATGCGCGACTTCATCAAGGCGATGGCTGCAGAACATGACCGCCACGCCCTCGCGCCGCAGCCGTTCGATCTGATCATACAGCGCGCCGACCTCGCGATCGGTCAGCACGGCGCTGGGTTCATCCATGATCAGGACCAGCGCCCGGCGCGACAGCGCCTTGGCGATCTCGACCATCTGACGGTCGGGGACGGAAAGGTCGCGGATCAGGGCATCGGGGTCGATCCGGCTGTGCAGACGGTCCAAGAGCGCGCTGGTCTGCTGGCGCATGGCAGCGTGGTCGATGCGCCAGCCGCCGATCTCGCGCCCCAGAAAGACGTTCGCGGCGACGGACAGATCGGGGGCAAGGTTGAATTCCTGATGGATGACCACGACGCCCGCCGCCTCGGCCTCGGGGCCCGAGTGCCACGGCACCGGCGCGCCATCCATCAGCACCTGCCCGCTGGTCGGGGCCAGAAAACCGCCGAGGATTTTCATGATGGTGGATTTGCCGGCGCCGTTTTCACCGATCAGCGCGTGAACCTCGCCCGCGTTCAGGGCCAGATCAATGCCATGCAGCACCTCGATCGGTCCAAAGCTGCGGGTCACATTTTCCAGCGCCAGAACCGGGGTCATGCGGTTTTGACCTTTGTCCATGCGCCGTCCGCGTCCGAAGATTCGCGCGCCGCGGCGATGAAGGCCATGCCCGACAGGCCGTCGGTCAGACCGGGCAGCCGCGCGGCCACCGCCTCATCACCCTGGATCACATCGGCTATGTCTTTGTAAAGATTTGCAAAACCTTCAAGATAGCCTTCGGGATGGCCGGGCGGGGTGCGATAGGACTGGCTGCGATCCTGCACCCGGGTCAGGATCTGGCGCGGCTTGTCTTTCGGCGCATAGATCAGCCGCTCGGAATCCTCCTGCGCCCATTCAAGGCTGCCTTTGGTGCCGAAGATCCGCAAACGCAGCTCATTCCCGGCACCGACGGCGACCTGACTGACCCAAAGGCCGCCCTTGGCGCCGCTGGCATAGCGCAGGGCGACGCGCGCATCGTCATCGACGCGCCGGCCCGGCACCATGCTGGACAGTTCGGCCGAGATTTCGGACGGAGTCTGCCCGGTGACGAAAGCCGCGAGCTGCCATGCGTGGGTGCCGATGTCGCCGATCGCGCCCGCGCCCGCACGCGCCGGATCGGTCCGCCAGTCGGCCTGTTTGTTCGTGCCCGCGATGTCGTCGGCAAGCCAGCCCTGCAGATATTCGGCCTGCACCAGCCGCAGATCGCCGATCGCGCCGTCGGCGACCATCGCGCGCGCCTCGCGCACCATCGGCAGGGCGGAATAGTTATGGGTCAGGAAGAACCGGGCGGTCGAGGCCTTTGCGGCGGCGGCGATGGCGGCCGCATCCTCGGCCGTCGCGGTCAGGGGCTTGTCGCAGATGACATGAATGCCGGCGTTCAGAAAGGCGATCGCCGGGGCGGCGTGCAGGTGGTTCGGGGTGACGATGGCGACCGCCTGAATCCCGTCCTCGCGCAGCGATTCCTGCTGGGCCATATCCTCGAAACTGTCATAGCTGCGGGCAAGCCCCAGTTCCTCGGCCGAGGCCGCCGCCCGCGCCGGGTCCGAGGAAAGCGCCCCGGCCACAAGCTCGAACCGGTCGTCCATGCGCGCCGCGATACGGTGGACCGCGCCGATAAAGGCGCCCGCGCCGCCGCCGACCATGCCCAGCGATATGCGTTTCATGACAGCCCCAATACCTTGTCGACGGCCGCCTGATCGACCGCACCGGTTGCGAAATCGTCGAATGCATGCGGCGTGACGCGGATGATGTGGTCGCGGACGAACGCGGCCCCTTCGCGCGCCCCATCCTCGGGGTGTTTCAGCGCGCATTCCCATTCGACGACCGCCCAGCCGTCGAAATCATACTGCGTCAGGCGCGAAAACACCCCCCCGAAATCGACCTGCCCGTCGCCGAGACTGCGGAACCGTCCGGCGCGGTTCACCCACGATTGAAAGCCGCCATAGACGCCCTGCCGGCCAGTCGGGTTGAACTCGGCATCCTTGGCGTGGAACATGCGGATGCGATCGTGGTAGATGTCGATGTTTTCCAGATAATCGAGCCGTTGCAGCAGGTAATGCGAGGGGTCGTAAAGCATGTTGGCGCGGGGATGGCCGCCCAGACGATCCAGAAACATCTCGAAGGTGACGCCGTCATGCAGATCCTCGCCAGGATGGATCTCGAAACAGACATCGACGCCCTGATCCTCGGCCAGATCCAGCAGCGGCCGCCAGCGGCTGGCCAGCGTGTCAAAGGCGGTTTCCACCAGCCCCGGGGCGCGTTGCGGCCAGGGGTACAGATAGGGCCACGCCAGCGCGCCCGAGAACGTGCCCATCGCCGACAGCCCCAGCGCGGCGCTGGCGCGGATGGATTTCTGGACCTGATCGACCGCCCAGCGCTGCCGTTCGGCCGGCTTGCCGTGAACCGCGGCCGGGGCGAAACCGTCGAAGGCCGCGTCATAGGCGGGATGGACGGCGACAAGCTGGCCCTGCAAATGGCAGGTCAGCTCGGTCACTTCGACCCCGTTGTCGCGGGCGATACCCAGAAATTCATCCCGCCATTCGGCCGAATCGACGGCCAGATCCAGATCGAACAGCCGCGCATCCCAGGTCGGGACCTGAACGCCCTTATAGCCCAGATCGGCCGCCCAGCGGGTAATGCCGCGCCAGTCGTCATAGGGCGGTTGATCGCCGGCGAACTGGGCCAGAAACAACGCCGGCCCCTTGATCGTGCGCATGAATTCCTCCGTCCCTCTGGCGGTTCAGTCTGCACGGAATGTAAACGATTGCAAGTCAGTCGCTACGGCGTTGAATGCCGGCCCGTCGCGGCTTACTCTGCGGTGGAATGAATGATGAGATTGTTCCCAAGGCCCCGGTGCGCATCACCGATGTGGCGCGGCTGGCGGGCGTGTCGAACGCGACGGTCAGCCGGGTGCTGAGCCGGCCTGCGCTGGTCGCCGATGCGACGCGCGATTCGGTCATGCGGGCGGTTGCCGCCACCGGCTACCGTGTCAACCACGCGGCGCGGAACCTGCGCAAGCAGCGCACCGGCGCGGTGGTGGCTTTGCTGCCCAATCTGGGCAACCCGTTCTTTGCCAAGATCATTGCCGCCATGGGCCGGGAACTTGGCCGCGCCGGCTATGATCTGCTGATCAGCGACACGCAGGGTGACGGCGCGCGGGGCGAGGCGGCGCGCGGTCAGGCGATGCGGCGTTTCCTTGATCCTTCGCGCGCCGACGGGATCGTGCTGTTCGACGGGCTGGTCCCGCCCGAGGCGGTCTCGGGGTCCGGCCCGCTGCCACCCGTTGTCAGCGCCTGCGAATGGATCGAGGGCGCGGCCTTGCCGCGGGTGATGCTGGACAACGCCGCCGGAACCCGGATCGCCGCCGAACATCTGCGGCAGCTTGGCCATCGCCGCATCGCCTGTATCGGCGGACCGGCGCGCAACGTCCTGCACCTGACCCGGATGGCGGGAATGAATGCCGCGCTGGGCCCGGACGGGTTTCAGGTTTTCACCGGGGATTTCACGCTGGAAACCGGGGTTCGGGCGGCGGCCGAGTGGCGCGCGCTTGCGCCCGACCGGCGCCCGACCGGCATTGTCGCCTTCAGCGATGAAATGGCCTGGGGCTTCATTTCCGATCTGTTGCATCACGGGTTCACGGTGCCGCGCGATGTCTCGGTGGTCGGTTTCGACGATATCGAGCTTGCCGCCCATCTGATCCCGCCGCTGACCACCGTCCGGCAGCCAAAGCGCGAGATCGGCCGGCTGGCCGCGCTGGCCATTCTGGCGCTGATCGAAGGCAGGCCAGTCGCCGACCACACCACCCTGACGCCGGAACTGATCATCCGCCAGTCGACCGCGCCGCCACCGGGTGATCGCGGCTAAGGCGGCTTATTTCTGCAGCGAACGGATGCCGCGCCCGGCAAAAGCCGGTGCCCCCGTGTCATTCTGGGCCGCCACCAGCCGCCGCAGCCGCTCGGCCATCGCATCGGGCATCGGGACCGACTTTCCCGCAGCCATGTCGACATGGATCGTGATCAGCTCGCAAGTGGCGATTTCAGCGCCCGTCGGCCCATACATGCGGTGCAGGATGCGGATCCGGCGGGTGTCATGCTCCAACACCCGGGTGGCGATGCGGATACGCTCGCCGACATGGGCCTCATCCAGATGCCGCAGATGGGTCTCCAAAGTGTAAAAGCTGAAACCGCGGGCACGGTGGGCGGCGTCGGCGCCGAGGGCGGTGAACAGCCCCTCGGTCCCGTCGCCGAAAGCCTGATGATAGCGGGATTCGGTCAGATGACCGTTATAGTCAAGCCACGCGCCCGGGACGTGAAACGCCAGATCCGGCAAGCCGGCCATGCGGTCGGTCCCGATATGGGCGCGGCGGTTGAACCGATCCTCCATCGCGGCAAGCGCGGCGCCGATGGGGTGCGTGCCGCCGCGCAGGGCCTGCATCATCGCGATCAGATCATCCTCGGCCCGCGTGTCGAGCGCATCGTCCGCCGCCCCCTGCGCCAGCCGCAACCCGCCGCCCGCGATCATGAATGTGTCCGGCACAGGCCCGGCGGGAATGTCGCGGCGCAGCACGGTCATGCCGATTTCGCCCAGCAATTGCTCGGCCCGCAGCAGCTTTTCGGGATCGGCGGCGGCGGGCAGTGTCAGCGCCACCCCCGGCAGCAGCCAGACCGGCCGGATCGGATCGGCGCTGATCGCCCCGGCAGGCGCCGGACTGGCCCCCGACCACAGCAGCACACGCGCGTCTGCCGGCGCCAGAGCCGCATCGGTGACATGGACCAGTTCCGCGTCCCTGACCGCCTCATGCGGATCGTCCGATACCGCCGGGGCCTGCAAATCGCCAAGCGGCGCCAGCAGCATGCGGGTCAGACCCCGCTCGGCCCGCGCCAGCGCGCCGGACCAATCAGCGTCACCGAAAACCGCGACCTGATTGCCGAACACCACATGCCGCGCCGCCCATTCGGCGGCCAGCGCGTCATGCCCAAGGACCGCGATCTTAACCATCCGTCGGGAACCCCTTTTCGACCCGGCGCAGCAGCACGATCAGAACGCCGGCAAGGATCATATACATCGCCGCCAGCAACAAAAGCGGCGCATAGATCTGAAACGTCTCCTGCCGGACTTTCGAGATCACGGCATAGATGTCGATCATCGTCACCGTCGCGACAAGGGGCGTGGATTTCAGTTGCAGGATCACCTCGCCGGTCAGGGTCGGCAGCGCACGCAGAAAGGCGCGCGGCAGCCAGACCCGGCGCAGAACCTGACCGCGCGACATGCCGAAGGCGCGGGCGGCCTCCAGCTCGCCCTTCGGCACGCCGGCGAAGGCGCCGCGCATTACCTCGCCCTCGTACCCCGCGAAGGAAAGCGTCAGCGCGGCCAGCGCGAACGGCCAGGCCTCGCGCAGATAGGGCCAAAGCCAGGTGTCACGGATGCCCGGTATCTGCGGGAAAAGCGAGCCGAGCCCGTAATAGATCAGCCAAAGCTGCAAAAGCAGCGGCGTGCCGCGGATGATGGTGCAAAAGCCGCGCGCCAGCCACGCCAGCGGGCGCGGGCCGGTGACCTGCACCAGCCCGATCGGCACCGCCATCAGAAAGCCAAGGCCGACGCTGGCGAACAAAAGCCAGACCGTCGTCCACAACCCCTGTCCCAGAAGCGGCAGGTATTTAGGCAACCAGTCCCAGTTCAGCCCCCGGATCGCCGCGACGAACAGGGCCGTGCCGATCAGCGCATAAAGGATCCGGTGCGGGGGAATGATACGGAAAAGCGCGCTCATGCCCGGGGCGCCTGCATATGGCGCCTGCTGCGCCTTTCCAGCCAGCGGAACAGGACGGTCGAGATCAGCGTGACCGCCAGATACAAAACCCCGGCGGCGCAGAAGAAGGTCAGGTAATGCTTGGTCGTGCCCGCGGCCTGCCGGGTCGCCAGCGTCAGTTCGGTAAAGCCCACCACCGCCAGAAGCGCCGTGTCCTTGGTCGCGATCAGCCACAGGTTGGCCAACCCCGGCAGCGCATGCGGCAGCATCGCCGGCAGGACGATACGGCGCAGCAGGCGCCCCCGGGTCAGGCCAAAGGCGGCGGCGGCCTCGATCTGGCCGCGGGGGATGGCCTGGATGGCGCCGCGGATGACCTCGGTCGCGTAGGCGCCCTGAACCAGCGCGATGACCGTGATCCCCGCCGCAAAGGGCGACACCTCGATGGCGGCAAGCCCCAGCCGCTCCAGCCCCGCGTTCAGCGCCGCGGTGCCGGCGAAATAGATCAGCAGGATCAGCACCAGTTCGGGTATGGCGCGGATCAGGGTGGTGTAGATCACCACCAGATCGCGCAGCCAAAGCGGGCCGGACAGCCGCGCGATCGCCCCGCAGAACCCGATCAGAAGTCCAAGCCCGTAACCCGCACCCGCGACCTGCAACGACGTCGCCAGCCCGCGCAGCAATACCCCGCCCCAGCCGGGCGGGGAAAGCGCCAGAAGCTGCGGATCAAACACCGCCTGCCCTGCTTATTCTCCGAATACGTCGAAGGTGAAATACTTGTCGTTGATGGTCTTATAGGTGCCATCGGCGCGGATATCGGCAATCGCCTTGTTCACCTTGTCCTTCAGCGCGGTGTCGCCCTTGCGCAGGCCGACCCCGACGCCGTTGCCCAGAATCGCCTTGTCCGCCTCGACCTGACCCACGATCCGGCAGCAGGCCTTGCCGGTTTCGGTATTCACGTAATCGGTCATCGGCAGGATATCGGCCTGCACATAGTCGATGCGCCCCGAGGCAAGGTCCTGATTGGCCTCGTCCTGGGTCTGATAGACCTTGATGTCGGCGATCCCGGCGAAATGCTTGTCGGCATAACTTTGATGGGTGGTCGCGGTCTGGACCCCCAGAATCTTGCCCTTCAGCTGATCCGGCCCGGTATAGTCGGGCGCGTCCTTCGCCCCGACCAGAACCGCCGGGGTGTTATAATAGGGGTCTGAAAAGTCGATCGTCTTCATCCGATCCTCGGTGATCGACATGGAGGCTACGATCATGTCGATCTTCTTGCTGGTCAGGGCCGGGATTATACCGTCCCACGAGGTCGGCGTGATCTCGCAGGTATCGCCCATCTTGGCGCAGATGGCGTTGGCAAAGTCGATCTCGAAGCCGCTCCAGTTGCCAGACACGTCGGGGACGGTGAAGGGCGGATAGGGTTCGGCCGCGATCCCGACCTTCAGCGTTTCGGCCATGGCGCCGCCGGTTGTCAGCGCCAATGCGGCGACGATCGCAATACGAAAAGCAGTCATGATGATATTTCCCCCTTGTTGGCAGTCCGGGCCGTTTCGCCCCTGTTTATTGACAGCAAGGTTAGACAGCCGTCAGAAACTATGCAATTGCATAGTGATTGGCCGTCTCAACTTATCGAGGTTTCCGGAATTGTCCGCGCCCGCCACATCCCCGCGCCATTTCAGACGCGTCGCCGCGGATGAGCGTCGCGCCGGGCTGATCGAGGCGACGTTGGATTGCGTGGCCGAACACGGGTTGCGCGGCACCACATTGCGCGAGGTCGCGGCCCGCGCCGGGGTGACGAACGGGCTGATCCGGCACCATTTCGACAACAAGGAACAGCTTTTGCTGGCGGCCTATCGCCATACCATCGACCGGCTGACCGTGCCCGGTCGCGCGGCGCTGGCCCGCGCCGATCTGCCGCCCCATGCCCGGCTTGGCCTGTTCGTCGCCGCCAATCTGGGCGGCGCCGTCGTCGATCCGCGGATGTTTTCGCTTTGGGCGAATTTCATCTCGATGATCCATGCCGATCCGGCGATCGGGGCCGTGCACCGCGACGGCTATCTTGGCTTTCGCGAGCAGGTCGAACCGCTGATCGCCGATGTTCTGTCCGCCGAGGGCAGGCCGGCCGGCCCGGAACGTTGCCGGGCGCTCGCCATCGCCGTCAACGCGCTTCTGGACGGGCTGTGGCTTGAGGGCAGCATGCTGTCCAGTGATTTTGCCGGGGGCGAGGTGGTCGCGCTGGGCGTGAACGGCGTGGCCAGCCTTATGGGCGTCACCCTGGAAATCCCAAAGGAGGAATGATGCGCTATTCGTCGGTGGGCGCCCGGCTTGACGGGCTTGGTTCGGGCAAATGGGCGGTGCATTTTCTGGGCCGCAAGCTGCGGGCGCAGGGCCGTGACATCATCGAACTGACCATCGGCGAACCCGATCTGCCCGTCGACCCCGATCTGATCGAGGTTGCCGTGGACGCGATGCGGGCGGGGCGCACGGCCTATTCGGACGGCCACGGCGAATCGGCGCTGCTGGCGGCCATCGCCGCGAAATACAGCCGCCGCAGCGGACGGCAGATCGGCACAGATCAGGTGATCTGCCTGCCGGGCACCCAGAATGCGCTTTATGCCGTCATGCAGACTCTGGTCGAAACCGGCGATGCGGTGGCCGTGCCGGACCCGTGCTATGCGACCTATGAGGGCGTCATCCGCGCCACCGGCGCCCGCATGGTCCCGGTGCCGATGCCGCAGCAAAACGGCTTTCGCCTGACCCCACAGGCGCTTGAGGCCGCGCTGACCCCCGATTGCCGCGCGCTGTTGCTGAATACGCCCCATAACCCGACCGGGGTGGTTCTGAATGCGGCGGAGATCGCCGCCATCACCGAGGTTTGCCGGCGCCGCGATCTGTGGATCATCAGCGATGAGGTTTATGAGGAGCTGATCTTCGGCGAGACGGCCTTCGCCTCGCCTTTCGATCGCGCCGATGCCGCCGAACGGACGGTGGTCGTATCCTCGATCTCCAAATCCCACGCGGCACCGGGCTTTCGCAGCGGCTGGGTGGTGGGACCGGCGGAATTCTGCAACCGCCTGCTGCCGCTTGCGGAAATGATGCTGTTCGGCAATCAGCCGTTCATCGCCGATATGACCGTGGCCGCGCTGACCCGTCCGAACCCGACCGCCGCCACATTGCGCCAAATGCTGTCCCGCCGGGCGCGTCTGGTCTGCGACGCGGCGAATGCGACGCCGGGTTTGCGGGCGGACCTGCCGCAGGCGGGTATGTTCGTGATGCTCGACGTATCGGGCACCGGCATGGACGGTGATCAATTCGCCCGCTCGCTGCTGGTCGAACAGGGCGTCTCGACGATGCCCGGTGGATCGTTCGGGCATGCGGCGCGGGATTTTCTGCGATTGTCGCTGACGGTGCCCGACGAAACCCTGACGCAGGCCATGCAGCGGATTTCCGACCACGCCCGGGCAATGCGCGAGCGTACCGCCTGATCCGAAACACCCCTTAGCCAGAGGTCCGACATGCGCGATCCCCGCCACGATATCCTGTTTCAGCCGATCCAGATCGGCCCGAAAACGGCGAAGAACCGTTTTTATCAGGTGCCGCATTGCAACGGCATGGGCCACCGTGAACCGAATGCGTTGGCCGGGATGCGCGGCATGAAGGCCGCCGGCGGCTGGGCCGTCGTCTGCACCGAAGAGGTCGAGATCCACCCGTCAAGCGAGGTCGCGCCCGCGCAAGAGGGCCGGATCTGGCAGGATGAGGACATTCCGCTTCATGCCCGGGTGGTCGAGGCGATCCACGAACACGGGGCGCTTGCGGGGTGCGAGCTGGTCTATAACGCGCCGCGCACCAACCTGTATTCGCGCATGGTGCCGATGGGGCCGGGGCCGGGCTCGGTCATCTCGGGCGCGATGGAGCCGCAGCAGGCCCGGGTCATGGATCTGTCCGACATTCGCGCCCTGCGCCGCTGGCATCGCGCGGCGGCGCTTCGGGCGCGTACGGCGGGCTATGACATGATCTTCGTCTATGCCGGGCACGGGCTGACGATGACGCAGCAATTCCTGTCCCGAGCCACCAACCAGCGCAGCGACGCCTATGGCGGCAGTCTGGAGAACCGCGCCCGGCTGTTGCGGGAACTGATCGAGGACACGCGCGACGCCGTCGGCCATGATTGCGCGGTGCCGGTCCGCATCGCCGTGGCCGAGCTTGGCGTGAAGGACGGGTTGGCGCGTGCCGAGATCGAGGATCTGATCGGCATGCTGGGCGAACTGCCCGACCTGTGGGACTTCTGCATGGGATCCTGGCCCACCGACAGCCAGACCTCGCGCTTTTCGCCCGAGGGCTTCCAAGAGGAATATTTCCGCGGGCTGAAGGCGCTGACCAGCAAGCCGGTGGTGGGGGTCGGGCGCTATACCTCGCCCGATGCCATGGCGGCGCTGGTCAAGGGCGGGGTGATGGACCTGATCGGGGCGGCGCGCCCCTCGATCGCCGACCCGTTCCTGCCGCTGAAAATCGCCGAGGGGCGTTCCGACGATCTGCGCGAATGCATCGGCTGCAATATCTGCATCGCCTCGGACAATCAGTCGGTGCCGATCCGCTGCACCCAGAACCCGACCATGGGCGAGGAATGGCGCCGCGGCTGGCACCCCGAGATCATCCAGCCCCGCGCCTCGGACGCGCGCGTACTGGTCGTCGGTGCGGGGCCCGCCGGGCTCGAGGCCGCGCACCAACTGGGCAAGCGCGGTTACGCGGTTGCGCTGGCCGAAGCGGCCGACCGGCTGGGCGGGCGGGTGCTGGCCGAATCGGCGCTGCCGGGGCTGGCGGCATGGCGCCGCGTGGCCGATTACCGGATCGGGCAGATCGAGCGGTTGGATCAGCTGGAAACCTATCCGGCCAGCCGCCTGACCGCCGAGGATGTGCTGGAATTCGGCGCGACCCATGTGGCCATCGCAACCGGCGCCGACTGGGCGCGGAACGGCTTTGGCCGTCATCACCCGCAGGGTTTCGACATCGCCCCCGGTGCGACCGTTCTGACCCCGGACGACATTTTCGCCGGCGCGCGGCCGACCGGTCGGGTCGTGGTCTATGACGATGACCATTATTCGGTTGGCGGCGCGATCGCCGAATTGCTGGCGCTGAACGGCGCCCGGGTGACGCTGGCGACGCCGGCGCCCTTGGTCTCGAACTGGACGGTGAACACGCTGGAGCAAGGGGTCATCGAGGCGCGGCTGGTCGCCGCCGGGGTGACGCTGGCGACCCGGACCGCGGCGACCTCGGTCGGCCCCGGGGGTTTGCACGCCGCAAGCAACGTCACCGGCACCCCTTCGGTGATCGAGGCCGATGCGGTCGTGCTGGTCGGCAACCGCCTGCCACGGGACGGGCTGGCAAAGGCCCTCATGTCCCGCGCCGCCGACTGGGCCGATGCCGGGCTGCAATCCGTGACCACCATCGGCGATGCGCTGGCTCCCGCGATGATCGTCCATGCGGTCTATCAGGGCCACCGCTATGCCCGCGAATTGGAATGCCCGCCCGATCCCGATGTGGTACCCTTCCGGCGCGATCTGCCGCGCTGAATTGGTCTTGAAATCGTTGCTATGCAATTGCATAGTTTCGCGTCACCTGGGGGGAGATGGCGGCCATGGATTTCGGCCTGAGCGAAGAACAGCAACTGATCGTCGACACCGTGCGCCGCTTTGTCGAGCGCGAGATCCAGCCGCATGAGGCTGAGGTCGAGCGGACCGGCGTGGTGCCGCCGGAACTGGCCCGGCAGATCAAGCAGCGGACCATCGAGCTTGGCTTCTATGCCTGCAACTTTCCCGATACGGTCGGCGCGGCGGGGCTGACGCATCTTGAATTCGCGCTGGTCGAGCGTGAACTCGGCCGTGGCTCGATGGCGCTGACCCATTTCTTCGGCCGGCCGCAGAACATCCTGATGGCCTGCAAGGGCGACCAGATCGACCGTTACCTGATGCCCGCCGTCCGGGGCGAGCGGATGGATGCGCTGGCCATGACCGAACCCGACGCCGGGTCCGACGTCCGCGGCATGAAGACATTCGCACGCCGGGACGGCGGCGATTGGGTGGTGAACGGCACCAAGCATTTCATCTCGGGCGCGGATCACGCCGATTTCGTGATCGTCTTTGTCGCCACCGGGGAAGAGGCGACCGGATCGGGTCCGAAGAAAAAGCTGACCGCGTTTCTGGTCGACCGGGGGACGCCGGGGTTCACCATCCGCGACGGCTACCGCTCGGTCAGTCATCGCGGCTATCGCAACATGATCCTTGAATTCGACGATTGCCGGCTGCCCGACGCGCAGGTGCTGGGCGAGGTCGATGGCGGCTTCGCGGTGATGAACGAATGGCTGTATGCAACCCGGCTGACCGTCGCCGCCATGGCCGTGGGCCGGGCGCGCCGGGTGGCTGATCTGATGATCGAGCAGGCGGCCAGCCGCCAGCAGTTCGGCCAGCCGATCGGGCGGTTTCAGGGCATCGGCTTTCAGCTTGCCGATTGCGTGACCGAGATTGATGCGGCCGACTGGCTGACACTCGCGGCGGCGTGGCGGCTGGACCAGGGCCTGCCCGCGAACCGCGAAATCGCCTCGGCCAAGCTCTATGCCTCGGAAATGCTGGCCCACGTCACCGATGCCGCCATTCAGGTTCACGGCGGCATGGGGTTGATGGACGACCTGCCGCTGGAACGGTTCTGGCGCGATGCAAGGGTCGAACGTATCTGGGACGGCACCAGCGAAATTCAGCGCCACATCATCGCGCGCGAGTTGCTGCGGCCGCTTGGCGCCTGATCGGGGGGCATGATGCGCGATCTGTCCCGGCTGCTTCGCCCGCAATCCATCGCTGTCGTCGGTGGAAAATGGTCGGCCAACGTGCTGCGCCAGTGCCGCAAGATGGGGTTTCAGGGCGATCTGTGGCCCATTCACCCGACCCGCGACACCATCGAGGGGCTGGCGTGCTACAAAAGCGTGGCCGATCTGCCCGCCGCGCCTGACGCCAGTTTCATCGGCGTGAACCGCGATGCCAGCATCCAGATATTGCGCGAGCTGGCGGAACGGGGCGCCGGCGGGGCGGTCTGCTTCGCCTCGGGCTTTGGCGAGGTGACCGATGGCGCGGCGCGTCAGGCCGATCTGGTCGCCGCGGCGGCCGACATGCCGTTTCTGGGCCCGAACTGCTATGGTTTCATCAACTATTTGGACGGTGCGCTGATGTGGCCCGACCAGCATGGCGGCATCCGTGTCGACCGGGGCGTGGCGATCATCGTGCAATCCTCGAACATCGCGATAAACATGACCATGCATCGCCGGGGGCTGCCGATCGCCTATCTGCTGACCGCCGGCAATCAGGCGCAGACCGGCGTCTCGGACCTGATCGAGGCCACGCTGGCCGACCCCCGGGTCACCGCCATCGGCCTGCATCTGGAAGGCTTCGACGACCCGCCCCGGATGGAGGCCGCGATGCGCCACGCCCGCGACAAGGGCGTGCCGATCGTGGCGCTGAAGGTCGGCAAATCGCAGGCCGCGCAGGCGATGACGCTGTCCCATACCGCAAGCCTCGCCGGGCCCGAGCATCTGTCGGATGCCTTCTTCGCCCGCGCCGGCGTGGCCCGTGTGCGCACGCTGGATGAATTCGTCGAGACGCTGAAACTGCTGCATGTCCTCGGCCCGTCGCCCGATATGACGCTGGGCTCGATGTCGTGCTCGGGCGGCGAGGCATCGCTGGTCGGTGATCTGGCCGAGGCTGCCGGCCTGCAAATGCCGCCGCTGACCGACGCTCAGGCGGCGGCGCTGCGCGCCACGCTGAATCCCATGGTCACCATATCCAACCCTTTGGATTACCACACTTTTCACTGGGGCGACGGCCCGGCGATGACAGCAACCTATGCCGCGATGCTGGACTGTCGCCACGGGCTTGACATTCTGGTCATGGATTTTCCGCGTCTGGACCGCTGCGACGACAATGGCAGCGAGACCGCGCTTGACGCCGCCATCGCCGCCCATGCCATGACCCCCGGCGCGCGTTTCGCGGTCGTCGCCAGCCTGCCCGAAAACATGACCGAGGATATTGCCCGAAAGCTGATGGACAGTGGCATCGCGCCGCTGATGGGGCTGGATACCGCGATGTCGGCGGCCGCCCACGCGGCGCGGATCGGGACCGCCAGGCCGCCAAAGGCGCCGATGCCGCGCCGGCGCCCCGCCATCCCCCGGGGCGAGGTGATCACCCTGCATGAGGCCGAGGCAAAGGATCTGCTGGCCGCCTCGGGCATGTCGCGCCCGGCGGGCCGTTTCGCCGCGGACGCCGACGCGGCGGTGGCTGCGGCCGAGGAACTGGGCTATCCGGTGGTTCTGAAGGCGGTCAGCCGCGACCTGCCGCACAAGACCGAATTCGGCGCGGTGGCGCTGCACCTTCACGACGCCGAGGCGGTGCGCGCCGCGGCCGGACGCATGGCCCGTCTGAACGCGCCCTTTCTGGTCGAGCGGATGGTGACCGGCGCGGTGGCGGAACTGATCCTTGGCATCGGCCGCGATCCGGCGCTGGGTCACTACCTGACCATCGGCACCGGCGGCATTCTGGTCGAGTTGTGGAACGACATGCAGTCGCTGCTGCTGCCGGTCGATCGCGATCAGGTGCGCGCGGCGCTGGCGGCGCTGCGCTCGGCCCCGCTTCTGGCCGGCTATCGCGGCCATCCCGCCGCGCCGATCGAGCGCATCGTCGATGCGGCAATGGCGGTCGCGGATTTCGCGGCCGAGAATGCCGATACGCTGGAAGAGCTCGACATCAACCCGCTTATGGTGACGCCCGAGGATGCCATCGCCGCCGACGCGCTGCTGCGGATGCGCCCGACCGAGGAGATTTCATGACCGATATCGTCAAGACCCGCCGCGACGGCCCGATCTGGGAAATCACCCTTGACCGGCCCAAGGCGAATGCCATCGACCGCGCCACCAGCCATGCGATGGGCGCCGTCTTTGCCGCGTTCCGCGACGATCCCGTGGCGCGCGTCGCCATCCTGACCGGGGGCGGCGAGAAGTTCTTTTCCGCCGGCTGGGACCTGAACGAAGCGGCCGAGGTCGGCGGCGAGGGTTATACCGGCGATTACGGGCCGGGCGGGCTTTACGGCTTCCCCGAGCTTCCGGGGCTGGAAAAGCCGGTCATCTGCGCGGTCAACGGCTATGCCGTGGGTGCGGGGTTCGAGGTGACCCTGCTGGCCGATTTCGTGGTCATGGCCGACCATGCCCGGCTGTGGCTGCCGGAAACCATGCTGGGAATCGTGCCCGATGTAGGGTCCTTCATGCTGCCCAAGATCCTGCCGCCGGTGATCGCGAACGAGATCCTTTATGCCGGCCGCCGGCTGGAGGCGGCCGAGGCGCTGGCGCTTGGCCTTGCCAATGCCGTGGTGCCGCAAGCCGCGTTGATGGACACGGCCCGCGCGCTTGGCCAGCGGGTGCTGCGCGCCGCACCCCTTGCCATCGCGGCGGCGCGTGAAACGGCGCGCATGGCCCGCAACATGTCGCTGGCCGAATGCTATGCCGCGCTGCGCTCGGGCGGGTTTCCGGCGATGGCCCGGATGATCAGCAGCGAGGATGCGCTGGAAGGTCCGCGCGCCATGCTGGAAAAGCGCGAACCGATCTGGAAAGGACGTTGACATGACCACCACCGGCGAACACCTGATGCACCTTCTGCGCGCGCGGGGGGTCGAGGTGGTTTTCGGCATCCCCGGCGTCCACACCATCGAGATGTATCGCGGGCTGGAAAACAGCGGCATCCGCCACATCACCCCCCGGCACGAGCAGGGGGCGGGCTTCATGGCCGACGGTTATGCCCGCGCCACCGGCAAGCCGGGGGTCGCGCTGATCATCAGCGGGCCGGGCATGACCAATATAATGACCGCCATGGGCCAGGCCTATGCCGACAGCATCCCGATGCTGGTCATCTCGGCCGTGAACGCCCATGGCCGCATGGGCTCGGGCGAGGGCTGGCTGCACGAACTGCCGAACCAGCAGGCGACGGTCTCGGGCGTGGCGGCATTCTCGCGCACCATCAACCGCCCCGAGGAACTGGGCCCGGCGCTGGATCAGGCGTTCGCGGTGTTCGAGGGCGGGCGGCCGCGTCCGGTACATCTGGAAATTCCGCTGAACGTGGTCCTGATGCCCGCCGCCGGTCCGGTCGAGGCACCGTCCCCCCTTGCCCCGCCCGCGCCTTCGCCCGATGTGCTGGATCAGGCGGCCGGTCTGTTGTCCGACGCGGCGCGGCCGGTGATCCTTGCCGGGGGCGGCGCGCATGGCCCGGTTCGCGAACTGGCCGAAATGCTGGATGCACCGGTGGTGATGACCACGAACGGGCGCGGGCTGCTGGCGCATGATCACCCGCTTGCCGTGCCGCTCAGCGCGACGCGCCCCTCGGTCCGGGCGCTGGTGGCGGATGCCGATGTGGTGCTGGCGCTGGGGACCGAGATCGGCCCGACGGATTACGATTTCGACGAGGATGGCGGCTTTCGCATCCCCGGCACGCTGATCCGCTGCGATATAGACCCGACGATGATCCGGCGCGGCCCAAGGGCGGCGCTGGGGCTGGTCGGTGACGCGCGCGCCGCCGCGAAAGGCCTGATTCTGCGGCTGGGCCACCGCCGGGTCGGTGATGGCGCCGCACGGGCCGAGGCCGCCCGCGCCGGCGCCGATCTGACCGACGCAATCCGCCGCGATCTGGTCATTCTGGACGCATTGCGCGATGCGCTGGCCGATTGCGTGATGGTGGGCGATTCAACGCAACTGACCTATTCGGGCAATATCGGCTATGCCCCCGACCGCCCGCGCAGCTACTGGTCCTCGGCCACGGGGTTCGGGACCTTGGGTTACGCGCTGCCGGCCGCGATTGGCGCATCCATCGGCACGCCGGATCGGTCAGTCCTGTCGCTATGCGGCGACGGTGGGTTGCAATTCACGCTGCCCGAACTGGCCAGTGCGACCGAGGCGGGGGCGCGGGTGATCCTGATCCTGCACGACAACAGCGGTTATGGCGAAATCAAGACCCATATGGCCAATGCCGGCGTGGCACCCATCGGCGTCGATCTGTACACCCCCAATCTGGCGGCCATCGCACGGGCCAATGGCTGGCGGGTGGCCGAGCCGCAAACGCTGGACGAATTGATCGACGCGGCGGTCACGGCGGCCGGGCATGACGGCCCGACGATGATCCGCATCACCGACCGGCTGCGCGGATCGGTGCCGCTGACGTAGGCCCCCGGCGGCCGGCCGTTCAGCCCCTTTCGGCACGCCGCCGCGCCGACCATTGCCAGATGCTTTTGGCCACCAGCACCGTCACCACGATCACGATCAGCACGACCGAGATCGCGGCGATGGCCGGGTCGATGTTGTCGCGCAGCCCCATCCACATCATGCGCGGCAAGGTCACCGCGTTGACCGAGGTGATGAACAGCGTCACCCCGATTTCCTCCCACGACAGGACGAAGGTCAGAAACAGCGCCGCGATGACGCCAAAGCGGATGTTCGGCAGGATCACCCTGAAGATACGCTGCCACAGGGTGGCGCCCATGCTGCGGGCCACAAGGTCGATCCTCCGGTCGACCTGCGACAGCGATACCGTCACCAGCACCACCGCGAAAGGCGCCACCATGACCGAATGGGCCAGCGCCACCCCGGCCCATGTATCGAAGGCCACAAAGCTGTTCACCTTGGACAGGTTGATCAGAAAGAAATACAGCGTCAGCGCCGAGACGACGGGCGGCGCCACCATCGGCAAAAGCGCGATACCCATCCAAAGCCCCGCCAGCCGTGGCCGCAGCATCCACAGCCCCAGGCTGAAGGCGGTCGCAAGCGTGGTCGCGACGACCGAGGCCACGACGCCGATACGGATCGACAGCCACAGCCCCTGCGCCCATTGCGGATTCTCGATCAGCGCCCGGTAATGGCGCAGCGACCATTCGCCTTCGGGCATCGACAAAAGCCGGCGCGGGGTGAAGCTGACCGGAATCACCGCGATCAGCGGCATCAGCAGAAAGACCGCGACCAGCACGGCCAAAATCAGGGCGACCGGGCCGGGTCGGCGCGCCATCATATCCCGGTCCCCCGGCGCGCCTGTTTCAGGATCACCACCAGCAACCCGCCGACGGCGATCATCATGATCATGCTGATCGCGGCGGCCAGACCCCAGTCGGGGCTTTGCAACACGCGGGTATAGATCAGTTCGGCCACAAGCACGCTGCGGCCGCCGCCCAGCAGGGCGGGTGTCACGAAGAAGCCCAGCGAGAACACGAACACCACCAGCGCCGCCCCAAGGATGCCCGGCGCGGTCATCGGTACGAACACCTGCCAGAACACCCGCGCCCGCGACGCCCCCATGCCGCGCGCGGCCAGAAGCACGCGCTCGTCCACGCTGCGGATCGCCGAGGCCAGCGGGAAGGCGGCGAAGGGGATCAGAAAATGCACCATCCCCACCACCACGCCGAATTCGTTGCGCACAAGGGCCAATGGCTCGGACAGGATGCCCAGCGATTGCAGCCAGGTGTTGATAAGCCCCCGGTTCGACAGCAGCGCCAGCCAGCCAAAGGCGCGGGTCAGGACCGAGATCCAGAACGGAATCAGGATCGCCAGTTCCGCGAACAGCCGCCAGCCCGGGCTGCCGCGCACCCAGACAAGGGTGATCGCATAGGCCCCAAGCACCGCACAGACCGTGACCAGCGCGCAGATCCGCAGCGTGCGCCAGATCACGCCCAGCACCAGCGGGTCGGTCAGCGCGGTGCGGTATTGACCAAGCCCGGGCTCGGGCAGGGTCACGCTCCACCGCATGATGCCAAGGAAGGGGACCAGATAGGCCGCCACCAAAAGCAGCAGCAGCGGCCCGAGAAGGATCAGGAAACGCGCCTGTCTGGTCATGTCCTTACCCCGGGCCGCCGCATCTCGGTCAGGCCGAAATGATCTTCAGATATTCGTCCAGCGCGGCGGTATAGTTTTCCTCGTACCAGGCCATGTCCAGCGGAAGCTGTCCCTTGGCATTCTCGGGATCGACGGCGTTATAGCGGCGGTCCTCTTCCGGAACCAGCGCGTCGGTCGCCGGGTTGGCGGGGCTTTGGCCCAGCATGTTGAACATCACCAACTGCTTTTCTGGATCCTGCGTCGAGGCGATGAATTTCATCGCATTGTCCTTGCCGCCCGGGTTGTTCTTCATCACCCCCAGCGCCCCGGGCGAGATCAGCCCCTGCGCATAGGTGAATTTGATGTCGCCGCCCGAATCCTGCTCGATCAGCTTGCCGCGCGTGGACCAGATCAGCGCCATGCTGACCTCACCGTCAAGCAAGAGCTGCTGGCTTTCCGCGCCGCCGCCCCAATAGGCCAGAACGTTATCCTTGAACGCGGCGATCTTCTTGTGCGCGCGCTCCAGATCCAGCGGATAAAGCTGGTCCATCGGCACCCCGTCGGCCATCAATGCGGCCTCCCACATGGCGACGCCCCATTTATACATGCTGCGCTTGCCGGGATATTTCTCGACATCGAAGAAATCGGCCATGCTGGTCGGGGGATTGTCGCCGAACTTGGCGGCGTCATAGGCAATCACGTAAGAAAAGAAATAGGTCGAGGCCGCATATTCCCAGCCGAAACCTTCGCGGAATTTGGCCTTGTCGACGACGTTATAGTCGATCGGCTCCATCATCCCCTTCTTGCCCAGCGTTTCAGCGGAAAACGCATCCACATCCATCACGTCCCAGCTTGGCTTGCCGGATTTGAACTGCGCCTCGATCGCGCCCTCGGTCGGGCCCGAGCCGTCCTGTTTGACGGTGATGCCGGTTTCGGCCTTGAAGGGCTCGCCATAGGCCTTGTCATAGGCGGTCGAGGCATCGCCGCCCCAGTTGACCATGACCAGTTCGCCCGATTGCGCGGCCGCCGGACCGGCGCGGAAGCCGATGGCCGCGGTACCCAACAACAGCGCGGCGGTGCGGGTAAAATCGCGGCGCGAGATCTGGCCGCGGGCGGCGCGGATTTTCAGGATCTCCGCCTGATCCTTCAGGAATGGTCCGTTCATCTTAAAACTCCCCGTTTATATTGGCCGGTTCCGCGGCCGATTATCATGTCACAGCAAAAACCCGCGGTCCTGCGGCCAGCACACCCAGACCTGCGCCCCGGGCCGCAACGTCGTGGGCAGTTCATCGGTGGGGCGGGTCAGGATCAGACCGTTGCCGCCGGCCGTTTGCAGCGCGACCCGCGTTTCCGCGCCCAGATAGGTGAAATCCTGAACGACCGCCGGCAACCCGTTGGCGCCGGCGGTCTTTTCGGTGGACAGGTGCATATGCTCGGGCCGGATCGCCAGATTTTCACCCGCACCCCCCGGAACACCCAGCCTTTCGCCCTCGATCATAACCGCGCCACCATCGCGGCCGGCGACCGGCAATATGTTGATATCGCCCAGAAACTCGGCGACGAAGCGGTTCGCGGGCTGCTCATAGACCTCGCGCGGCGGGGCGAGTTGTTGCAGCTTGCCCTTTTCAAAGATCGCGATCCGGGTCGACAGGGCCAAAGCCTCTTCCTGGTCATGGGTGACAAAGACGAACGTGGTGCCGGTCTGGCGATGGATGCGACGCATTTCCTCTTGCATCTGGCCGCGCAGGTTCTTGTCCAGCGCCGAGAACGGCTCATCAAGCAACAGAACCGGCGGTTCATAGGCCAGTGCCCGGGCCAGCGCGACCCGCTGTTGCTGGCCGCCCGACAGACCCGAGGGCCGCTTGTCGGCATGGCCGGTCAGGCCGACCATCTGCACCATCTCGTCCACGCGCGCGCGTATCTGCGCGGCGGACCGGCCCTGAACCTTCAGCGGAAAGGCGATATTGTCGGCCACGCTCATATGCGGAAACAGCGCATAGCCCTGAAACACCATGCCGAAGGCGCGCTGTTCGGGGGGCATATCGGTGATGTCGCGCCCGTCCAGCAACAGCTTGCCGCTGGTCGCCGGCTCGAACCCGGCAAGGATCATCAGAAACGTGGTTTTGCCGGATCCCGACGGCCCCAGAAGGGTCAGGAACTCACCCCGGCCAATGGTCAGCGAGATATCCTCCAGCGCTGTGAACCGGCCGAAAACCTTGCCGATCTGCTGGGCCGTGATTTCTGCCGCAGCCTGGTGTCCCGCCATTGTGGCCCTTGCCCCCGATCGCGCCTCCAGATCAGGGTAGAAAGCGGAAACGCCGGAAAGCAACAAAAATCGCTTTGCCGGCACGACAAATTCCATTTCACGTCGCCTGACTTTGCAACTGGTCGCGCAACCAACCCCGAAAGGCGACGACCGCCGCATTGTCCGATTTCTCGGGCGGCAGAACCATGTAATAGGATCTGGGCGAGGGGATGGATTGCTCGAACGGCTGGACAAGCTGGCCCTGCCGGATCGCTTCATGGCAGATAAAGCGGTCGCCCATGGCCACGCCCTGCGTGGCGATGGCGGCCGAATAGACAAGGTTCATGTCGGAAAACACCACCCCGGTCCGGGCCGCATCCTCGGGCAGGCGGGTCTGCCGGAACCACATCTGCCAATCGTCGAAATCGGCCAGATGCAGCAGGTTCGCCGCCAGAAGATCACCGGGGCGCGACAACCCGTCCAGCTTGTCGACCAACAGCGGGCTGCACAGCGGCGTGAAGGCAACCTCTTGTAAAAGCTCGATATCTTGACCGGGCAGATTGCCATGGCCGAATGTGATGAACAGATCCACATCGGGGTTGCTGACGTCGTCCAGCCGCCGCGGCGTGACCAGCGACAGCGCGACATCGGGGAAATCGTCGTGAAACCGGCCGATCTTGGGGCACAGCCAGCTTGACGCCAGCCCGGGCGGACAGCTTACGGTCAACACCCCGGTGGCGCCGCGCCCGGCGTGACGCGCGGCCGATCCGGCGATGGTGGACAGGGCGCGGCGCACATCCAGCGCATAGGCGGCGCCCTGCGGCGTCAGTTCGACCCGCGCGCCGACCCGGCTCATCAACTGAAACCCCAGCGAGGATTCAAGCAGGCGCAACTGATGGCTGACCGCGCTTCGGGTCAGGTTCAGCTCATCCGCGGCCTGCCAGACGGTGCCGTGCCGGGCGAAACTTTCCAGCGCCCGAAGCGCCTGTGTCGACGGTATCCGCGTCATCATCCACCTGCCTTTCACCGGTCAGACTAGCGACCGGGCCCGGCCCGTGCCAGCGGCCCGGTGAATATGATTTGTCGACCGGGCGCAGCGATTTCACTTTTTTCGGGCCTGATCGCAGGTGTAGCGATGGGAAAGTCCCGCAAGGCGCAGGAACCGAACGTGGCCCGAGAAACCGAATTGTCAGGCGCCCAGATAACAGGTGCCCAGAAAACCGCGCTCGCCGCCGTGCAGGCCCGCGCCGGCGAGCTTTCGGACTGGTGCGCGACGATCTTCGACTTCGGCGAAACCGCGTGGCGCGAATACCGGTCGGCCGAATGGTATGTGGCGCGGCTTCGGGCCGAGGGGTTTTCGGTCGAGGAAGGCTCGGCCGGGATGCCGACCGCCTTCTGCGCGGAATGGTCGAATGGCGACGGGCCGGTGGTGGGGATGTACGCCGAATACGATGCCGTGCCCGGCAATTGTCAGGCCGCCACGACCCGCCGCGAGCCCCGCGCCGGGCTTGGCTTTCAGGCCGGCGGCCACACCGACCCGCATTCCGGCCTTGGCATCGGCGCGCTTGGCGGTCTGTTGGCGATCAAGACGGCGATGGAAAAACACAACATCCCCGGCGGATTGCGTTTTACCGGAGAGCCGGCCGAGAAGGTGCGCGGATCGAAACCGATCCACGCCGCAAAGGGCTATTACGACGGGCTGGCGGGGATGCTGTCGTTTCATCCGTTCTACATGCTGCCGATGTGCAACACGGTGCGCTGGGACACGCATTGCGGTGCTGCCTATGCGATGATCTATCGCTTTATCTGCGACGCGCCGCAGGATTGGGGGCACAGCGACGGCGCCCCGATCCCGCAATCGCACAGCGCGGTGCGGGCGCCCGGTGCGAATGATGCGCTGAACCTGATGTATCTGACCAGCAAATCCTTGCGCGAATCGATGCTGTCGCATCAGGGCGGATGGTCGCTGTCCGAGGCGATCCTGACCGCTGGCCAGGCCACCGCCGATAACCTGCCCGCCGGTCTGGCCGAGATACAGTATATGCTGCGCGTGCCGACGCTTGCGATGGCCGAGACCGTCACCGAGGCGCTGGACCGCAACGCCGCCGCCGCCGCCGCGATGACCGGCTGCCGCTGGGAACGGCATTGGGTCTGCAAGTCGCGGCCCGGGCTGGCCAATCACGCCATGGCGGATATCGTCTGGCAAGCGATGCAGGCGGTCGGCGCGCCGCAATGGGATGCCGCCGCCGTGGCCGCCGCACATGACATCCAGCGCAATCTGGGGATCGCGCCGATGGACGACCCGTTCATCCCGGAAATGTCGCGACTGATCGCCCCGCAGGACGCCGAGGCGATCCTGCGCCGCGACCTGCCGCCCAGCCAGACGCATTCGACCTCGGACGATTATACCGATATGTGCTGGCACGCGCCCACCGCGCGCTTCTATGTCGCGCGGCCGGCGCTGCGCGGCGGTCCCTATCCGCCATGGGTGATGAACGCCTTGGGCGGCATTCCCACCACCATCGACCCGATGGTCCGCACCGCCGCATCCATCCTTGCGCTGTCGGCGCTGCGGCTGTTGCAGGATGCCGGCGCCCGCGACGCGGCGATGAATGAATTCCGTCAGCGCACCGGTGGCGGCATCGGCGGCGCGGACTGGATCCCGCCGCTTTGCGATTATGACCCGCCGATTCATTTCCGCTGGCCGGAATATGTCACGACCCACCGCGGCCGGGACTGGTGGATACCCTCTGCCATGCCCGGCGCCTGACAGGAGCATTGCCATGAACGCACCCCTTCGCGAACCGTTTTCCCTGCGCCGCCGCAACCTTTCGGGCGGCACCAAGCCGCTGACCGGCTGGGGTTTCGCCAATGAGACCGACCGGCTGACCGACGTTCTGCTGGGCAGCCCGGCCAATCTGCGGCATCTCTCGACCAGTTCGCTGTCGCGCAAGCATCTGCGCGAGGCGCCCTGCAATATCCAGGTCGCCCAGTCACAGCATGCCGAAATGGTCGCGGCCTATGAGCATTTCGGCGTCAAGGTCCATATGCACGCGCCCGAATCGGAACTGCCGATGCAGGTCTATGCCCGCGATTCCAGCGTGATGACCCCTTATGGCGCGATCATCACCGCCATGGCGCAATGGTGGCGGCGGGGCGAGAATTATGCCGCGATCCGCAGCTATGAGAAACTCGGCATCCCGATCTATGACATGGTGACCGCCGGCACTTTCGAGGGCGGCGACTTCAACGTCATCGAAGAGGGCTGCGTTCTGATCGGCTGCGGCGGCGCCCGCACGCAGGAGGAAGGCGCGCGTCAGGTGGCCGGCTGGTTCGAGGCCGAGGGCTGGGAAACCCGCATCGCCTTCATCGACGAATATTATGTCCATATCGACCTGATGGTGGTGCCGATCGCGCCGAAGCTGACGGCGGTCTGCCTGACCTGCACCGAACCCGGCATCGTCGAATGGCTGCGCGCCAAGGGGCATGAGATCATCGACGTGCCGTTTCAGGACACAATGGCGCTTGGCTGCAACTTCATGTCCTTGGGCGGTGATCGGGTGATCGCGCCCAAATCCTCGCAGGCGCTGATCGGCCAGTTGCGGGCGCGGGGCTTCGAGGTCGCCGATATCGACATGAGCGAGATTTCCAAGACCGGCGGCGGCATCCATTGCATGGCGCAGGCGCTGCGGCGTGACGCTGCTTGACGAACTTACGGCTGTGCTCGGCCCCGCCGGTTGCCTGACCGACGGGCTGGAGGGTGCCAAAAGCGACGCCAGCGGCACCGGACGCACCGCGCCGCTGGCGCTGTTGCGGCCCGCGACGGTCGCCGAGGTTTCGGCCGCGCTGGCCATCTGTCACCGCCATCGCCAACCCGTCGTCCCGCAAGGCGGCATGACCGGCCTTGCCGGCGGGGCGAATCCCGGCCCCGGGCAGATCGCGCTGTCGCTGTCGCGGCTGTCGGGGGTCGAGGAAATCGACCCGGACGTGCCGGCGATGCTGGTCTGCGCCGGGACGGTTCTGGAAACCGCGCAGAAGGCCGCAGAGGCCGCCGGGTTCCTGCTGCCCATCGACCTTGGCGCGCGCGGGTCCGCCCAGATCGGCGGGTTGATCGCGACCAATGCCGGCGGCCTGCGCGTGATCCGCCATGGCACCACGCGCGACAATCTGCTGGGGGTCGAGGCGGTGCTGGCCGACGGTACGGTGCTGTCGCATCTGAACCGCTCGGTCAAGGACAACACCGGCTATGACCTCCGCCACCTGATCGCTGGCTCCGAGGGCACGCTGGCCGTCATCACCCGCGCCGTCCTGCGCCTGCGTCCGCAAGGGCCGCCGCCCGCCACCGCACTGGTCGCGCTGGACGGTTACCCGCAGGTTCTGGCGCTGCTGCGGCTTGCCGGCGCCCGGCTGACCGTTTCCGCCTTCGAGGCGATGTGGCGCGATTATTTCGCGCTGAACCAGCAGCTTGCAAATGTCACCGCCTTTGCCGATCCGCCCGCCTTTGCGGTGATCGTCGAGACCGAAAGCGGCGATGCGGCGCTTGGCGCGTTTCTTGAGGAAGCCTTCGAGGCCGGCCTGATCACCGACGCCCTGCCGGCGCAGTCGCTTGCCGATGCCCGCCGGTTCTGGGACATCCGCGAGGGGCACGCGATGGACCGCGCCCTGCCGCATCTTCTGAACCTCGACGTGGCGCTGCCGGTCGGTCGGCTGGACGCATTCGCCGCTGCCTGCCGCGCCCGGCTGCTGGCGCGCTATCCCGACGCGCATCTGTCGTTCTTCGGCCATATCGGCGACGGCAACCTGCATATCGCCGTCGACGCCGGCTCGGATGCCGCGCATGAGGTCGACCGGATCGCCTACGGGATCGTGAGGGATATGGGCGGGTCAATCTCGGCTGAACATGGCATCGGGTTGCTGAAACGCGACTGGCTGGACCATTCGCGCAGCCCGGCAGAACTGGCCACGATGCGGGCGATCAAGGCCGCGCTGGACCCTGCCGGGATACTGAACCCCGGCAAGGTGATTTAGCCGCTACAGGACATAGCGCGACAGGTCGGTCGACCGCGACAGATCGCCCAAGTGCTTTTCGACAAAGGCTGCGTCCACGGTCACTTTCTCGCCGCTGCGGTCGGGGGCGGTGAAAGACAGTTCTTCGAACACCCGCTCGATCACCGTATACAGCCGCCGGGCGCCGATGTTCTCGACGCTGGTGTTCACCTCGGCCGCGATCCGGGCCAATGCGGCGATGCCGTTTTCGGTGAATTCGACCTCGACCCCTTCGGTCCCCATCAGGGCCTTGTATTGCAGGGTCAGCGCGTTGTCGGTCTCGGTCAGGATGCGGACGAAATCTTCCTCGGTCAGGGCGCGCAATTCGACCCGGATCGGCAGACGGCCCTGCAATTCGGGCAAAAGATCGCTGGGCTTGGCGATGTGGAAGGCGCCCGAGGCGATGAACAGGATATGGTCGGTCTTGACCGGGCCGTATTTGGTTGAAACCGTCGTCCCCTCGATCAGCGGCAGCAGGTCGCGCTGCACCCCCTCGCGGCTGACATCGCCGCCGCGCGCATCGGTCCGGGCCGCGACCTTGTCGATTTCGTCGATGAAGACGATGCCGTTTTCCTGCACCGATTCCAGCGCCGCCGCCTTGACGGTATCGTCGTCCAAAAGCTTGTCGGCCTCTTCCGCGATCAGCAGGTCATAGCTTTCCGCCACGGTGATCTTGCGGCGCACGCGGCGGCCGCCGAAGGCCTTCATCAGCCCCGACAGGTCCATCATGCCGCCGATGGCGCCGGGCTGGCCAGGAATTTCCATCATGCCCAGCGGGTTCGAGTTGTCCTGCAGCTCCAGTTCGATCACGGTGTCGTCCAGCTCGCCGCGCTTCAGCTTGTCGCGAAACATCTGCCGGGTCTGTTCGCGCGCGTTTTCGCCGGCCAAAGCCTCGACCACGCGGTCCTCGGCCGCCTTGTGGGCGCGGGCCTTGACCTCTTCGCGCATCTGCTCGCGCGTCTCGACGATTGCGGCGTCGGCCAGATCGCGGATGATCTGTTCCACATCACGGCCGACATAGCCCACCTCGGTGAACTTGGTCGCCTCGACCTTCAGGAACGGGGCGCGGGCCAGCTTGGCCAGTCGGCGGCTGATCTCGGTCTTGCCGACGCCGGTCGGGCCGATCATCAGGATGTTCTTCGGATAGACCTCGTCGCGCAGGTCATCGGACAGTTGCTTGCGCCGCCAGCGGTTGCGCAGCGCCACGGCGACCGCGCGCTTGGCATCCTTCTGGCCGATGATGAACCGGTCCAGTTCCGACACGATTTCCCGGGGGGTAAGATCGCTCATGATTAGCCTTTCGTTTGATGGCCGGCCCGGTCAGGCCGTCCGATAGGGCGGCAGACGGTCCTTGCCGGGAAAATCGGGCAGCGCGCGCATGACCGCCGAACGCATCGGCGTCCAGCCGGCGCCCAGCGCCGTCACCGCCGAGCCGATCAGGATGAACACCACCGGCAGGTCCAGCCCTTCGCCGTTCTGCCGGGTCAGCATCCAGATCAGCCATGCGAAATAGCCGATCGCCGCGGTCAGGAAGCTGCGCCGGTCCAGAACCAGCGCCAGAAGCGTGATCGCGACCAGCGACACCACCATGTAGATATAGCGCGCGGTTCCGTCCGAGTTCATCGCGGTCTGGCCCAGCGTATTGACGATGGCGGGCGCGGCCAGCAGATGCAGCCAGAAACCGGCGGCCGAGGCGCGCCCGACCCGGTGCGGGTCGCGCGTGTCGAACCAGGTGCCCGCGATCAGCGCCAGAATGCCGAAGACCAGCGTTCCGATCGCCAGACCCGAGCCGTTCTGAAGATTGAACAGCGATTGCCATTCCGCGAAAGGCAGGCCGGTCAGCCGCAGCGATATGACGATCACGATGCCAAGGCCGACAAGCCCGATCAGGAAAACCGTGAACGGCACCCGGAACACCCGGTACCAGATGAGCAGCCCGACACCGACCGCCGCCAGCGTCATCAGCATCTCCTGATCGGGGCGCAGCGTCGCGCCCTCCATCAGCCGGGTGCCGGCGCGCTGGACCATGAACCAGCCGATCAACCCCGCGATCGCCGCCGCATAGCCGCAGACCAGCACGATCGAGGGCAGCACCATCCGCCGCACCCGGGTGAAGTACATGGCAAGCAGCACGCAGGCCGCGATGCAGGCCAGAAAGATCATCGTCGGGTTCTGCAGCACGACCGAGACCCCGGCCACGCCGACCAGAAGGACCACCAGCCCGACCGAGATGAAGACCTCGGCGAAACCGCGAAACAGCTCAAACGGTTCTTCATCGGCGGACATGGACTGACGGACCGACAGCCGTTCCTGCGCCAGTGCCGTCAGCGAGGCCGCCTGCGCCTCGGTCAGCCGGCCGGCGGCCACGGCGGCGCGCAGGTCGTCCGGCAGGATGGTGATGTCAGGCATCCGAAGCGATCTCCTCAACGGTCAGGTTACCGTTGGTATAGACGCAGATTTCCGCCGCGATCGCCATGGCCTTGCGGGCCACGGCTTCGGCATCCAGCTCGGATTCCATAAGCCCGCGCGCCGCCGCCAGCGCGAAATTCCCGCCCGATCCGATCGCCGCGACGTCATGTTCGGGTTCCAGCACATCGCCCGCGCCGGTCACCACCAACAGCGATTTGCCGTCGGTCACGATCAGCATGGCTTCCAGGTTGCGCAGGTATTTGTCGGTCCGCCAGTCCTTGGCCAGTTCGACCGCGGCGCGCTGAAGCTGTCCGGGCGCTGCCTCGAGCTTTTTCTCCAGCCGCTCCAGCAGGGTGAAGGCGTCGGCGGTCGATCCCGCGAAACCCACAATCACGTCATGGCCACCGGGCGACAGCCGACGCACCTTGCGCGCCGTGCCCTTCATCACCGTCTGGCCGACGCTGACCTGCCCGTCGCCGGCGACGACGACCCGTCCGCCGCGCCGAACCGCAAGGATGGTGGTGCCGTGCCAACCGGGAAACCTGTCTTCGGCCATGAAAATCTCCTTCGGGTCGCGGCCGCGCCTTGGCGGCCCTCAGCCGGTCAGATATGGCCGCCGGCGCCACGTTGCAACCTTGATCCCGGCCTGATCGCTGCTTGAACCTTGCGCGGGTGGCTTCTAAGGCTTGGTCATGGCACGCGCGCCCGTCCTGCGAATTTACCTTGATCCCCCGACGCTTAAGGGCGCGCGGGCGGGTGGGCAGAATTTTCCCCGGCTGGTCATGGCCGCCGTTCAGTCGCGCGGCTGGCGGGCCGAGCTGCGCGAATCCGGCGATGCCGAGCGTCTGGCGGCGCGTCTGCGGGGCGGATACGCACTGTTTCACATGGAAAGCCCGACCCACGAACGCGCGCTGACCTATCGGCGCAGCTATATCTATCCGTTCTGGCGGATCGAAAAACGGGCCGAGCGCTGGCTGTGGCCGGTGGCGCAGGCGCGGTTCGACGCGGAAAGCGTCGATCCCGGCCCGGCGCGGGATTTCGTTGCCCGCACCCGTGCGCGGGTATGGCCGGACGCCCGGCTTCCGGCGCGCCGGGCGGATTGGATATATGTTCCCCTGCAAGGCATACTGACCCGCCAGCGCAGTTTTCAAACCGCCAGTCCGCTGACGATGCTGGAACGGGTGGCCCAGACCTTCCCGAACCGCGAGATTCGCGCCTCGCTTCACCCGCGAGAGGTCTATACCGCCGCAGACCTGTTCGCGCTGGAGGCATTGACCGGGCACCACAAGAACCTGACCGTCGGGCCACTGAACCCGGACCGGGCATTGTCCGAATGCGCATTCGTGGTGACGGAAAACAGCGCCGTCGCTTTTCAGGGCTATTTCTACCACTGCCCGGCGGTTCTGTTCGCCGGCGCGGATTTTCACCACATCGCGCTTGGCCCCGACCGCTTGACCGAGGCCCCTGACCACCGCCCCGATTATGATCGCTATCTGTGGTGGTTCCTGCGCGAAAACGCCATCAACGCCGGCGCGCCGGGGGTCGAGGACGCCATTCTGGAAGCGATGAAAAAGGGCGGCTGGCCATTGTGACCCGCCGCCCGGATTGTCTGCTTCGGCCGGGTGAAAACCTCAGATCTCGCTGTCGATCCAGCTTTTCAGCGCCGCTTTCGGCGCCGCGCCGATCTTGTTCGACACGACCTGACCGTCCTTGAACATGAACAGGGCGGGAATGCCGCGCACACCCAGCTCGGCCGGGCTGTTGGGGTTTTCGTCGACGTTGACTTTGACGATTTTCAGCTTGTCGCCATATTCGTCGGCCAGCGCCTCGAGCGAGGGACCGATCTGGCGGCAGGGACTGCACCATTCGGCCCAGAAATCAACGACGACGGGAACTTTGGATTGGCGCACCTCGGCGTCAAACGTGGCATCGGTTACTTTATGGGTTGCCATGCGAATCTCTCCGGTTATGCGCGACAACACGCTGTCGCGGGTGAGGCCTTGATTTCACAGCTAGGTTTCCGACCGGGCCGGGTCAAGACCCGCGGACGGCCCTAATGCGCCGTCCATCACCGCATCGGGCAGGTCCATCAACCGCCCGCTGCGGGTCCAAAGCACCGCGCATTCCACCGACCTGTCGGGATAGATCTGGCGCAAGGCGGCGCGATAGGCGGCCATCTGGCGCAGGATGCCCAGCGGCACCCCTGCGGGATCGTCGGGAATCAGCGCGTTGGTCTTGTAATCCACGGCGAGCACGCGGTCGGGCAGCAGAACCAGCCGGTCGACGATGCCGTTCAGCACCTGTCCGCCCAGTTCGGGCAGACGCGCGGTCAGTTCAACCTCGGCCAGAACCTGCGCCGTCGGGCCGAACACGGGCGCCAGATCGGGGGCATCGGCCAGTGCCGTGACCTCGGCCAGCAGATCGTTCAGGACAGGCTCGGGCGGCAACCCATCCTCGGTCGCGGCAAGAACCGCGCGGGCCAGTGCCGGCCAATCAGAGCGGTCGCGGCCCGGCAGATGTTCCAGCAGCAGATGCAGCCGGGTGCCGGCAAGCATGGCGGTTTCGGCGTCCACCGCGCCTTCGGCGTAACCGGCAAGCACCTTGGCCCCGCCCAGACCGCTGGCTGCGACCGGTTGGGGCGGGTGCGGCATCGCGGGCGCGGTCTGGTGGAAAACCGCCGGCAGATCGGGCGCGACCTCGGTCGTCGCGATGCGCGCGGCCCCCAGCGCATCCGCGGGCCAGTCGCCAAAGGAAAGCCGCCGGATCTGCCCCCCCTGACCACCGGGCATCGGGATCAGCGATTGGTCCAGCGTGCCCGCGGCCCGGTCAAAACCGGCTTCGATCTGGGCATACCAACTGTCGTCGGTCTCACCTGCGGCGGCGATGATCAGCCAGCTTTCGGCACGGGTCGTCGCGACGTAAAGCAGCCGACGTCGTTCCGCCAGATCCGCCTGTCTGTGGTCATCGAGCAGCATTTGCACGCTATCCGGGCGGGCGTTGTCGCTGCCGGTCCAGATCGGCCGGCCGTCCCTTTCCAGAAACTTTGGCGGTTGCCGCGTTCGGATCTTGCCGGTGTCGGGCAGGATCACCACCGGGCTTTCCAGCCCTTTCGCGCCATGCACGGTCATCACCCGGATCAACCCCGCGCCGGTGCCGCCCTGCGGGCGCTTGACCTCGACCTCGCCCGCCGAAAGCCAGACCAGAAACCCGGTCAGCGAGGGCACCTCGGACTGTTCATAGGCCAGCGCCTGCGAGATCAGCTCGTTGATGCCGTCCGCCGCCTCGGCGCCCAGCCGCGCCAGCAGCCGCGCCCGGCCGCCATGACGGATCAGCAGCCGCGAAATCAGGTCATAGGGCCGCATGAAACCGGCCTGCCCGCGCAGATCGGTCAAGATCTCCCGCGCCTCGGGATGCCGGTCCGAGGTATCAAGCGCACCCCACAGATTACCGCCGCGCCCATGGGCCAGCCGGAACAGCGCATCCTCGGACAGACCGAACAGGGGTGACCGCAGCGCCGCCGCAAGTGCCAGATCATCGTCGGGCGTGGCCAGAAAGGCCAGAACGGCGGTGATGTCCTTGACGGCCAGCTCGGCCCCCAGACGCAGCCGGTCGGCGCCCGCAACCGGCAGATCGGCGGCTTTCAGCGCGGTGATGATGTCGTGAAAGATGCGGCTGCGCTTGCGGACAAGGATCAGGAAATCGCCGGCGCGCAGCAGCCGGTCCTGACCCGAGCGCGCGTCGGCGATCATCGCCCGGCTGTCCAGCAGATCCTTGATCTGTGCCGCCAATGCCCGCGCCAGCACCGTGCTTGCCGCATCGGGAAGCGGTTGATCGACCGGATCATACCAATCGGCATCGTCGGGGTTTTGCGGATTGGGCACCGCCGGCCACAGATCGACGCGCCCGGGCAGCCGCGATTTATGCGCGATATGCCGCACCGTCCCGCCCAGACCGGCGCCGCCCGCATCCTCGAACGTGCGATCGACCAGCGTCAGGATGGCGGGCGAGGAGCGGAACGAGTGGTCCAGCGACAGGTTCTGCATCGGTTGCAGCACCGCATCGAACGCGGCACTGAACCCCTCGCGACGGGCGCTGAACACCGACATATCAGCGCCCTGAAAGGAATAGATCGACTGTTTCGGATCCCCGACGACGAACAGGGTCCGCTCTCCGGCGTCGCGCACGCCCTGACCCGAGGTGAATTCGGCGGTCAGGCTTTCGATGACCTGCCATTGGGCCGGGCTGGTGTCCTGCGCCTCGTCCACCAGAATATGGTCGATGCCACCGTCCAGCCGGAACAGCACCCATTGGGCCAGCGCCGGGTTGGACAAAAGCCGGCCGGTCCGCTCGATCAGGTCATCGAAATCCAGCCAGCCCCGCGCCGCCTTGGCCGCATCATAGCGGGTCAGAAACGCATGACCGAAGCGCGCCAATGCCTGAGAGCGCAGCCCAAGCTGATAGGCCAGCCGCTGTGGCCGCGCCTCGGCCACGCGGACCAGCAGATCGTCAAGATCAGGCATGATCGCCGCCGCCGAACTGCGCACCGCCTTGGTCGGGAATCTGGCCGAGGGCTGGCCCGCATTCTCGCCGGTTTTGGTCAGGCCAACATCTTCCAATATCTCGACCTCGGCCAGACTGGTGTTGGCCCAATCGCCGCGAAGCAGTTTGGCGGCAGCCTTGTTGTCATTGGCGCCGCTTGCCGTCAGCGCCGGGATCAGCGTGCCGAAGATATCGCGTTCATTGCCGACAAACACCCCGCCAATCAGCGCGTCATAGTCAAAGCCGCGCGGCAGCCCGACCGCCTGCATGATCGCTTCGGGGTCGGGCGGCTGGGCCAGCACCTGCCGCGACCCCGCCACTGCCGCCAGAAACGCATCCGATCCTTCGGACACCAGCGAGACGAGATCGTCGATTTCCGGCGCGCCCTGTTCGGCCATGGCATCGACGATTTCGGCGCGCAGCAACTGACCGCTGCGGTCGTCCATCTCGGTGAAACCATGCGGCACCCCGGCCTCCAGCGGAAAGCGGCGCAGGACCGCGGCACAGAAGGAGTGGATGGTCTGCACCTTCAGGCCGCCCGGCGTCTCGATCGCCATGGCGAACAGGCGCCGCGCGCCGGACAGATCGGCCGTGCCGCCATCGCCCAGCCGCGCCAACTGATCGCGAAGCTCTTCGCTCGGCAGCATGGCCCATTTCCCCAGCTGCCCCAGAAGCCGGTTCTGCATCTCCGATGCGGCGGCCTTGGTGTAGGTCAGGCACAGGATCCGGGCCGGGTCGGTTCCGGCCAGCAAAAGCCGTGCGACGCGATCGGTCAGAACCCGGGTCTTACCCGAGCCGGCATTCGCCGTGAGCCAGGTTGAAAGCGCGGGATTGGCCGCCTTGATCTGGCGCAGCGTGGCGTCATCCGGTGTGACAGGCGCGCGATCACCGCTCATCGCCACCTCCGCCTGTGTCTGCGCCTGCGCCGACCGGTTGCGCAATCGCGTCATCGCTCATCGACCATTCGCCATAGCGTGAAAGATGGTCGTAATCGCTCGAATCCGTGGTCTTTTGCATGGCAAGCCGTGCGGTGAACCCGCGATCGCCGTTTTGATAGGTCGCGATCAGGCGCTGAAACTTGGCCCAGATTTCCGGGTCGGCGTCCCGCTGGCTGGTCGCGCCGTCACCGCCAAGCTGGATATAGCTGACGCCCTGCACCTCGGTCGGCAGGTCCGGGCCAAAGGCGCCGCGCTGGACCATCGCCGCCTCAAGCGGCAATTGCAGGTCAAAGCTGTCGACCTGCTTCTGCGAGGGCGGCGTGCCGGTCTTGTAGTCGTAGACATGGACGGTTCCGTCATGCAGCACGTCGATGCGGTCGGGTTTGGCGTTCAACTCGAAAGACAGGCCGGGCAGGCTGATCCGCCCCCCGGTTTCGACGATGGCGGGCCGCCCGCAGGCCGCGCGCGGCAGTTCATCGGCAACCAGCCGGTCCACGACCGATTCCATCCGCGCCAGCCAGAACCGGCGCGCCGCCGGCCATGGCACTTCGCTTTCCAGAACCTCGGCGGTGGTCCGCAGAAAACGGTCGCGCAGGGCCGAATGCGGCAGGTCCGGGTCGATCGGCGTGGCCAGCATCCGCTGCACGACCTTGTGCAGAACCGTTCCGCGCAGCGCCGCGTCGGGATCGGCGCGCAAGGGCGACAGCGGCTTCAACCCCAGAACGCGGCGCGCATAAACGGCATAGGGATCGCGGATCAACTGACGAACGCCGGTCACCGAAAGGCCCGACAGCGCCGGAGCGGGCGGGATCGGCGCGGGCCGGCGTTCCGGGGCGATCTGTTCCGCGGGTGCAAGCACCCGGTCGGCCAGCACCAGCCACCTCGCGCCGCGATCGCGCATCGCCTGAACCGCCTCGGGCCCGCGTTGCGCCGGCAGGCCGTTCATCAGGTTCAAAAGCCGGTTCAGCCAGCGCGCGCAGATGGTTTCCGATTCCGCGTCCCGACGGGCGCGGGTCAGCACGATCCGCGGCGCGGCAATGGCCTGCTGAAAATCATGGGCGGAAAGGCCGATCTGGCGTTCGGGAAGCAAAAGCCCCGCGTCGCGCCGCATCGGACGCGACAGCCATGGGTCGGGGGCTGGCGCTGCGGGCCAGTTGCCTTCGTTCAGACCGGCCAGAACGGTGATACCACCCGGCTGGCCCGCGGCCTCGGTCCGGGCCTCACGCGGGCCACGGATGCGGATCAGCGGATGGGCGCGTTCGTCGCTGCGGATCGAATCGGCCATAAGCTGCGCGGTCAGCAGCGCGGCGAAATCATGGGCCGTCAGCGGATAACCAGCACCCGCCTGGTCGGACAGGCTTTCCATGACGGCAAGCGCCTTGCCGCCGGCGTCCTTGGCCCAAAGCTCGCTGTCCTCGGCCCGGGCGCCGGGACCGGCGGCCAGTTCCCCGGCCAGCGCCAGATGCTCGGCCAGCCGGTCCGACAATGGCCGCAGACCGCGATCCGAGGCCAGAGCGGCCATGCGGTCCATGACCCGCGCCAGCCATTCGCCCCAATCCTGCGCCACCGGATCGGCGCGGCGTTTGATCCAGTCACGCACCGCCTGCCCGTCGGGGAATGCGGGACCACGGTCACGCAAGCGCAGCTCCAGCCCCTGTATCAGGCCCAGATGGCGGGGGCGAAAATCGCCGCCGGTGCAGGTAATCGGGTGTTTCAGGATGGTCAGCGCCGCATCGACGGTCAGCGGCTGGCCGAAAAGCTCGGCCACGTGGCGCAGGAAAAGACCGGGCGCGGTCAGTGAAAGCGGCCGCCCGGCGCTGTCATCCGCGATCAGCCGCCAGCGATCCAGCGCCGACTGAAGCCGGCGGATCAGCATTTGGTCGGCGGTGATGACGGTGACCGGCGTTTCCTCGGCCACCGCCTGCCTGATCAGCGTCGCGATCGCCTCGGCCTCGCCGGTCGGGCTGTCGGCCTCGATCAGGGTAAGGTCGCGGCTGGCGTCGGGCAGATCGCCAAGCGTCGGGCCTTCGGCCACCCACTGGTCGGTCACCGGCGCCGGGCGCAGGGCCAGCGAGACCAGCGCATTGCGCGCCGGCGCCGGTGGCCCGGCCTGCGTCCAGCCGGTCACATCGCCGGGGCTGATCCCGGCCTGACGCAGCATCGCGGCAAAGCGGTATTGCGGATGCTCCTCGGAGTGCTCGTTCAGGCCCCGCCACACCGCGTCGGGCGTATCGGTGTCAAATCCGGGCAGCACGACCGCGCCGTTCGGCAGAGCCGCGACCGCCTGCATGAAGAGCCGCGTCGCCCCGTGCGAGCCGGTCGAGCCCGCGACGATCACCGGACCCTCGGGCAGATTCCGCCCCGCGGCCCAATCCTCGGCCGCCTGTTCGGCGGCCTGTCGCTGACGGCTTTCGCGATCGCGCGACGGGCCGGTCAGATAGAATTTCGCCGCGATCCGCAGGAAAGTCTGGGCTAGCTGCCAATGCGCGGCATGGTTGGCGACGCGGATCTGGTCAAGCGCGGCGGGGCTCGCGCCCTCAAGCTGCATCTCGGCCATCAGCCCGGCAAGCGATTCCGCAAGCGCCGGCACCGATTGACCATTCCCCAGACGCGGCTGATCCAGGATCAACCGCGCGATAAGCTGACCAAGCTCCAACCGCCGGCGCAGGCGCGGATCAAGGGGCGGCTGACCCGGGCGCGGCGCGGCGCCAAGGTCCGAGATCAGCCGCAGCCGTGGCAGCAGCAGCGGACCATGTTCGTCCAGCGCGGCCCGAAAGGCGCGCAATGTGCGTCCGGCGTTAAGATAGACGGTGGTGCGCGCCATCACCTCGGGCGGCTGACCGTGCAGCCGCTGGACAAGGCCGGCGGCAAGCTCTCGGGCGAAATCGACGCCCAAGGGTAAACCGAAAAACCCGTTCCGCCAGCCCGCTGGTATCATCCCGCCGCCAGCATTTCTTCGGCCAGCGGAATGCAATCCGGGCGCCCAACATCACACCACCCGCCGGGATGGATCAGCCCGAACGCCCGGCCATCGGCGATCAGCAGATCCCACAGGCGATTGATCGAAAAGGATTCTTCCTTGATCTCGGCCAGCCGGTCGGTGCGGATGATCTGCGCGCCGCCATAGATCAAATCGCCGCGCCGGATAAGCCGGCCCTGCGGATCCATGCTGAAATCACCGCCGCCGACCCGTCCCCGCGCCCGCGCCACCGGGACAAGCGACAAAAGCGCATCCATCCGCTTGCCGTCCCACGCCCCTGCAAGCTGGACGAGCGGGTTCGGGCCGGCCCAGACCACATCGGGGTTCAGGGTGGCGACCACCTCCGCACCGAGCAGCGGCAGCGCCTTGCGCAGCCCCCCGCCGGTCTCCAAAAGCGCGTCGCTTTCATCCGAGATCAGCACATCGGTGCCGGCAAGACGATCACGGATCTGATCGCCCAGATGGTGGATGTTTACCACGATACGGCTGGCATCGGTTTTCCGCGCCATATCCAGCGCGCGATCCAGCAGGGTTTGCCCCGCGACGGGGATCATCGGCTTGGGCATCCGGTCGGTCAGGGGTGCCATCCGGGTGCCGCGCCCGGCCGCAAAGATCATCAGCGGGGGCATCGGGACATGATCCTTTCGACGATGGCCGGATCGGGCGCCGGCATGCGTTCGACGATGGCCGCCAGATCGGCAAGCGCGGGATCGGCAAGCGCCTGACCGATCTGCGCCCAGACCCGGGGCATGAAGGCCAGATAGCGCGGCTTTCCCGACAGCGCCAGACGGGTGAAAATGCCCATGATCCGCAGGTTCCGCTGGGCCGTCAACAAGCCACAGACGGTTGCGAAACGGACCGGATCGCGGCCGGTCATTTCGGCATAGCGCCGCATCTCGGCCTGCGCGACCCCGGGCGGCGTATCGCGACGGACATCGGCCAGCACCGAAATCAGATCATAGGCCGGATGCGCCGCCACCGCATCCTGAAAATCCAGCAGACCCAGCCGCGCCACATCCGGCCGCTCGGGCAGCCAAAGCAGGTTTTCGGCATGAAAATCGCGCAGGGCAAGGACCGGCGCGTCGCCCGCATGACGCCCATACAGGGCCGCGATTGCCGGGCCGATACCGCGCGCCAACGCCCGCTGATCTGTCGTTGCTCCGACGGCGGTCAGATAATGCTCGGCGAACAGGCCGACCTGATCGGACAGGGCGGGACCGTCCAGCACCGGCGCCCAGTCGGGCGGTGCGTGTTGGTGAAGCGCTACCAGAAAGGCGGTGATGGCCGGATAGATTTCGGGGTGCGCGTCGATCAGCCGCGCCACCAGATCGTCGCCCAGGTCCTCAAGCAGCAGAAAGCCCCGTTCTGCGTCTTCGGCAAGGATCCGGGGGGCGGAAAAGCCGCGCTCGGTCAGCCAGCGGGCGACGCGGGTGAACCGCTCGGGCGGCCCGTTGCCGTCGACCGGCGCATCCATAAGGATCGCCGGACCCAAGCCACCCGTCAGCCGGAAATAGCGCCGTGCCGAGGCGTCACCGGCCAGCGCGGTGACGCGCTGATCGCCGCGACCCGTGCTTTCGATGAACGCCGCCCGCTCAATCGCACGCGGCAAATCTGCCAGCCGCGCCGCCCACCCGGCGCCGCGCAGGGTGATGTCGCGGGCATCCGCATCGGCCCCGACCATGATGGTGACGCTCAATGCGCCATCGGGGGCGAAACCCAGCCGTTCGGGCCATTCGACAAGCGTGATTGCATGGTCGCGTGCCTCGTCCAGACCAAGCTCGGTCAGTTCATCGGCGTGGGTCAGCCGATACAGGTCGGCGTGCCAGATCTCGGTTCCCTGCGGATCGTCATAGGTCTGCACGATGGTGAAGGTCGGGCTTGGAACATCCTCGGCCATATCGCCCTGTCGCGCCTGTATGACGGCGCGGGCAAGATGGGTTTTGCCGGCACCCACCTGACCCGACAAAAGCACGCTGTCGCCGGGCCGCAAGGCCGCGGCAAGGGCCTGCGCCAGCGCGGTGGTTTGCGCGGGCGAGGCGCTGTGAAGCGTCAGGAAGGGTGGCGAATGGTCGTCCATGCGCCCTTATCGCCAATGTGCCGCCGTCCGTCCAGACGCCCGCATTGCCGCCATCATCCGGCCCGCGCCGCTAACCGATCGGCCGGTCGCGGGTCTCGACCCTGATCGTCACCGCAACCAGCGCCGCAAGGAACAGAAGTGCTGCGAACAGGCCGATTGTCAGACCGAAGCCCTGCGCGACGATGGCCGGCAGGATGAAGGGCGCGCAAAGGCCGCCCAGACGGGCGAAGGCGCTGGCCATGCCCATGCCGGTGCCGCGCAGATGCGTCGGATAAAGCTCGGGCGTAAAGGCATAAAGCGCGCCCCATGTCCCAAGCAGCGCAAAGCTCATCAAAATCAGCGAGATGGCGATGACGGTCGGTGACGGTGCCAGCGTGAACAATAGACAGGCACATGCCGACAGCAGCAGGAACCCGATCAACGTCGGGCGCCGTCCCCAACGCTCGACCCCATGCGCGGCCAGCGCATAGCCGGGAATCTGGGCAAGCGCCAGAATGACCAGAAAGCCATAGCCGCGCACGAAGCCGAAGCCGTCCGTCGCCAGACGCGGCGGCAGCCAGGTGAAAACGCCGTAGTAAGACAGCGACACCAGAAACCAAAGCGCGAGGACGGCGATGGTAAGGCCCCGCATCGCCCCGTCGAAAAGCCCGTCCGTGCGGGTGACCTGCGGCAGGACAAGCCGGGCTTCGGCGGGCAGGGGCGGGGCGTCGTTGTTTTGCAGAACCTGCGCGACGACCTTTCGCGCGCCGGGCTCATCGCCGCTTTTCAACAGAAACATCGGCGATTCCGGCACCCACAGGCGCAGCCAGATGCCGATCAATGCGGGTACGGCGGCGACCGCGAAGATCCAGCGCCAAGCCTCGGTCGAACCCGCGCTTGCCGCCAGCCATGCGGTCAGGGCGACGATGATCGTGCCGACGGCCCAGAAACCTTCCAGCCAGACCAGCCAGCGGCCGCGGTTTCTGGGCGGCAGGAACTCGGCCATCATCGCATAATCGACGGGCAAGGTGCCGCCAACCGCCACCCCGGTCAGGAACCGCAGCCCAAGCAGGACCCCGAAACTGGGGGCAAAGACCGACAAAAGCCCGAAGATCGCGTCGCACGCCACCGTAAGGATCAGAACCCGGCGCCGGCCATAGCGGTCGGCAAGGCGGCCGAACAGGGTGGCGCCGATGAACATGCCCAGAAAGAACAAAGTGCCGGTTTGCAGGGCCTGCGGAACGGTCAGCCCGAAACTTGCGGCGATGGACGCAGCCGAGAATCCGACCGCGATCACCTGCATCGCGTCCGCGGCCCATACGAGACCGAAAATGCCCAGCAGCTTGCGTTGGAACTTTCCCGCGCCGCCCTGCGTCAGCGCCTCGTCTATCGTCATTTTCATGATTGCGTCCCCAGCCATCCGTTCCGCCCGGATCGGGTCAGCTTATGGCATGGCTACCGGGCTTCTTGGCAAGCCTTTTCGGCGAATCCGCGCAAATCGCGCGGTTTTCGGGCCGGTTTACGGGCCATCGGGCATCACCGGGGTCAAGGCATCGCCATTCTCTTGCCAGCCATCGGTGCCATCGGGAAACCAGATCACCCCGGTATAGCCCATCTCGACCGCGCGGCGGGCCGCGTTCCACGACATCCAGCAATCGGCCGAGCAGAAAAACACCATCCTGCCGTCCAGGTTGCCGTGGCTGGCCTGTATCAGCCCCTGTTTCAGCGTCGCCATTTGCGGGGTGGTAAGCGTTTCATAGCCGGTGTCGGCCAGCCAAAGCGCGCCGGGAATGGTCATGTGCTGGGGCTCGACCCAGATGGTGCCAAGCGGGGTGTCGTCTGGCCGCATCGGGCGCGGCAGGACATCGACGAACGGCACGCCCTGATCGTGCAACTGCCGCGCCTGTACGGCATCGACCACGGTCGCGCCGCTCAACGTCGCCGGCACCGGCCCGAAATAGGGTGCGGCCCTGTAATTATCCGGCTCGGGGACGGTGGGGCGGCGCGGCTTTGGTTCGGGCTCTGCCGGTGGCTCCCACCCCAGTTCCTGCGTCCCGCGCAGCCGCGCCGCCAGAAGCGCCGCCATATTGGCGTCGGCCGCGATCGAGGGCTGGCTGTTCGCGGGCACCATAAGCTGCGCCGTCGCGGGCAGGGCGGCCGCCAGAACCATCAGACCCGAGACAAGCGCGAACAGCCAGCCACGCAACGGCGAAGATCCGCGGGGCGGCGGGCATGCGGCCGGGATTTCTGTACTTCGCATGGGATGGAAACCTTCCGCTGCCGGATCTTACATGGAAAGGATAACCACCCCGACGCGCCCCGTGCAGTCACAGTTTGGTTTTTGCGCGGGTCGCTGCTTACGCCGGGATTCGGGCGCCCCGGCTATTTCACCAGCGCGGATTCGGCGGCCTCGCGGATGGCGCGGATGTTCTCGCCATAGCGGGCGCTGTTCGAGACCGAGCCGCCATTGAACACCGCCGACCCCGCGACCAGCACATCGGCGCCCGCCGCGACGACCAGCGGTGCGGTGACCACATCAATGCCGCCGTCGACCTCGATATGCACCGGGCGGTCGCCGATCATCTCGCGCAACCGGCGGATCTTGCCGGTCATATCCAGGAATTTCTGGCCGCCGAAACCCGGATTGACCGTCATCACGCAGACCAGATCGGTCAGGTCCAGAAGATGCTCGACCGCGTCAGCGGGGGTGCCGGGGTTAAGCGCCACACCCGGGCGCATGCCGGCATCGCGGATCGCCTGCAATGTGCGGTGGATATGCGGCCCCGATTCGACATGCGCGGTCAGGATGTCGGCGCCGGCTTTGGCGAAGGCGTCGATGAACGGGTCGACCGGCGCGATCATCAGATGCACATCCATGACCGTGTTGACGTGCTTGCGAAAGGCGGCGACCGCCGGTGGCCCGAAGGTCAGGTTCGGCACGAAATGGCCGTCCATCACATCGACATGGACCCAGTCGGCGCCCTGATCCTCGACGGCGCGGATCTCGCGCCCGAAATCGGCGAAATCGGCGGCGAGGATTGAGGGCGCGATCTTGATCTTGCGGTCAAAGCTCATGACGGGTCCTTTCAGGGCGCTTCGCCCCCGGATATGCCGCCGGGCGCGCCTGCGTCAACCGCCTGCGACCCGGGAATCGCGGGCGGCGCGGCCCGGGTTCAGATCTCGGCTTCCAGCGTATCCTGACGGCGCAGCATCCGGCGCATCAGCACGAAGAACAGCGGCACGAACAGGATGCCCAGCACCGTGGCCGAAAGGGTGCCGCCAAGCACCGTCGCGCCGATGGTGTTTCGCCCGTTGGCACCGGCGCCGGTGGACAAGACCAGCGGCGTCACCCCAAGCGAGAAGGCGACCGAGGTCATGATGATCGGGCGGAAACGCTGGCGCGCGGCCTCGACCACCGCCTCGTAAAGCGGGCGCCCGGCCTGCACCTGCTCGCGCGCGAATTCGACGATCAGGATGGCGTTCTTGCCGGTAAGGCCGATCACGGTCAGAAGCCCGACCTGAAAGAACACGCCATTGTCGAACCCGCCCAGCCATGCGCCGACCAACGCGCCGACGACACCGATGGGCATGGCAAGCATGACCGCGAAGGGAATGGCCCAGCTTTCATAAAGCGCCGCGAGACACAGGAACACGACCGCCAGCGACAAGCCGTAAAGCAGCGTCGTCTGGTTGCCGGCGTCGGCCTCTTCCAGCGAAAGGCCGGTCCAGGACACGCCGTAACCGGCCGGCAGTTGCGATGCCAGATTCTCGATCTCGGCCATCGCCTGACCGGATGAGACGCCGGGCGCGGGGCCGCCCTGAATATTCATCGCCGGGATGCCGTTATAACGGTTCAGGCCCTGCGGCCCGTAGGTCCAGCGGCCTTCGGCGAAATTCGAGAAGGGCACGAGCCCCCCCGATGAGTTGCGCACCCGCCACTGGTTTATGTCGATGGGGGTCGCGCGCGAACTCGCCTCGCCCTGCACATAGACGCGTTTGATCCGGCCCTGATCGATGAAGTCGTTCACATATCGACCGGCCCAGGCGACCGACAGCAGATTGCCCACATCAAGCGCCGTCAGTCCCATCGCGCCGGCCTTGCGCCAGTCGATGTCCAGATTGTACTGCGCCGCATCCTCAAGCCCGTTCGGGCGCGCCGACCCGATCAGCGGGCTTTGCGCCGCCATCCCAAGCAGTTGGTTGCGGGCTTCCAGCAATTGTTCATTCGACTGCCCGGCGCGCGCCTGAAGATAGAAGTCGAACCCCGAGACGTTGCCCAGTTCGATGACCGAAGGCGGGACGATCGGGAACACCATCGCGTCGCGGATCTGGCTGAGCGCGCCAAACGCGCGTCCGGCGATGGCCTGAACCGATTGCGACGGATCGGTTCGCTCCTCCCACGGTTTCAGACGGACGAAGGCCATGCCCATGTTCTGGCCCTGACCGGCAAAGCTGAACCCGGTGACGCCAAAGAACGAATCGACGCTGGCGGCCTCTTGGGTCTGGAAATAGTTGCCGACTTGCTCGATCACCTTCGCGGTGCGTTCCGTCGTCGCCCCGGTCGGGCCCTGAATCAGCGCGAACATGATGCCCTGATCCTCGTCGGGCAGGAAGCCGGTGGGGGTGCGCAGGAACAGAAACACCATCAGCGCGCCCAGCCCGATATAGACCAGCAACACCCGAAGCGGGCGGCGGATCATCCAGTTCACCGTATTCGTGTACCCGTGCTGAACGCCGTCGAAGCCACGGTTGAACAGGCCGAAAAAGCCGCGCTTGGTGCCGTGACCGGTGTTGCGCAGCAGCGTCGCGCAAAGCGCGGGGGTCAGGGTCAGCGCCACCACCACCGAAAGCCCCATGGCCGAGGCGATGGTTATGGCGAACTGCTTGTAGATGATCCCGGTCGAGCCGCCGAAAAACGCCATCGGCACGAACACGGCCGACAGGACCAGTGCGATGCCGATCAGCGCGCCGGTGATCTGATCCATGGATTTGCGTGTCGCATCGCGCGGCGAAAGCCCTTCGTCCGCCATGATCCGTTCGACGTTCTCGACCACCACGATGGCGTCGTCGACCAAAAGACCGATGGCCAGAACCATGGCCAGCATGGTCAGCGTGTTGATGGTGAAGCCAAGGAAAGAGAGGATGCCGAAGGTTCCCAGCAGAACCACCGGCACCGCCAACGTCGGAATAAGGGTCGCACGCCAGTTCTGAAGGAAAAGGAACATGACCAGAAACACCAGAACGATGGCCTCGATCAGCGTCTTGACCACCTCGTCGATTGAAATTTCTACGAAAGGCGTGGTGTCGAAGGGGATCACATAGGTCATGCCCTCGGGGAAGAACTGGGCGAACTCCGCCATCCGGGCCTTGACCGCCTCGGCGGTATCAAGCGCGTTGGCGCCCGATGACATGCTGATCGCCATCCCGGCCGAGGGCTGGCCGTTATACCGGGCTTCGGCGGCATAGCTTTGCGCGCCGATTTCGACCCGGGCCACGTCCTTCAGCAGCACAAGACCGCCGTCGGGCTCGGCCCGCAGAACAATCTGCTCGAAATCCTCGGGCGTCGACAGCAGGGATTGCGCGGTGATGGTCGCGTTCAACTGCTGGCCGGGCACGGTCGGCATGTCGCCGAAAGCGCCCGCCGAAATCTGCGCGTTCTGCGCCGACACCGCCGCCGTCACATCCGAAGGCGTCAGGTCATAGGCCGACAGCTTCGAGGGATCGAGCCAGATCCGCATCGCATATTGCGAGCCAAAGACCTGAACCGAGCCCACACCTGCCACCCGGCTGAGATCGTTGACAAGGTTGGTGGTCATGTAGTCGGCAAGGTCAACGTCCTGATACTGGCCGTTCTCGGCGATCAGGGCGATGACCATCAGAAACCCCGAGGACGATTTTTCGACCGTTACGCCCTGTCTTTGCACGGGCTCGGGCAACAGCGCGGTCGCCTGCGCAAGTTTGTTCTGGACCTGAACCTGCGCGATGTCGGGATCGGTCCCGGTCTCGAACGTCATGGTGATGCTGGCTGTCCCGGCCGCGGTGGAGCTCGACGAGAAATATCGCAGACCGTCAAGGCCGGTCATCTGCTGCTCGATGACCTGCGTCACCGTATTCGCCACGGTTTCGGCCGAGGCGCCGGGATAGACCGCGCGCACGCTGACCGAGGGCGGCGCGATCTGGGGATATTGCGCGATGGGCAGGGTCATGATCGACAAGACGCCCAGTCCCATGATCAGGATCGAGACGACCCAGGCGAAGACCGGGCGATCAATGAAAAACCGTGCCATGATCAGTTGGCCGGCTGCGAGGAGCCGGCGGGCGCCGTCTCAGTTGCGGGTGCGTTGCCGGCGGCCGCATCACCGGCGGCATCGGCAGCCGGGGCGTCGCCGGCCGGGGTATCGGGCGTATCGGCGGGCGCGGCGGCGGCGGGTTTCGCGTCGGCCGCCGCGTCGGCGCCGGGCTGACCGCCGGGCGCCGCATCGGAGGGCGGCTGACCCGCACCATCGGCAGCGGCGGGTTCCGCACCTTCGGCGGCGGGCGACGCGCCTTCTGCGCCGCCGCTGCCTTCGGCCGGCGCGGCCGCGAGTTCCTCGGGGGTCACCTTCATGCCGGGGGCGATCCGTTGCACGCCCTCGACGATGATGCGGTCACCGTCTTTTAGGCCGGCGCTGACCACCCATTTGTTGCCCAGATCCTGAAGAACCGTAAGCGTCCGCGATTCGACCACGTTTTCCGGCGTGACGACCAGCGCGGTCGGCTCGCCCCGGCGGTCGCGCGTCACGCCCTCTTGCGGGGCGAGAACGACATTCTTGACGGTTTCCTGAGGCACCACGGCCTGCACATACATACCCGGCAAAAGCAGTTTGTCGGGGTTATCGAAACTCAGCCGCAGCACGACGACGCCGGTGGTTTCGTTCACAAAGGCCTCGGCGGCGGTCAGTGTCCCGGTCTGGGAAAACTCGCTGCCATCGGCCAGCCGCAGCCGCACGGTGCGGTCTATGTCGCCCTGATCCGCGCCGCCCGGGCCGTGGTTGCGGCGCCATTGCAGCACTTCGGCGGCGGATTGGGTCACATCGACCTGCACCGGGTCGAGCCGGCGGATAACCGCAAGCGGCGTCGCCTGACTGGCGGTCACCAGCGCGCCCTGACTGACCTGCGCAAGGCCGATCTGGCCGGTCAACGGCGCGCGAATGGTGGTCCGGTCAAGCTCGATCCTGGCGGATTGCAACTGCGCCTCGGCCATCTTCAGCGCCGCATCGGCCGCGTCGCGCGCGGCGACCGCGGTTTCCTGGGTCTGTTCGCTGGCAACGCGACGATCGCGCAATTCGGCCACCCGCGTGGCTTCGCGCCGGGCGGCGTCGGCCTGCGCCTGCGCCTGTGCCACATTTGCCTCGGCCAGCGCGATCGCGGCTTCATAGGTGGTCGGGTCGATGCGGAACAGCGGATCGCCCTCCTTGACCTCGCGACCTTCGTCGAACAGCCGTTCGATCACGATTCCATTGACCTGCGGGCGCACCTCGGCCTCGGCGGCGGCCGTCACACGCCCCGGCAAGGTGGCGGTCAGCGTGACATCCTGGCTTTTCAGCGTGACGACCGTCACCGCGGGCGGCGGCGCCTCGCCGCCGGGCTGTCCCTGCGCATGGACCTGACCCGCGAGCGCCAAGAAGGCGGTGGCGAGTAGCGGTGCGGCCAAGAACCTGACTGCTGATTGCACGGGAACCCCTCCTTGGCGGTGGTGACAGAAAAGTGATGGTCCGCGATCACGCTCGGAGCGTCTTGCACGGGAACATGTGCCGGGTCGCCCCGCCACATGTTCAATTGGTCATGATTTTTGCTTGGAGATCAACCGCCCGCAAGCGGAAAACGGCTAATAGAGCCGCTCGGCATGCCAAAGGACATGTTCACCCATAAAGCTTTGCACGAAAAAATAACTGTGATCATAGCCCGGCTGCATGCGGAACATGCCCGGCTGGCGCCGCGCGACCATCGCCTGAGCAAGCGCCTCGGGCTTCAACAGCTCCAGGAACTGATCGTCGGTGCCCTGATCAATTAGGATCTCGCCCTTGTAACCTTTCTCTCGCATCAAAAGCGTCGAATCATGCGCGGCCCAGGCGCTTTCATCGCCGCCCAGATAGGCGGTAAGCTGTTTGCGGCCCCAATCCGACTGGCTGGGATTCGCAATCGGCGCGAAGGCGGAAACCGAGCGGTAGCGGTCGGGGAAGGTCATGGCGATGGTCAGCGCACCGTGGCCGCCCATCGAATGGCCGGTGATGCCCTGCGCCTCGCGATCAAGCTGGAAATTGTCGAACACCAGTTCCGGAAGTTCGTGGGTGACGTAATGCCACATCTGAAAGTTTTTCTTCCACGGGTCCTGTGTCGCGTCGACATAGAATCCCGCGCCCTGACCCAGATCATAAGCGTCATCGTCGGGCACGCCCTCGCCGCGGGGGCTGGTGTCGGGGAAGATCAGCCCGATACCCGATTCCGCCGCCCATTGCTGGGCGCCGGCCTTGGTCATGGCGTTTTCATGGGTGCAGGTCAGGCCGGACAGATACCACAGCACCGGCACCAGCCCGTCCTCGGCCGCGGGCGGCAGATAGACGGCAAAGGTCATGTCGGTCCCGGTCGCCTGCGACTTGTGCCGATAGACGCCTTGTGTGCCGCCGAAGCTGCGGTTTTCGCTGACGGTTTCCAGACTCATCACGGGTTCCCTTCGTTCAACTGGCAATACATGACCAGCGCATCCACATAGCCGAGCCGGGGGTGGTGAAATGCGCCCGGCAGCCGCCCCACCACGGAGAATCCGGCCTTCTGCCACAGATGCACGGCATCCTCATTCGTGGAAACCACGAAATTGAACTGCATCGCAAGGGCGCCGTTTTCCCGGGCCCATGTTTTTGCGTGATCCGCCAGAGCCCGCCCCACGCCGCGACCGCGGGCGGCGGGTGCGGTGGCGAAGCTGGCGTTGAAGACATGGGCGCCGCCGCCGCGCCGGTTGTGGCCGACGTGGCTGGTCCCCAGCACGCGGCCATCCTTTTCAGCCACGAAGGTGCTGTAGCCCGGATAAAACCAGTCCTGAAGCGCCGCGTCGCGCGAGATATCGGTCGGGATCGCATAGGTTTCGCCCGCGCGATAAACCGGCTCGAGGATTGCCCAGATCGCGTCATCGTCGGCACGGGTGGCGGGGCGGATCGTCACCGCGCCGCCCCCGGCCGCGTCCGCAGCCGTCATTTCAGCTCATCAATACTTTTGATGACCTTGCCCAGAAGACCGTAGTCGATCGCCTCCTGCGTATTCAGCCAAAAGTCGCGCTGGGTGTCCTTGTCGATGCGTTCGACCGGCTGCCCGGTCGCATCGGCGAAGATCTGGTTCAGCCGCTCGCGCATCAGGCGCACCTGCTCGGCCTGGATCATCATGTCCGAGGAGGTGCCGCCGATCCCGCCCGAGGGCTGGTGCAGCAGAAAACGCGTATTGGGCAGGCAAAAGCGGTTCTCCTTGGCCGCGCCGACAAAGATCAGCGCCCCGGCCGAGGCGACCCAGCCCGACCCGATGGTGCGGACGGTCGGACGGATGAACTTGATCACATCATGGATCATGTCGCCCGATTCGACATGGCCGCCGGGCGACGAGATCAGCATGTTGATCGGCTTGTCGCTTTCCTCGCCCAGTGCCAGCAGATGGGCAACGGTGCGTTGCGCCAGCTTGTCATTGATCGGCCCGGCAACGATTACCGTACGGGATTTGAAATACAGTTTGCCGATGTTGTCGCCCTCGGGCAGACCCAGACCTTCGTCCTTCTGGCCTTCGTTCTTGTCGTCATCATCGTCGTCTTCGTCATCAAGAACGAATTTGCGCATGATCGGTCCTTTCATAGCCGCGCGGCAGGTGCAGTCACCTCCGCGCTGCTCAAGCTAGTTACGCCAACCCGATCAGTAAACCACCACCGAGCGGATGGATTCGCCGGAATGCATCAGGTCGAAGCCCTTGTTGATGTCTTCCAGCTTCAGTGTGTGGGTGATCATCGGGTCGATCTCGACCTTGCCCTCCATGTACCAGTCGACCAGCGTCGGCACATCGGTCCGCCCGCGCGCGCCGCCAAACGCGGTGCCCTTCCAGACCCGCCCGGTGACCAGCTGGAACGGACGCGTGCTGATCTCGGCCCCCGCCGGCGCCACCCCGATCACCACCGAGACGCCCCAGCCGCGATGGGTGCATTCCAGCGCATCGCGCATCACCTTGACGTTGCCGGTGCAGTCGAAGCTGTAATCCGCACCGCCGATCTGGTCGAACGGGGTTTTGGTCAGATCGACGATCGCCTGCACGACCGAGCCCTCGATTTCCTTGGGGTTGATGAAATGGGTCATGCCGAAACGCTCGCCCCATTCCTTCTTGTCGTTGTTCAGGTCGACCCCGATGATCATGTCGGCCCCGGCCATCTTCAGCCCCTGAATCACGTTCAGACCGATCCCGCCCAGACCGAAGACCACGGCTTTCGCGCCGATCTCGACCTTGGCGGTGTTGATCACCGCGCCAATGCCGGTGGTGACCCCGCAGCCGATATAGAAGATCTTGTCGAAGGGCGCGTCGTCCCGCACCTTGGCCAGTGCGATTTCCGGCATCACCGTGTGGTTCGCGAAGGTCGAGCAGCCCATGTAGTGATAGATCGGCGTGCCATCCAGCATCGAGAACCGCGTCGTGCCGTCGGGCATCAGCCCCTGCCCCTGCGTCGACCGGATCGCGGTGCAGAGGTTGGTCTTGCGCGACAGGCAGGACGGGCATTGCCGGCATTCGGGGGTATAAAGCGGGATCACGTGATCGCCCGGTTTCAGCGAGGTCACACCCTCGCCGACCTCAATCACCACGCCCGCGCCCTCATGGCCGAGGATCGAGGGGAAGATGCCCTCGGGGTCGGCGCCGGACAGGGTGAATTCATCGGTGTGGCAGATGCCGGTGGCCTTGATCTCGACCAGAACCTCGCCCTTCTTCGGGCCCTCGAGGTTCACTTCCATAACCTGCAAAGGCTTGCCAGCCTCCACGGCAACCGCAGCGCGCGTTCGCATATCGTTTCCTCCTTCGGTGTTCGTGGCCCGGGGCCCGGCACGGCGTGCCCACGGTATCTTTGCATGTCTTTCCAGCAGGCGCCACGCTGCGCCATTCCGTAACCGACCGGACCGGACCCGGCAACGACCCGCCGAGGCCGGACCAACATGCCGGCCTTTTCAGCGGGCGTCCGGCGTTCAGGAGGCGGGGGTGGAGGAAACCCCGACCTTGGCCGGCCGCAGCAGGCGGTCGTGCAGCATGAAGCCCTGACCCATCACCTGAATGATGTCGCCGGCGCGGGTGCCGGGAAGGGCGGCCTCGAACATCGCTTCGTGGGTTTTCGGATCGAACCGGTCGCCGACCTTGGGATCAATCACGGTGATGCCGTGACGGCCAAAGACATTCGACAGTTCGCGCAAGGTCAGCTCGACCCCTTCGATCAGGCCCGGCGCCAAGGCGCGCTGATCCTCGGTCGCGGTTTCAAGCGCGCGGGTCAGCGCCTCATGCACCGGCAAAAGGTCCCGCGCCAGACGGCTGCCACCATATTGTTCGGCCTCGCGCCGGTCGCGTTCGCTGCGCTTGCGGGCATTTTCGGCGTCGGCCAGTGCACGCATGAAACGGTCGCGAAATTCGTCGCGCTCGGCGGTCAGGGCCGCAATCTCGACCTCGGAAGAGGCCGCGGCGGCCTCATCGGCCGCATCCTGGGCTTCGATTTCTTCGGGAAGGGGTTCGATCTTCGGTTCGCTCATTTATCTGCCTTGTCCGGTTGACTGACCGGAAAGGATCCGGCCGACAAGCTGGGCTGTGTAATCGACGATCGGGACGATACGGCCGTAATTTAACCGGGTCGGCCCGATCACGCCCACAGCGCCCACGATTCTATGGTCAGCGTTCATATAGGGTGAAACCACCAGAGAGGAACCCGAAAGTGAAAAAAGCTTGTTTTCAGAGCCGATGAAAATCCGCACGCCCTGTCCCTGTTCGGTCAGTTCGAGAAATTCGGCGATGTCACGCTTGCGTTCCAGATCGTCGAAAAGCGTGCGCACGCGATCCAGGTCGGCGGCTTCGGGTCCGATAAGATTGGCGCGGCCCCGCACGATCAGGCGCGCATCGCTGCTGTCGGGCTGATCCCAAAGCGCAAGCCCCGCCGCCACGAGGTCCGAGGCGAGCGAGTCAAGCTGCTGGCGATCATTGTCGATGTCGGCGGTGATCGCGTCACGCAGTTCGGACAGGGTGCGGCCGGATGCATGAGCATTCAGGTAATTCCCCGCCTCGCGCATCGAACTGGGGGTTTGACCAAGGGGCGGCGAGAACAGCCGGTTCTCGACATGGCCATCGGCATAGACCAGAACCACCAGCGCACGATCGGGGGACAGGCTGACGAATTCGATATGCCGGACCGGTGCCTCGCGCTTGGGCGTCAGGACCAGCGAGGCACCATGCGTGATCAGCGACAGGGCCGCGCCCACCCGGTCCATGAGCCCCTCGACATCGGTCGCACCCTCTCCGACCGTTTCACGAATCCGGGCGCGGTCGGTCGGCGCCACAGGGTCGACCTCCATCAGGCTGTCGACGAACAGGCGCAGGCCGAGCTGGGTCGGGATGCGGCCGGCCGATATATGCGGGCTGTCGAGAATGCCCAGTTTCTCCAGATCCTGCATGGTGTTGCGGATCGTCGCCGCCGATACTTTTTCGTTCAACGTGCGGCTGAGCGTGCGCGAACCGACCGGCTCACCCGTTTCCAGATAGCCCTCGACCACGCGGCGAAACACCTCGCGCGAGCGGTCGTTCAGTTCGGCAAGCAGGTCGGGCGTGGTCAGCATGGGTTCCTTCGGGGTTGCAGTGGGTGCGTATCAGGCGGTAATGGGCAGAAACAGCCCAAAATGTCAGGACAACCGATGCGCCCATCTGGCCGAAACTTAAGCGATATGCGCCCGATTTCAATTGAGACGGGTGTGATGCGCCACGCCGAGGGTTCTTGCCTGATCCGCTGCGGCGGCACCGAGGTCCTGTGCTCGGCCAGCATCGAGGACAAGGCGCCGTCGTTTCTGAAGGGCTCCGGGCTTGGCTGGGTGACGGCGGAATACGGCATGCTGCCGCGCGCCACGAACACCCGCAACCGCCGCGAGGCCGCCGTCGGCAAACAAAGCGGCCGGACCCAGGAAATTCAGCGTCTGATCGGGCGTTCGCTGCGCGCGGGCGTCGACCGTAGGGCGCTGGGCGAGCGCCAGATCGTCGTCGACTGCGACGTCCTTCAGGCCGACGGCGGGACCCGCTGCGCGTCGATCACCGGCGGATGGGTGGCGCTGCGGCTGGCGGTGAACAAGCTGATGGCGGCCGGCATCGTCACCTCGGATCCCATCGTGGAACATGTCGCGGCGGTGAGCTGTGGCATCTATGCCGGCCAGCCGCTTCTGGATCTGGATTATGCCGAGGACAGCGAGGCCGGGACGGACGGAAACTTCGTCATGACCGGCTCGGCCCGGCTGATCGAGGTGCAGATGTCGGCCGAGGGCGCGACCTTTTCGCGCGCCGAGATGGGATCGCTGATGGATCTGGCCGATCGCGGCATCGCCGAACTGGTCGCGGCCCAAAAGGCGGCGCTGGGATGACGGATAAGGTATTGGAAACGCTGGTTATCGCTACGCATAATCGCGGAAAGCTGGAAGAATTCGCGGCACTTCTGGCGCCGCTTGGGATCCGCTGCACCAGTGCGGGTGAACTGGGGTTGGCCGAGCCCGAGGAAACCGAGTCGAGCTTTGTCGGCAATGCCCGGATCAAAGCCGTTGCGGCATCCGCGGCGACCGGCTTGCCGGTTCTGGCGGATGACAGCGGCATTACCGTCGACGGGCTGGACGGGGCGCCGGGCGTCTATACCGCCGACTGGGCGACGACACCGAACGGCCGCGATTTCATGCAGGCGATGACCCGCACTTGGCGCGAGCTGGAAGAGGCCGGTGCGCCCGAGCCGCGTCTGGCGCAGTTCCACTGCACCCTGATCCTGCGGCGGCCCGACGGGCAGGAGCAGATATTCGAGGGTGTCGCCCCGGGGCGCCTTGTGTGGCCTCCGCGTGGGGAACTGGGGCATGGTTATGACCCCATGTTCATTCCCGACGGGCATGATCGCACCTATGCCGAAATGGCCCCGGAGGAGAAGAACGCCATCAGCCACCGCGCCCGCGCATTCGAAAAGCTGGCGGCGGCCCTTGCGTAGGATTTCCAGCGGTTCACCCTTTGAGGCGGCGATGGGCTATAGCCGCGCGGTCGTGAAGGGGCCGTGGTGCTTTGTGTCGGGCACGACCGGCTATGATTATGCGACGATGGAGATGCCCAAAGACGTCGCCGAGCAGGCGGAAAACTGCTTTCAGACCATCGCGGCGGTGCTTGACGAGGCCGGGTTCGAACTGGCCGATGTGGTGCGCGTCCAGTATACGCTGGTCGAACGGAGTGATGTGGCGCGGGTGACGCCGGTTCTGGGAAAGTGGCTGGGCGCGGTAAGGCCAGCTGCAACCATGGTCATCGCGGACCTGATCCGTCCGGAAATGCGGATCGAAATCGAGGTAACCGCGTTTAAAGCGTAACCATGCCTTATGACACCGCAACCGACGACTGGCGAAATGGCGGATTTGGTCTTTACGTCCATTGGCCGTTCTGCGCCTCGAAATGCCCGTATTGCGATTTCAACAGCCATGTCGCGGCGGATGTTGATCATGATCGGTGGCTGAAGGCTTACCGGACCGAGATCGCACGTCTGGGCGCGCAGACCGGCCCCCGGGTGCTGGACAGCATTTTCTTTGGCGGCGGCACGCCCAGCCTGATGCGGCCCGATGTGGTGGCGGCGGTGATTGATGCGGCGCGCGCGGTCTGGCCGTTTTCCAATAGCATCGAGATCACGCTTGAGGCCAATCCGGGCAGCGTTGAAGCCGGGAAGTTTCACGATTTCGGGCAGGCCGGGGTCAACCGGCTGTCGATGGGGGTTCAGGCGCTGAATGACGACGATCTGCGGCGGCTGGGCCGGTTGCACTCGGTCGCCGAGGCGCGGGCGGCTTTCGACATTGCACGCAAGCAGTTCGCCCGGGTCAGCTTTGATCTGATCTATGCCCGCCAAGGACAGGATCGGGCGGCGTGGCGCGCCGAGTTGACCGAAGCACTGGACATGACCGTCGATCACCTGTCGCTGTATCAACTGACCATCGAGGACGGAACAGCCTTTGGCGCCCGGCACGCGGCCGGAAAGTTGCGGGATTTGCCAAGCGACGATCTGGCGGCCGACATGTATCTGGAAACGCAGGATATTTGCGCGGCGGCGGGGATGGGCGGATATGAGACGTCGAACCACGCGCGGCCCGGTGCGGAAAGCCGGCACAATCTGATCTATTGGCGGCAAGGGGACTATGCGGGCGTCGGGCCCGGCGCGCATGGCCGGCTGACGCTGGGGGGGCAACGCCACGCCACCGAGACGATTCGAGCGCCCGAGACGTGGCTCGATGCGGTGGAAACGCAAGGAACTGCCGAGAATCTTCGCGATACCCTGACGCCCGAGGACAGGGCGACAGAGTATCTTTTGATGTCGATGCGGCTGGCCGAAGGTATGCGGGTGTCGCGCTATGCGGCGATGGGCGGGGCGTTCGACCCCGCGAAACTGGCTGATCTCGTCGGGATGGGGCTGGTCGAGGAGGGCGAGGATCTTATCCGGACGACCGTCTCGGGCCGACCGGTCCTGAACGCGATCCTGCGAGAACTGGCACTGTGATGCGCTGGGTTTATCTTGGGCTTGGCTGGATCGCGACCGCGCTTGGGTTTGTCGGCGCTTTTCTTCCGGTCGTGCCGACAGTGCCGTTTCTGATCGTCGCCGTCTGGTGCTTTGACAGGTCGTCGCCGCGTCTGCGTGCGATGATTCTGAAAAGCGAAATACTGGGGCCGCCGTTGCGGAAATGGCTGGCGCGCGGCGCGATCTCGCGCCGGATCAAGATTATCACCACGCTCGCCATGGCCGTCGGGATCGTCGTGGCGACCGTGCTGGCCTTACCGCCGGTCGTCATATTACTACAGGTTGCGGTCTGCAGCGCCGTTCTAGCCTATATATGGACGAGACCGGAGGCCTAAGCCTCACTCGCCAGAAGCTGGCAAAGGCGATCGAGCTGTTCGAGGTCGCGATAGGTCACGACCACCTGGCCGCCGTCCATTCCGCTGTGATTGATGCTGACGCGCATTTTCAGTTGGGCCGACAGATCGGCCTCTAGCGCACGGGTATCGGCATCCTTCTCGTCCGGAATCGGGCGAACTTTCGGGGCTGGATCGGCGTTGCCCCGGGCGAGGTTTTCGGTTTCGCGAACCGACAGGTTCCGGTCGATCACTTTCCGGGCCAGATCCGTCGGGTCCTTCGCGGTGATCACGGCGCGGGCGTGACCGGCGGTCAGTTTGCCATCGCGGACCCAGCCCTGAACCTGCTCGGGCAGGGTCAGAAGCCGCATCAGGTTGGCGATGTGGCTTCGGCTTTTGTTCAGGGCTTCACCCAGCCGTTCCTGCGTGTGCCCGAAACGCTCCATGAGTTGACGATAGGCCATGGCCTCTTCGATGGCATTCAAATCGGCGCGCTGAATGTTTTCGATGATCGCGACCTCCAGAACCTCGGTATCGTTGAGGTCGCGCACGATCACCGGAACCTCGTGCAATTGCGCCATCTGGGCGGCACGCCAGCGCCGCTCTCCAGCGACGATCTGATAAAGGCCCGGATCCTTGGGATGGGGCCGGACGATCAAAGGCTGGAGAACTCCGCGACTGCGCAGCGAATCGGCCAGTTCTTGCAGCAATTCGGGTGCAAAACTGCGTCGCGGCTGTTCGCTGTTTGCGGTGATCTTTTCGATCGGCAGGGTCTGGCGCTGCGCCGGTTTGTCGTTGGGGATGAGATCCGCGTCAGCCATTAGGGCCGACAATCCGCGCCCTAGACCCCGGTTCGGTTTTGCTTCAGGCATCGGCCATCCTTTCGGCTTGGGCGCGGCGCGCCAGATATTCGTCGCAGAGCGCACGATACGCGGTGCTTCCACGGGAGTTCGGATCATAGATCAGCACGGGCAGACCATGCGACGGCGATTCCGAGACCCGGATATTGCGCGGAATGACCGTATCGAAAACAAGCTCACCCAGTGTCGCGCGCGCATCGGCCTCGACCTGCTCCGACAGGTTGAGGCGGCTGTCGGACATGGTCAGCAAGATGCCCTCGATCCGCAGGCTGGGGTTCGCGGTTTGACGAACCTGCCGGACCGTCTGTAGCAGTTGCGACAACCCCTCCAGCGCCAGAAACTCGGCTTGCAGCGGGACGAGTACGCCGTCGGCCGCGACCATCGCATTCAGGGTCAGCAGCCCAAGTGCCGGCGGGCAGTCGAGCAGAACCGTATCAAAATCGGCACTGTCGCGCAGCGCGTTGCGAAGGAGGCTCAGCCGGCCATCGCTTGACGACAGCTCCATATCGGCCGACGTCAGATCCTCGGTCGCTGGGACGAGCGAAACACCGGGAACGGAGGTCGGGACAGTCGATCGCGAAAGGTCGGCGCTGCCGGCGAGCAGATCGTAACTGGTGTACTCGCGCTGTTGTTTGTCGATCCCGAGCCCCGTCGACGCATTTCCTTGCGGGTCGAGGTCGATCAACAGCACCTTTTGGCCCCGTTGCCCCAATGCGGCCGCGAGGTTGATCGCCGTGGTCGTCTTGCCAACGCCGCCTTTTTGGTTGGTGATCGCGACGATATGGGGTGATTCAGGCACGTTGAAGTCCATCCACTTGCAAAATTGTGGTGCCATTGGCGCCGGCATGGGCGATGTGATTGAAATTCCACATCTTTCTTGCTTCGTCGACCTCAGCCTCCCAACGCCGTCCTTTGATCAACCAGGCGGTGCCATTCGGAGAAAGATGACGGTCAACATATGCCAGCAATCGTGGAAGCGGTGCAAGGGCGCGCGCGCTGATGTTACCGGCCATAAGCGGCGAAACGGCCTCGATCCGGTCGTTGACGACCCGGGTTGCGCCCAACCCCAGCTCGCGTATCGCGGTACGCAGGAAGGCGGATTTGCGTCCATCGCTTTCGACCAGCGACAGCGGCCTACCAGGTTGAAATATGGATATTATTATCCCGGGAAATCCGCCTCCACTGCCAAGATCCGCCCAGTTTCCCGGTTGGTCACAGGCAAGTTCGGAAAGCAAGATGCCGTCTGCCAGATGGCGTTGGCGGAAGTCGACAAGCGAATCGGGTGCGACCAGATTGATCTGCGAGTTCCATTTTTGCACGAGCGCTTCGAAATGCGACAGCCGTTCCGCTGTTTCACGTGAAACATCCATCATGCCGTCTGTCGCCGACCACCGATATGGGCGATGATGAGCGTCAGTGCCGCAGGGGTCATACCCTCGATGCGGTTCGCAGCCGCCAGAGTCGCTGGTTTGTGGCGATTAAGCTTTGACCGCAACTCGCCCGAAAGTCCCGGCAGCCGATCATAATCGAGATCGGCAGGAATCGCCGACGCCTCCTCCGCCACCAGCTGTGCGGCATCGCGGCGCTGACGGTCTTCGAATTGCGTATAGAGGGCATTGGCCCTTACCACGTCGCGGATCCCCGGTTCGATCGCGGCTGCGTCCGGCACGAGCGGCAGGACGTCGGTCCAATCATTCTCGCTGACTGCGAGCAGATCCAGAGCGGACCGCATGTTTCCATCCTGCCGAACGTTGAAGCCGCGTTGAGCAAGCACGGTCGGTGAAAAACGCGCTTCGCGCAACAAGGCGTCCGCCTGCGAAATCTTTTCCAGCTTCGCTGCGAACGCATCCCTCCGGCGCTGGCTGACACAGCCCGCCGCAATCCCCAGCGGGGTCAGCCGTAGGTCGGCATTATCCGCCCGCAGCGACAACCTGAACTCCGCCCGAGAGGTGAACATCCGATAGGGCTCGGTAACGCCGCGGGTGACTAGATCGTCGATCATGACGCCGATATAGCTGTTGGTGCGACTGAAAATGACCGGTTCGCGGTCCAGAACCTCAGCCGCCGCGTTCAAACCCGCGACCAGGCCCTGGGCCGCCGCCTCTTCATAGCCCGTCGTCCCGTTGATCTGCCCGGCGAGATAGAGCCCCGGCACGGATTTTACCGAAAGCCGATGGTCCAGCGCCACAGGGTCAACATAATCATACTCGACTGCGTAGCCGGGCTGAATGATCCTGGCGTGCTCCAAGCCATTGATTGTATGGATGTATTGCTCCTGCACTTCGGCGGGAAGCGAGGTCGAAACGCCGTTGGGATATACCGTGTCCGTGGTCAGGCCTTCGGGTTCCAGAAAGATCTGATGCGATTGCTTATCGGCGAACCTGACCACTTTGTCCTCAATCGAAGGACAGTAGCGCGGACCGACGCCGGATATTCCGCCGCCGTACATAGCGGATTTGTCCAGATTTTTCCGGATAATATCGTGGGTACGGCTGTTGGTGCTTGTAATGCCGCAGGACACCTGCCGCGCCGTGACCGAGGTCGACAGGTAAGAAAACAAGCTGGGCTGGTCATCGCCGGGCTGCTCGTCGAGTCCGGCCCAGTCGATCGTTCGCCCATCCAGCCGCGGCGGGGTTCCGGTTTTCAACCGACCGACAGGTAGTCCCAGTCCGTAAATGAATTCCGCCAGCTTGTTGGACGCGGCATCGCCCATCCGGCCGGCCGGTCGCTGCTCGGTCCCGATATGGATAACGCCGCGCAGGAACGTACCGGTCGTTAGAACCACGGCGCTGGCGCCCAGGCTTTGTCCTTGGCAAACGACCCCGGCGACACGGCCAGACCTAACGATCAGTTCGTCGACTTCGGTGAACAGGAGATTTAGGCCCGGAATCGAACTTGCCGCCGAAAACGCCGCCGCGCGATAAAGATCTCGGTCGGCCTGCGCGCGCGGACCCTGCACAGCCGGCCCTTTCCGCCGGTTCAACAGCCGAAACTGGATTCCGGCGACATCGGCCAAACAGCCCATCAACCCGTCCATCGCGTCGATCTCTCGGACAAGGTGCCCCTTTCCAAGACCGCCGATAGCCGGGTTGCAGGACATGGTTCCGATATCCTGCTTGCGCATCGTGATCAGGGCAACCGAAACGCCCAGTCGTGCGGCGGCGGCCGCTGCTTCCAGCCCCGCATGGCCCCCGCCAATGACAATTACATCATAATGTTTCACGTGAAACACCCGCTATTTCCCAATACAGAACGACGAAAACACCACGTCCAGATAATCTTCCGCGCCAACACGCCCGATCAGCTCATCCAGGCTGGCGATTGCGCGGCGGATATGCTCGGCCACGATTTCGCCGTCCTGTTCGCGTCTGATCCGGCTCAGCTCCGCAACCGCTGCTCGCACCGCGGCGGCTTGCCGCTCTCTCGCGATCAGTCCGGCGCCGGCAGTGCGGAAACGCAGCTTCTCATACACCAAATCCAGCAGGTCTTCTATACCGTCACCGGTAAGCGACGAAATCGAGATGCCTTCGCGTGCGTCCAGATCGCTCTTGGTCCGAACCACGATATCCTGACCGTCGAGGATGCTTTGGTCGACCGCGCCGTCTTCCGTCAGATAAATCTTGAGATCTGCCGCCGCCGCCCGCGTTCTAGCGCGTGTCACACCGATCGACTCAACCGGGTCACTGGTCTCCCGCAGCCCGGCGCTGTCTAAAAACGTGACGGAGAGCCCGCGCAAATCCGTACGAAGCTCGATGATATCCCGCGTTGTCCCGGCAATCTCAGAGACAATGGCAATGTCACGCCGCGCGATGCGGTTCAGAAGCGACGATTTTCCGACGTTCGGCGGTCCGATGATCGCCACCTCGAACCCCTGCCGCAAAGCCTCGGCCGCTGGGTAACTGGTGATCTGGTCGCGCAGCGATGTCGTAACTTTGTCTATCAGATCAAAACATTCGTCGGGAATCTCTACCGGCACTTCTTCGTCGGCAAAATCAATGGTCACTTCAACCAGCGCTCCGGCCTGAACCAGATCGCGCCGCCAGTCGCCCACCAGACGACCCAGCGCGCCATCCGCCACGCGCATCGCCTGCTTGCGCTGTGCCTCGGTATCGGCATCCAGCAGATCGGCGAGCGCCTCCGCCTCGACCAGATCAAGCCGTCCGTTCAGAAACGCCCGACGCGTAAACTCGCCGGCACTGGCCGGTCTCAACCCCAGTTCCGTCAATACGGCCCGCGCGCGCGCCACAACGACGGGGGCCCCATGCAGTTGAAGCTCGGCGGATTGTTCGCCGGTAAAGCTGCGCCCCTCATCGAAACACAAAACAAGCGCGCGGTCGATCAGATCGCCCTGCCACGCCAGATCACGCAGCGCAGCAGAACGCGGCGATGGCACCGAACCCGTCAGCACTTCGACACAGCGCCATGCGTCGGGCCCGGATATCCGAATGACCGCTACACCCCCCCGGCCCGGAGGCGTCGCTTCGGCGAAGATCGTGTCCACGGCATCACCCGTCAGGCGTTCATGGAATCGAAGAACTCGGCGTTGTTCTTGGTCTGCTTAAGCTTCGAGATCAGGAATTCGATCGCATCGGTTGTTCCCATCGGGTTCAGAATGCGGCGCAGCAGATAGGTTTTCTGAAGATCCTTTGGATCAACAAGCAATTCTTCCTTCCGCGTCCCAGATTTCAGAATATCCATCGCCGGGAACACGCGCTTGTCGGCGACTTTACGATCAAGAACGATCTCGCTGTTGCCCGTTCCCTTGAATTCCTCGAAGATGACCTCATCCATACGCGAACCGGTGTCTATCAGCGCCGTCGCGATGATGGTCAGCGAGCCGCCTTCTTCAATGTTCCGCGCAGCACCAAAGAACCGCTTCGGCCGCTGCAACGCGTTGGCGTCAACGCCACCGGTCAGAACCTTGCCCGAACTCGGCACCACCGTGTTAAAGGCGCGCCCAAGTCTTGTGATTGAATCCAGAAGGATCACAACATCTCGTTTATGCTCGACCAATCTCTTGGCTTTCTCGATCACCATTTCGCTGACCGCAACGTGGCGGCTGGCCGGCTCGTCAAAGGTCGAGGAAACGACTTCCCCCTTGACCGAACGCTGCATGTCGGTGACTTCTTCGGGCCGCTCATCAATAAGCAGAACGATCAGATAGCACTCCGGATGGTTCTTTTCGATCGAGTGGGCGATATTCTGCAACAGCACCGTCTTACCCGTACGCGGCGGCGCGACGATCAGCGAACGCTGTCCCTTACCGATGGGTGCGACAAGGTCGATGATCCGTGCCGACCTGTCCTTGTTGGTCGGATCCTCGGTCTCCATCTTCAACCGCTCATTCGGATAAAGCGGCGTAAGGTTGTCGAACGCAACCTTGTGCCGGGCCTTTTCGGGGTCTTCAAAGTTGATCTGCTCGACGCGGGTCAGCGCGAAATATTTCTCGCTCTCGCCGGGTTCGCGGATCACACCCGAAACCGTGTCCCCGGTCCGCAGCGAATGCTGCCGGATCATCTCGGGGCTGACATAGATATCATCGGGACCGGGAAGATAGTTCGCCTCGGGCGAGCGCAGGAAACCAAAGCCATCCTGCAAGACCTCCAGCACGCCATCGCCACCGATCTCCCAGCCATCATCCGCATGCTCTTTCAAAAGCGAGAACATCATCTCGCCCTTGCGCATGGTCGAGGCGTTCTCGATCTCCCACTCCTCGGCCATGGACAAAAGATCGGCCGGGCTCTTCGCCTTGAGATCGGATAGGTTAAGGCGTTCTTCGCTCATGTCGTGTCACCGAAAGTCGTGCATTCGGCCGCCGTACGGTGACGGAATGCGAAAATGTCATGGAAAACCCTGTGCCGGACGGCCGGGATCAGCGCCAAATAGGAAACTCTGTCGTCAGAGTCAATGCCGGCGGACCCGAATCAGAACTTCAGGATCACCGACAGCACGATCACCACCATCAACGCCGTCGGCACCTCGTTCATCATGCGATAGGTGCGGGCGCTGACCGTGTTCGTCCCACGCAGAAGATCCTTGCGTCGCAGCCCCAGCCAGTGATGAAACCAGGTCATGCCCAGCACCGCACCGGCCTTCGTCCATGGCCATAGCGAGCCCCAGTCGACAATGCCCGGGGTCAGGACCAACATAAGGCCGGCGATCCAGGTAAGGATCATCGCCGGGTTCATGATCAGCCGTAGCAGCTTCACTTCCATGATCTCGAAGCTCTCGCCGGGCTCTCCGCCATGCTGACCCCGCTCGACATGATAGACGAACAGTCTGGGCAGATAGAACAGACCGGCCATCCAGCTTATCACAGCCATGATGTGAACGGATTTGGTCCAAGGGTAGAGCGTTGAAAGCAGGTCGAACATAAAGAACCTCCGGTCCCCTCCTAATATAATAATAAGAAGAAAAGAATGATGATGATGTTGGGCCTGTGGATAACGGAAAAGCCTGTCTCATCCGCAGAGTTATCTACAGATCAGGCCCTGTGGATAACGTTGTAGATAAACCCGGCCGCTGCTTGCCAGAAGCCATAATATTCATTTATAATCATCATGTTGACAGGAAAAGCTTTAGTGGACAGAATCCGTGTCGGATCCGGATTTCGGCCAAGTCACCAACGGAATCCACATGGGCTAAATTCGATTGCGCACCTGTGGGCGACTGCTTTGACGAGGCGCGATCCGGTCCGGGTGCGCTGAACTGCCGCAGATCGTTTGCGCCTTGACGCCAACAGCATCCAGAAAGGCTTCGCGATTCCTCCGCATACTTATCCACAGATCGTTCTGGCTTCGGGCTCACAGGCGCGCCAGCGGCTTTTATCCGACGCCGGTATCCGCTTCACCGTTGATCCGGCCGACATTGACGAGAGTGCGGCCGCCGCCCCGTTTCAGGACGATCCCGACCGAATGGCCGCCGCGCTGGCCAAGGCCAAGGCTACGCATGTGTGGCGGCGAAACCCGCGCGCGGCGGTTCTGGGCGCCGATCAGGTGCTGGCGGTCGATAGTCGAATTTTATCGAAGCCGCGCTCACCCGCTGAGGCCCGCGAGCACCTTCGTCTGCTTTCCGGCCGCAGCCACCGGCTGATTTCCGCGGCAACCGTCGTGCAGGACGGCAGAACCGCCTGGCACGGCGCCGACAGTGCGGTGCTGACCATGCATGACCTCGATGCGGCCGAGATCGACCGTTATGTCGACGCCTATTGGGACAAGATCCGTCATTGCGTCGGCTGCTACCGGATCGAGGCCGAGGGCGCGCGCCTGTTCAGCGGGGTCGACGGCGACCACTTCACCATCCAAGGCTTTCCGCTTATTGCTTTTTTAAACCATTTGCGCAAAATGCAGTCTCTGGAATGATGGCTGGGCCATGACCGACCCGAACGATACCGCCGCAAGGACGGCATTGCCCCAGCACGCGCCGCTGGCGGGGGTTATCGGCTGGCCGATCGCGCATTCCCGGTCGCCAAATTTGCACGGTCATTGGCTGAAGCGTTACGGAATTCCCGGCCATTATATCCCGATGCCGGTGCATCCGGACGATCTGGCCGAGGTCCTGCGCATCTTGCCGCGCGCCGGTTTTGTCGGCCTCAACGTGACGATCCCGCATAAAGAAGCCGTGCTGGCGCTGGCTGATATCGTCACCGACCGCGCGGCGCTGATCGGGGCGGCGAACACGTTGATCTTTCGACCGGATGGCAAGATTCACGCCGATAACACCGACGGCTACGGCTTCATCGCCAATCTCAGGCAAAGCGCGCCGGATTGGGATCCCTCGGACGGCCCAACGGCCCTGATCGGCGCGGGGGGCGCGGCGCGTGGTGTCGTCGCGGCGCTGCTGGACGCCGGAACGACCGAGCTGCGCATCACCAACCGGACCCGGGTCCGGGCCGAATATATCAGGGCCGAGTTCGGCGCCCGCGTCGTGGTCTATGACTGGGCACAGGCCGGGAACATGCTCGATGGCGCGCGGACCGTGGTCAACGCCACCTCTCAGGGGATGGAGGGTAAGCCGCCCCTGCGCATTCCGCTCGATGCGCTTGATCCCCGTGCGCTTGTCACCGACCTTGTCTATACGCCGCTGATCACCCCGTTTCTGGCCGAGGCGCAGGCGCGCGGAAATCCGACCGTTGACGGGCTCGGGATGCTTATCTATCAGGCCGTCCCGGGGTTCGAGCGTTGGTTCAGTCGCCGGCCGGAAACCGATGAAGCCGCCCGCGCGGCCGCTTTGGGTGAGGGATGACGGATACGTTCAGGCTGGGACTGACCGGCTCGATCGGCATGGGCAAAACCACCACCGCGCAGATGTTCGCGGATCGTGGTCACCCGGTCTGGGACGCCGATGCCGCCGTTCACCGGCTTTATGCCAAGGGTGGCGCGGCGGTTATGCCGGTCGCGCAGGCGTTTCCCTCGGCGCTTATCGACGGGGCCATCGACCGCGCGGCCTTGCGGCGCGAGATTGCGGCCGATCCCACGGCGCTTAAACGGCTGGAGGCGATCGTTCACCCGCTGGTCGCCGCCGATCGCCAGAATTTCATCGCTGATGCCCGGGCTGCCGGCGCACGGATCGTCGTTCTGGACATACCGCTTTTGTTCGAAACCGGCGCCGACCGGGAAATGGACGGAACCGCCACCGTCTCGGCCAGCCTTCAGACCCAACGAAGCCGCGTTCTCGCACGGCCGGGGATGAGCGCCGAGACCCTGGATCTGATCCTTTCGCGGCAAATGCCGGACGCGGAAAAACGGGCCCGCTCGACCTGGGTCATTCCAACCGATACATTGGCCGGCGCCGAGGCGGCGGTCGAGGCCATCTGCGCCGAAATACTGGGAAAACAAGCATGATCCGCGAAATCGTGATGGATACGGAAACCACCGGTCTCGATCCGATGACCGGCGACCGCATCGTCGAAATCGGCGCGGTCGAGCTGATCAACCACCTGCCGACTGACAACACCTTTCACCGCTATCTGAACCCCCAACGCGATATGCCGGCCGAGGCTTTTGCCGTTCATGGCCTCAGCGCGGAATTTCTGGCCGACAAACCGCTGTTTGCCGATGTGGTCGACGAATTCATGGCTTTCGTGGGCAATGACGCGCCGCTGATAATCCATAATGCCAGCTTCGACATGAAATTCCTGAACGCCGAGCTTGCGCGCATAAAGCGGCCGCAGCTTCCCGATGCCCGCGCCCTCGATACGCTTCTGCTCGCCCGCCGCAAATTCCCCGGCGCGCCCTCATCGCTTGATGCGCTGTGCCGGCGCTTCGGCATCGACAACTCGGGCCGCGATCTGCACGGCGCACTTCTGGACAGCCGTCTTTTGGCCGAGGTCTATCTGGAGCTTATTGGCGGCAGGCAGCCGGACCTTGTGCTTGTCCCGGCCGAGACCCGGAAATCGCGCGAAACGACCGGCCCCACCCCCGCGCAGGGGAATGCCGTCCTGCCGCGCGGCAAGCGGCCCGTGCCGCTCGCCCCCCGGCTGACCGAGGCCGAGGCCGAGGCACATCGGGCATTTGTCGAGGGTCTGGGCCCCGATGCGATCTGGCTGAAATACGTCGATCAATCGGGGCAATAATACAACGCCAGCCGACCGGCGCGATCCCGTCCAGCGGTGGCGGTTGCCGTTTTCGCGGTGCGGTTTATCCTGAACCGAACGGGAACGGATGGACGGATGATCGAGCTGCTCCGCGACATTTGGGAATTCATTCAGGCGCTGTTCGAGCGCATGGACAAGATCCACCTGAGCCTGATCGCCGCGGGCGTGGCCTTCTATGCGATGTTCGCCGTCTTTCCCGGCCTTGCGGCGATCATCGCCCTGTGGAGCCTGGTCTACGATCCGGCGACCATCCAGACCTATGTCAATGTCGCCGATGAGTTCATTCCCGCCGACGCGGCCGAGCTTCTTCAGGCCCAGGTCGATGCGCTGACCTCGGGCGGGCGGACCACGCTTGGCTGGACGACGGCACTGTCCTTTCTGATCGCGACGATCGCGGCGCGGGCCGGGGTCGAGGCGCTGGTGCGCGGGTTGAACGCGATCTATGCCGTCCGCTCGCATTCGACGATCTTCGGCTTCGTGCTGGCCTATCTGCTGACACTCGCCATCGTCGGGATCGCGCTTCTGGGGCTTGCGACCATCGTCATCGTGCCGCTGGCGCTGAATTTCCTGACCCTCGGCCCGCTTCGCGGCTGGCTGGTCGCCGGGTTGCCATGGGTCGCGATGTTCCTGATCGTTATGGTCGGGATCGGCGTCCTTTACCGCTATGGCCCGAACGTCAAGACGCCGCGCACCGCGCTGCTGACCTGGGGGTCGCTGGTGGCGGCGCTGGTCTGGGCGGCGGCCTCGGTGGCGTTCTCGGCCTATCTGGGCAGCTTCAACAGCTATAACCGCATCTATGGCTCGATCGGGGCGGTGGTGGCGCTTTTGATGTGGTTCTACCTGGCCGGGTTCTCGGTGCTGCTGGGGGCGCTTGTGAACGTCGAGCTGGCGCGGCGCCGTCGGGTCGCCGCCGCCCGCGCCGCCCGCGCCGAGATCAGGGCCGAGGCGACCGCGAAGGCGGCGAAAAACGGCGATGACCCGGCCAAACCCGGACCGGCCGCCCCGCCATCCTGACCCGCCACCCTGAGCCGGCGCCCAAATCGCCCAATTATCGTGCACCAGGACGGCTTTGATCCGAACAATCATTTGCATCTGGCCCGCGCGCCTCACAAGGTGGGGGAATGCGTAACCGCCGAACCAATGGGTCGACCGTGCAGTATTTTAACGAGATGTATCATCAGGACCGCATCCGCGACGCATATTCGATGCTGGGCGAATGGATGGCGACGATGCCGGTCGAAATCCGCCGCATGAAGCAGGCCGAGGCCGAGGCGCTGTTCCGCCGCATCGGCATCACCTTCGCCGTTTATGGCGAGGGTGGCGATCCCGACCGCCTGATGCCTTTCGACATGATGCCGCGCGTCTTTCTGCAAAGCGAATGGAGGCGGCTGGAACGCGGCGTCAAACAGCGGGCGCGGGCGCTGAACGCGTTTCTGCGCGACGTCTATGGACGCGGCGAAATCGTCCGCGCCGGCCGCATCCCCGCGCGGCTGGTCTATCAGAACGCCGCTTACGAGCGCGCCATGGCCGGGTTCGTGCCGCCGCGCGGGGTATTCTCGCATATCATCGGCATCGACCTTGTCCGCACTGGGCTTGATGAGTTCTACGTGCTCGAGGACAATTGCCGCACACCCTCGGGCGTCAGCTATATGCTGGAGAACCGCGAGATCATGATGCGGATGTTCCCCGAACTGTTCCGCGTCAACCGGATCGAGCCGGTCGAGGGCTATCCCGACCTGCTGCGCCGCACACTCGCCTCGGTTGCGCCGCCGAAATGTCAGGGAGAGCCGAATATCGTCATCCTGACCCCGGGCCATTTCAACAGCGCCTATTACGAGCACAGCTTTCTGGCCGACATGATGGGTGTCGAACTGGTCGAGGGTGTCGATCTGTTCGTCGAGGGCGAGTTCGTCTACATGCGCACGACCGAGGGTCCGCGCCGCGTCGATGTCATCTATCGCCGGATCGACGACAGTTTCCTTGATCCGCTGTGTTTCCGCCGCGATTCCATGCTGGGCGTTCCGGGGCTGATGGACGTCTACCGCTCCGGCGGCGTGACGATCTGCTCGGCGCCGGGGGCCGGGGTGGCCGACGACAAGGCGATCTATACCTTCGTGCCGGAAATGGTGCGTTTCTACCTTGGCGAGGAACCGATCCTGAGAAACGTCCCGACTTGGCAATTGTGGAAGGAGGACGACCGGAAATATGTTCTTGACCACCTGTCAGAACTGGTCGTCAAAGAGGTCCACGGCTCGGGCGGGTACGGTATGCTGGTCGGGCCGAAATCGACCAAGGCCGAAATCGCCGAATTCGCCGAGCGCGTCAGGGCGAACCCGGGGAATTACATCGCCCAGCCCACGCTTGCGCTGTCCACCTGTCCGACCTTCGTCGACGAAGGCATCGCGCCGCGCCATGTCGATCTGCGCCCCTTCTGTCTGGTCGGAGAGCGGGTCGAACTTGTCCCCGGAGGCTTGACCCGCGTCGCCATGCGCGAGGGGTCGCTGGTCGTGAACTCGTCGCAGGGCGGCGGGGTCAAGGACACCTGGGTCCTGTCGGAGTAGATCGTCATGCTCAGCCGTACCGCATCAAACCTGTTCTGGATCGGCCGTTATCTTGAACGCGCCGGGACCACCGCCCGCTTTCTCGAGGTCGGGGCAAGGATCACGCTCTTGCCCAACTCGGCGCAGGGCTACATGAACGAATGGGAATCGCTTCTGAACGCCTCGGGGACCGCGGCAGGCTACACCGAGAAATATGGCGAAACGCGCGAGGGGGACATTGAAAAATATATGTTCTTCGACCGCGACAACCCTTCGTCGGTCGCATCCTGCATCGCCTCGGCGCGCGAAGCCGGGCGCATCGTCCGCACGGCGCTGTCGCGTCAGGTCTGGGACGCGCTGAACGTATCCTATCAGGAACTGCGCGCGCTGGAGGGCAAGGGCAAGGATCTGTCCGAACTGACCGATTGGGCGGTGCGCAGCGTGACCGGCGTACATGGCGCGGCGGCGGCCACGCTTTTGCGCAACGACGGCTGGCATTTCCTGTCGCTCGGCTCGGCGCTTGAACGCGCGGATGCGACGGCGCGCATGCTTGACGTGAAATACTATGTCCTGCTGCCGCGGGTTGAATTTGTCGGCTCGGGGCTCGACAGCTATCAATGGCAGACCCTGCTCAGGGCGATGTCGGCGCAGCGCGCGTTCAACTGGGCCTATGGCGGCGATATCACGGCCGGCAAGGTGGCGCATTTCCTGATCCTGAACCGGGAACAGCCCCGTTCATTGATCAACGCGCTGAGCAAATCCACCCAGCATCTGAACAGCCTTGCCGAGCGTTACGGCACCGGGGTTCCGACCATGGCCCGCGACCGCGCGCAAGAGGTTCTTGAGGATTTGCGCCGGCAAACCATCGACCACATCTTTGAAGAGGGTCTGCACGAATTCCTGACCCGCAACATCAACGAGGTCGCGCATGTGTCCGACCTCGTTCATCAGGATTATCTTGGCGGAGCTGTGTGATGCTTTTGCGCGTGACTCACGAAACCACCTATCATTACGACCACCCGGTCCGGAACGCCGTCCAAAGCCTGCGGCTTCGGCCGTCCGAATTTGCCGGGCAGAAGCTTTTGCAATGGGATGTGACGATCAAGGACGGCATCCGTGGCGCGGCCTTCCGGGACGGCGCCGGCGACCATATCGAGGCATGGAGCGTGCGCGGCCCCGTCGACAGCATCAACGTGCTGGTCACCGGTGAGGTCGAGACGACCGACCTGACCGGCGTTCTGAGGGGCCACCGGGAACAGGTTTCCCCGATCTATTATCTGAATACCACCGATCTGACCCAGCCGGACGAGGCGCTGACGACATTGGCGCAATCCGTATCCGCCAAGGATCCGCTCGACCTTGCCCATGCGCTAAGCGGCGCGGTGTCGGATGCGATCGCCTATGTGACAGGCGTGACGGCGCCCGACACCACTGCCGCACAGGCGCTGTCGCTTGGCAAGGGCGTCTGTCAGGACCACGCCCATGCGCTGATCGCGCTGGCCAATGTCCGCGATATTCCGGCCCGCTATGTCTCGGGCTATCTGCATTCGACCGAAACCGGCGCCCAGCATGACGCCGCCCATGCCTGGGCCGAACTGCATCTTCCCTCGCTCGGCTGGGTGGCCTTTGACCCGGCCAACCGAAGCTGCGCCGATGACCGCTATATCCGGCTGGCCTCGGGGCTTGATGCGCGCGACGCCGCCCCGGTGCGGGGCGTATTTGTGGGCGAGGCGAAGGAAACCATGACCGTACATGTTGCGATCGGCGGAACGCAGCAATAAAAACCAGAAGCAGGTAACGGCAGGCGACCGTCCGTCAGCAAGCTTCGGATGCGGAAATGACTTATTGTGTTGGGCTGAAACTGGACGCGGGTATCGTGATGCTGTCCGATACGCGCACCAATGCCGGCATGGACAATATCGCGATCTACAAAAAGACCTTTCTGTTCGAGAACCCGGGCGAGCGGGTCATCTCGATCATGACTGCCGGCAGCCTGTCGGTGACACAGACCACCATCGCCCGCCTGCGCGAGGCGATCGAGTCGCCCGAAGCGACCGAAACCCAGTCGATCATGCGCGCGCCGACGATGCTGGGCGTGGCCGAAATCGTCGGCGACATGCTGGCCCGCACCCGGCTTGAGATCACCGAAAAACACAAGGCCTTCGACCAGCAGGCATCCGCCTCGATGATCCTTGGCGGCCAGCGGGCCGGCGGCGAGATGCGGCTGTTCCTGATCTATCCCGAGGGGAATTTCATCGAAGCGACGAACGACACGCCGTTCCTGCAGATCGGTGAGCATAAATACGGCAAGCCGATACTCGACCGGGTGGTGCGGCCGACGACCTCGCTTCCCGATGCGCAAAAGGCGGTTCTGTTGTCGATGGATTCAACGCTGCGTTCAAACCTTTCGGTGGGCATGCCGCTTGATCTGACCGTGATCGAACGCGATGCTTGCCGGGTCTCGGCCGTCCGCCGGATCGAGGCCAATGACCCCGGTTTCGCCGCGATGAGCATCGCGTGGTCGGATGCGCTGCGCGACAGCTTCATCCGGATCGAGATCTGACGCCGGTTCGTTCGGCCCGGGCGCCGGGGGGTAGGCTTAATACCCCAGCGCCATCCCATCCTTGCGGCTTTCCGATGCACCCTGCTTGACCCCGGTAACCGGATCAATGCGGATCGCCTGCGCGCCGCCCATCGGCCCGGACAGGACGTTGATCTTGTGCCCCCGCGCCGCCAGATCGTCCCGCGCCGTCGGATCGAGTGTCGGCTCCACATCCAGCCTGCCGTCGATGGCAAAGCTGCGCGGCGCGTCGATGGCCGCCTGCAAATCCAGCCCCAGATCATAGACGCCCGACAGAAAACCCGCGTGTCCGGTCGCCTGATAATGACCGCCCATCACCCCGAACGGCATCACGGCGCCGCCCGGCTCGACCACCATGCCGGGAATGATCGTATGCATGGGGCGCTTGCCCGGGCCGATCGCATTGGGGTGGCCGGGATCAAGCCGGAACGAGGCGCCGCGATTCTGGAACAGAACCCCGCTTGCCGGATCAAGCAAACCCGAACCGAAGGGGTGGAAGATCGAGTTGATCAGCGAGACGGCGTTTCCTTCGCTATCCACGACGCAAAGATAGACCGTATCGCTGTGTTCGGGCTGATCCCACAGCACGGGTTCACCGGCGCGGTCCATGCGGATGCGGCTGCGCATGGCGGCAATCGCCGTATCCGACAAAAGCCGCCCGGCCAAACCTTCCGACTGCGCCGGATCCGCGATCAGCGCGTCGCGGTGGTGATAGGCGATCCGGGTCGCCTCGGCCAGCAGATGGGTGCGATCGGCGACCGATACCTCTGGCCCCAGATCAAAGCCGTCGAGGATCCGAAGAATGATCAGCGCCGCCAGCCCCTGACCGTTCGGCGGACATTCCCAGACCTGATTGCCGCGATACATGGCGCAGATCGGTTCCACCCATTGGGCGGCATCGGCGCCGGCGCGAAAATCCTCTGCTGTATGCAACCCGCCGAGACCAGCCAGATAGGCCGCCATTCCTTGCCCGACCGCCCCGTCATAAAAGGCCACCGGGCCCTGCGCCGCGACCTGTTCCAGCCGTTCGGCCAGCAGGGGCTGGGCAATCATCTCTCCGGCCTGCGGGGCGCGGCCACCGGGAAGAAAGATCGCGGCGGCATGCGGATCTGCCGCCACGGTCTTGGTGTTTTGCGCCCAATCATGGGCGACGCGCGGGGTAACCGGGAACCCGTCCCGGGCATAACGGATGGCGGCCGCAAACAGTCGGGACAGGGGCGATGTGCCGCAATCGGCGTGCAGGCGGCACCATGCCGACACGGCGCCCGGTATGGTGACCGCATGGGGGCTGGTCAGCGGAATTTCGGGCCGCTCCTCCAATAACCCGGCCAATACCCCGGGTTCGGCCGCCGCGACCGCACGGCCCGAGCCGTTCAGCGCCCTGACCGCCTGTCCCGCCGGTTTGATCAGCGCAAAGCAGTCACCACCCAGCCCGGTCATCAGCGGATCGACCACCGATTGCACCGCCACGGCCGTGATTGCCGCGTCAACCGCATTGCCGCCCTGAAACAGCACCTCCAACCCGGCCGAGGTGGCCAGCGGATGCGACGTGGCGATCATCGCACGCGGCGCCAGGACCGTTCCGCGCCGCCCCGACAGGAAATCGAACGGGGCGACGGGTGAGTGAGGGTTTCGCGTCATCGGTTGGGGTTAACGGTTGTAATTCGCCTTGGGCCCCGCGAACCACCAGATCAGCAGCCCGATAACCGGCAGGACGGCGACAAGCAGAATCCAGATGATTTTGGTGCTGGTTTTCTCATTCGTGTTGATGATCGAGGCGATGGCCCAGACATCAAGGCAGAAGATGACAAGCCCGAACAGGCCCGAGAACAGATTGAATTGCATAGGCGTGATCCTGCGTGACGAATATAACCCTCAACCGTCCGGGCGCGGGATGGTTCCGGAATTGCCGCCGAACCGCCCCGGTTAATCGGACCGCGCCCTTAGGAACAGCGCATAGAACGCATAGGCCGCCGCCGCGGCAAAGGCGGCCGCCCACATGGTGGCGCCGTTATAAAGCTCGAACCCCGCCCAGGCGGCTGGGGCGGCGACGGTCAGAATCCGCACCCAAAGCGGGCGGAAAAACGGGTGGTTTGGGTCGATCGCCATGTCGCTGTCTGCCTGTTTCTGCGGGTTATCCGTGCTTAGCACGGTTTCTAGTCGCGCCAGTTCAAAAAGCGTCTTTCAAGCAGGCCGATGACGCTGCCGACGAGGACGCCAAGGACCGACAGCATCGTCACACCGGCAAACAGCCGCTCCAGATCGTAAAGCGATCCGGCCTGAAGGATATAGGCGCCGATGCCGAATTCAGCGCCCAGCATCTCGGCCGCGACCAGAAGGATGATTCCGATGGCCAGCGATACGCGCAGCCCCGACAGAATCCCCGGAAGCGCGCCGGGCAGCACGATCTTGCGGACGATCGACCACCACGACAGCCCGAAACTTTGCCCCATGCGGATCAGGTTGCGGTCCACGTTATCGACGGCGCCGAAGGTGGAAACGACCGTCGGGGTGAACGTGCCAAAGGCGATCAGCGCGTATTTCGACGACTCGCCGATGCCGAACCAGATCACGAACAGCGGCAGAAGCGCGATTTTCGGGATCGGAAACAGCGCCGAGACCAGCGGCAGCAGACCCGCCCGGGCAAGGCTGAACAACCCGATCATGGTGCCCACGGCGATGCCCGTCGTTATCCCCAATGCCGAGCCGACGATCAGCCGCTGAAGCGAGGGGATCAGATGCTGCCAAAGCACGCCGGTCTTTACCAGATTGACCAGCGTCATCAGGACATCGGACGGGCGTGGCAGGGTCAGGTTGGAAATCCATCCCGTGCGCGTGCCCCATTCGACAAGCAGAAGCAGCGCCACGAAAACAATCGGCGCCACCCAGCGGCGCGGCACGACCTCGAACCCGCCACCACGGAAAGGCACCGGACGGGCGCTCCCGGCACCCATGGTTTCGGGCGTGGTCTCGGCGGTCCGGCCAGCCGGCTGTGCGGCGCTGTGATCAACCATCCAGCAACTCCCGGTCGGCGGCACGGGCTTCGTCGCGCATAAGATCCCAAAGCTCGGCCTGCCGGGATTCCAGCGCCGGATCGCCGGCATGGCGTTGGTCAAGCGGCAGGTCGATGTCGAGAATCCGGTGAATGCGCCCGGGCCGGCGGGACAAAAGCACGATGCGATGGCCCAGACGCACCGCTTCGGCCAGATTATGGGTCACATAGACGGCGGTAAACGGCTGGCGGGTCCATAACCCGACCAGATCGTCCATCAGCAATTCGCGGGTCTGGGCGTCCAGGGCCGACAGCGGTTCATCCATCAGCATGATGGCGGGGCGGACGGCAAGGGCGCGGGCGATGGCAACGCGCTGCTTCATGCCGCCGGAAAGCTGGCGCGGCAGGGCGTCGGCGAATTCGCTGAGGCGGGTGCGGGCAAGGACGTCATCGACGATCGCCGCCATCTCGGCGCGCGCCACGCGATGATCTTCCAGCACCAGCCGGACGTTACCCGCGACCGTGCGCCACGGCAGCAGCGCGAAATGCTGGAAAATATAGGTCAGCGGGTTCAGCGAATCCGGCGGCGGATCGCCCAGTTGCAGCACCCGGCCCCGGGTCGGCCGCTCCAGCCCGCCGATCAGCCGCAGCAAGGTCGATTTGCCGCAGCCCGAGGGGCCGACCAGACAAACGATCTGTCCGGTCGGAACGGTAAGGTTGATGTCGCGCAGAACCTCGACCGGCCCGTAATGATGGCCGACGCCCTCGATCTGCAATTCCATCGCCCGACCCCGCAGCTGATCCCGTTACGTCGTGGTCACGTAGGACGGGTCGACCAGCATGTCCACCGTAATGGCTTTATCCACAAGCCCGTTGTCCTGCAGGAACTTCAACTGCCGCTCCAGCGATTTGACCGACAGGTTCAGCCCCTTGCTTATCCGCTGCGAGCCTTCGGTCATCGACGGCGTGAACTTGTCCAGCGGCACGTCGGGGCTGACCTGCACGCGCACGATCTCGACCAGTTCGGCCACCTGTTCGGGGGTGGCGGTCTTATCGATGAAGGCGGCGTTGTAATCATCCGCACCCTTCGCCAGCGCGCGCAGATAAGCCTCGGTCTGGTCGCGCTTGTTGGTCGCGACATCGGTTGAGGTGAACACTGCCGTGACCTGATAGTCGGGGTCGTATTTGTTGTAATCGCCGATCTTTTTGGCCGCGTTATCGGCCAGAAGTTTCAGCCCGACGCTTGGCTGGATGACCCAGGCGTCGATCTGGCCCGAGCTCAGCGCACCGACGACCGCCGGCAGCTTCTGGAGCGGCTTCAGCGTCACCTCGGTCATCGGAATGTTTTCCGCCGCAAGGATCTGGCTCAGCATATAGTCGAACGACGAGCCGGCGGTGGTGATGCCAAAGGTATGGCCGCCCAGTTTGGCGGGCTCGGTCAGGCCGGCGTCAAAGGCCGCGTTCGACGCAAGAATCATCGCGCCCGGGACGTTCGGATCCTCGGACAACGCGCCGGCGATCACCTTGACGGCGCCTTTCTGCGCTAGGTTGAACAGACTGCCGGTGATGGCGGTCATGCCATAGGCCACATCGCCACCGGCGACACCCACCGACAGCGCCGCGGCGGATTCAAAAAAGCTCAGCGTCACGTCAAGGCCCTCGTCCTTGAAGTAACCGCGCGCCGCCGCGATGAAGGTGGGCGCATGGCTGGTCAGGCGCAGCACGCCGACGTTGATGGCGGTGTTCTGGGCGCGGGCGGCCAGCGGCAGCGCGGTCAGCGCGCTTGTCGCAGCCAGCACACCCAAGGCGGTTCGGCGGGTCAGGTTCATGGGTTCCTCCACTGGTTTCGGGCGACCTTCTGCCTGTTGGGCGGGTTTGGCAACCGTAGCTAAGCGGGAATGCAAAGGATTGCTTTTGCCGTCAATACCGGGATTTCTATGTTGCGAACACAAAAGGTGCATCATCCATGGCCAGCAGCAACGACGAATCCCCGCAACGATACCGGATCGCCGGGCTGACGAAGCCGGCAAGCCTGCGGCTGGATCCGTGGGGTGTCCCGCATATCCGGGCGGGATCGACGCATGACCTGTTTCTGGCGCAGGGGTTCAATGCGGCCCGCGACCGGCTGTGGCAGATCGACCTGTGGCGCAAACGCGGGCTTGGCCTGCTGGCGGGCGATTTCGGCCCGGGCTATCTGATGCAGGACCGCGCCGCGCGGCTGTTTCTGTATCGCGGCGACATGGCGGCGGAATGGGCCAACTATGGCCCGGACGCGCAGGAAATCTGCGCGGCCTTTGTTGAAGGGATCAACGCCGCCGTCGCGCTGATCGAGGCGGGTGAGCTGCCGCTTCCGCCGGAATTCACGCATTTCGGCACGTTTCCGGCGCGCTGGCGCACCGAGGATGTGGTTCGCATCCGGTCGCACGCCCTGTCCCGCAATGCCGATTCCGAGGTGAAACGCCTGCGCCTGCTGCGCCTGACCGACGCCATTGTCGATGAGCTGCGCGTGCCGCTTGCGCCACCGCTCACGCTTGAGGAATGGGGGCCGATACCCGATGTCGACCTGCCCCCCGACGTTCTGGATGTGTACCATCTTGCCACCGCGCCGGTCACGTTTTCGGCCGAACGGCTGGCCGCCGGTCTGGATGACGCGCCGCGCTGGAACCATGTCGACGACAGCCGCGCGGTCGTTCAAAGCGAAGGGTCGAACAACTGGATCGTCTCGGGTTCGCGCACCGCAAGCGGCCTGCCGATCATGGCCAGCGATCCGCACCGGGCGCTGGGATGCCCGTCGCTGCGTTATCTGGTCCATCTGACCGCGCCGGGTCTTGACCTGATCGGCGCGGGTGAGCCCTCATCGCCCGGGATCATGGCCGGCCACAACGGCCATTCCGCCTTCAGCCTGACGATTTTCCCAGCCGATCAAGAGGACGTGCAGATCCATCGGCTTGATCACAACGGTCGCTATGCCGATGGCGGTGGCTGGGCCGAGGTCAGGGTGATCCGCGAGATGGTGCCGGTCAGGGGCCAGCGCGACCAGCCGGTCGATTTGCCGTTCATCCGCGAAAATCCAGTGGTCTGGCAAGGAGATGGCGTGGCCGTCAGTATCCGCACCGTCGCGACAGACCCCGGGACCGCGCCCTATATGGCCTGTCTCGCCTCGATGCGGGCGAAAACCTGGGATCAGTTCCGCGCCGCGCTTGCCGGTTGGGGGGCGCCCTCGACCAATCAGATCTATGCCGATGTCACCGGCACGGTCGGCTGGACGCCCGCCGGGTTCATCCCGCGGCGCAGCGGCTGGCGCGGCATGGTTCCGGTGACCGGCGACGGGGGATTTGCATGGGACGGCTTTATCCCGCAGGCCGAGCTGCCGCAGATCCTCAACCCCGACGCCGGCTATGTTCAGACCGCGAATGAAATGAACCTGCCGTCCGATTGGGATCACGCCGAACGCCCGGTGTCGCATGAATGGCTGAACGATGGCCGGGCCGAGCGGATCAAGTCGGTGCTGGGCGGCACGCGCGGCCATACCGTCGGTGACAGCCTGAAGCTGCAAACCGACACGCTGTCGCCGATTGCCGAGGTCATCGTTCCGGCGATCATCGGGTCCTCTGAACCGGCGCAATTCCTGCGCCACTGGGATTTGTTCGTCGCCGCCGACAGCGCGCCCGCCGCCCTGTTCGAGCTGTGGTTGACCCGGCATCTTGGCCCCGCGCTGGTGAAGCTGGCCGCCCCCGACGCCGAACTGGCCGGTCTGCTTGGCAATGCAAACCCCGAGATGGTGGCCGCGTTGATGGCCGGGCGCTGCCAGCATGTCGCCGATGCGATCGGTCTGCGCGACCGTCATGCCCTGATGCAGCAAACCCTTGATGCCGCTTGGGCCGAGGCGCATGCGGTGATGGGCAACGATCCTTTCGGCTGGCGCTGGGGTGACCTGCATCAGGCCCGCTTTGCGCCCGCGACCGCCGCGGTGGACCCTGGGCCGATGGTCGGGCCGCTGCCGGTGGGCGGCAGCAGCAACACCGTGATGCTGACCGAATACGACCCGCCGGGGTTCCGGCCGCTTGTCGGGGCATCGGTCCGCATGGTCGTCGATCTGGCGGATTGGGACGCCAGCCGCTGGATCAATGCGCCGGGCCAGTCGGGCGACCCCGAATCGGCCCATTACGGCGATCTCGCCCCGCTTTGGGCCGAGGGCGAGTATGTCCCGATGAGCTATTCGGAACCTGCCGTGCAAAGGGTCACCGTCCGAACCATCGAACTGATCCCCCAGCAGGGCGATTAGGTCGCCATCGGTCGCGCGTTCCGGCTATTCCACCAGCTTGAAGCTGACCTGCATCGGCTTGCCGCCAAGCGTATAATCGGCCTCGATGGTTTCGCCGGGTTTGGCGGGATTAAGCTGGCTGAGCGAGCCAAGCGAGATCATCGTCCCCGGCGGCAGGTCATAGCCGCCCTGATTGACCAGCCACAGCACCACGTCCAGGGGATGCCCCAGCAGCATGTCGCCTTTGCCGGTGCTGACCGTGGCGCCGTTGGCCTTCAGGTCGACGCTCAGCGTGGCCAGATCGGCCTCGGGGTCGGCCAGATCGGAGATCGGCACCGGATCGCCCACCACGCCGCGCCATGGCATCACGCCATAAGCCGTCATCAGCGCCCCGGTTGGCTTGACCCCTTCGGCCAGCGCCACGTCGGGCAGTTCGACGAAGGGCCGCACATCCTTCAGCGCCTTCACCACATCGGCGCGGGTCTTGGCCTGCATGATCGCGGCGTCGCCGACGGTCACGATCAGATCGGCTTCGTAAAAGGGGCTGCGGCTACCCTTGAGCGATACGTCCTTGCCGTTCTCAAGGATCATCGGCGCGAAAAGCGCGCCGGCCGCAGGGGCCGTCACGCCGAATTTTTCCTGCGCGGGTTTCGAGGTGAAGCCGACCTTGACGCCCACCGGCTTGCCAAGCGCATCTTCCAGCGCGGGCAGATAGGCCGCATAGGCGCAGGCGCCATCCTCGACCGATTGCAATCCCGGATCGGGCAGCCTCTCGCCGTTCAGCCAGCCGTTCGCGGCCTTTTCCATCTCGGCCACCGGCGGACAGGCGGCAACGGCGGTGCCAGTCGAAAGCACAAGCGCAACAAGGGCATATTTCATGACGGTTCCTCCCTGAGCGGAAGGGTGCGCCATGACGGCGGGGTTCGCAACCATGGCCCCCGAAAAGTGATCCCGGCGTGAACCCCGCGCCGCCACCCGTGCCGCGGCCGGGATCGTAAGTCCGGGCTGCAAGCCCCGGCCGCAAGTTCGTGCCGCAAGTTCGCGTCCTTGCTGTCACCCTTCCTTGATTCCGCCGGCGGTCTGATTAACAAAGGCCGGACCCCGACAGGCAAGGGCCGTTATGACCGATCAGCCGACCCCGATGATGGCGCAATATCTTGCGATCCGCGAGGCGAACCCGGGTGCGCTGCTGTTCTATCGCATGGGCGACTTCTATGAGATGTTCTTCGAGGACGCGATCGCCGCCTCGGCCGCGCTGGACATCGCGCTGACCAAGCGCGGCACCCATCTGGGGGCGCCCATTCCGATGTGCGGCGTGCCGGTTCATGCGGCGGAATCTTATCTGCTGACCCTGATCCGCAAGGGTTTTCGGGTGGCGATCGCCGAGCAGATGGAAGACCCCGCCGAAGCCAAGAAGCGCGGCAGCAAATCGGTGGTGGCGCGCGACGTGGTGCGTCTTGTGACGCCGGGCACCCTGACCGAGGAATCGCTGCTTGAGGCCCGGCGCCACAATTTTCTGGCGGCATGGGCGCAGGTCCGGGACGAATCCGCCCTGGCCTGGGCCGATATCTCGACCGGCGAATTGCGGGTGATGCCCTGCCCACGCCCGCGCCTTGCGCCCGAGCTTGCCCGCCTTGCGCCGCGCGAATTGCTGGTGGCCGAGGGCGTGGACCTGCGCGAACTTGCCCGGGACGCGGGCGCCGCGGCCACCGAACGCCCGCCGTCCAGCTTTGACAGCGTGGCGGCGGTCCGGCGGCTTGGCGCGCTGTTCCGGGTCGATACGCTGGACGGGTTCGGCAGCTTTTCGCGGGCCGAACTCGCGGCGCTCGGCGCCATCGCCGATTATCTCGACCTGACCCAGCGTGGGCAATTGCCGCTGCTGCGCCCCCCGGTGCGAGAGGCGGCAGGCGGCGCCATGCAGATCGACGCCGCGACGCGCCGCAATCTGGAACTGACGCAGGCGCTTTCGGGGGGCCGCGATGGTTCGCTGATCGCCGCCATCGACCGGACCGTCACCGCCGCGGGCGCGCGCCTGCTGGAACGGCGGATCGCGGCCCCGTCGCGCGATCTGGACCTGATCCACGGGCGGCAAGCGGCGGTTCAGCATCTGCTGGACGATGCGCGGCTGACGGCCGATCTGCGCGACGCCCTGTCCCGCGTCCCCGACATCGACCGGGCGCTGTCCCGTCTGGCGCTGGATCGCGGCGGTCCGCGCGATCTGGGCGCGATCCGCGCCGGGATGACGCAGGCCGTGGCGATCGCGGCGATGCTGGGTGACGACCGGGCGCCGGTGCTGGCCGAGGCGGCCCGTGACCTGACCGGCCATGACGCGCTGATCGACCTTCTGGATGATGCGCTGGTGGCCGAGCCGCCGCTGCTTGCGCGCGATGGCGGCTTTGTTGCCGCCGGCTATGACACCGATCTGGACGAAACCCGGGCGCTGCGGGACGAGGGCCGGGGCGTCATCGCGCGAATGCAGGCCGATTACATCGCCCAGACCGGCGTCCAGAGCCTGAAGATCAAGCATAACAACGTGCTGGGCTATTTCATCGAAACCACGGCAACCCACGCCGAAAAGATGCTCGCCCCGCCGCTGAATGCGAGTTTCATCCACCGCCAGACCACGGCGAACCAGATCCGCTTCACCACGGTCCAGCTTTCCGAGCTGGAAACCCGTATCCTCAACGCCCGTGACCGCGCGCTGGAAATCGAGCGCGGCGTTTTCGATCGTCTCGTCGCGGCTGTTCTGGAGCGCGCGGGGCCGGTGGGTCAGGCGGCGCGGGCGCTGGCCGAGGTCGATCTGGCGGCGGGTTTCGCCGATCTGGCCGCGTCCGAAGGCTGGACCCGGCCCGAAGTCGACGACAGCCGCGCCTTTCAGATCGAAGGCGGACGCCATCCGGTGGTCGAGCGGGCGTTGAAACGGCAAGGCGCGCCTTTCGTGGCCAATGACTGCGATCTGACGGCGGGCGATGTGCCGGCGATCTGGCTGCTGACCGGGCCCAACATGGCGGGGAAATCGACGTTTCTGCGCCAGAACGCGATCATCGCCATTCTGGCCCAGGCCGGCGGGTTTGTGCCCGCCAGCCGCGCCCATGTCGGGCTGGTCAGCCAGTTGTTCAGCCGCGTCGGGGCGGCGGATGATCTGGCGCGCGGACGCTCGACCTTCATGGTCGAGATGGTCGAAACCGCCGCGATCCTGAATCAGGCCGACAGTGCGGCATTGGTCATTCTGGACGAGATCGGGCGTGGCACCGCGACATGGGACGGGCTGTCCATCGCCTGGGCGGTGATGGAACATCTGAACGCCGTCAACCGCTGCCGCGCGCTGTTCGCCACGCATTACCATGAAATGACCGCGCTTTCCGCGCGTCTGGACGGCGTAGAGAACGCCACGGTCGCGGTCCGCGAATGGGAAGGCGAGGTGATCTTTCTGCACGAGGTCCGCAAGGGCGCCGCCGACCGCAGCTATGGGGTGCAGGTGGCCCGGCTTGCGGGATTGCCGCCGGCGGTCGTGGACCGCGCCCGCGAAATCCTGACCGCGCTGGAAAGCGGCGAACGTGAACATGGCGTGGGCGGCACCGCCCGCCCGGTCGCGCTGATCGACGATCTGCCGCTGTTCCGCGCCGCCCCGCCGGTGCCCGCCGCGCCGGCCGCGAAACCGACCCAAAGCGAGGTCGAGGCGCGGCTGCGCGCCCTCAACCCCGACAGCCTGACCCCGCGTGAGGCGCTGGAGGCGCTTTACGATCTGCGCGACCTGCTGGACTGATCCCCGGCATGTCTTACTCGGCCGGTTGCGCGGCCTCGGCGCCCGGACGGCGCAGCCCGATCAGGCGGCGAACCCCGACATAGAAGGTCGGCACCATCAGGATGGCGATGAAGGTCGAGGTGACCATGCCGCCCAGCACGCCGATGCCGATGGCGTTTTGCGCCGCTGCACCGGCGCCGGTCGCAACCGCCAGCGGCAGGACCCCCAGCATGAAGGTGAAGGTCGTCATCAGGATCGGCCGCAGCCGCAGCCGCGCGGCGGTGATCGTGGCCTTGGTCAGGGGCATACCCTCTTCGTGCAGCTTTTCGGCGAATTCGACGATGAGGATGGCGTTTCGGGCGGCCAGACCGATCGTGGTCAGGATACCGACCTTGAAATAAACGTCGTCCGACTGCCCGGTCAGCCACGCCGCCGCCAGCGCGCCGAGCACCCCGACCGGCACCGCCAGCATCACCGCGAAGGGCACCGACCAGCTTTCATAAAGCGCCGCCAGCGCCAGAAACACGATCAGCATCGACAGGCCGTAAAGCACCGGGGCCTGTGCGCCGGACTGTTGTTCCTGATAGCTGATCCCGGTCCACGCGACCCCGTAGCCGCCGGACATTCTGGTGGTCAGTTCCTCCATCGCCTGCATCGCCTGACCCGAGCTGTAGCCCGTCGCAGGGGTGCCGGTGATTTCCAGCGCCGGCGAGCCGTCAAAGCGCGACAGCGCCGGCGCCACCGGCTCCCAGCTCGTCGTCATGAAGGACGGGAACGGCACCATTTCGCCCTGCGAATTGCGGGCATACCAGTCGTTGATGTTGTCGGGCTGCATCCGATAGGGCGCGTCGCCCTGAACGATCACTGGACGCAGATCGGTCCCGAGCACGAAATCGTTGACCTCGGACCCCGAAAAGATCGTCGACAGCATCGAGTTCACGTTGCCCAGCGTCAGGCCGAAGCTTTCCGCCTTCTGCTGGTCGATGTTGATTCTCAGCGCCGGTTCGTCCTCGTCCCGGCCATTGTCGACGTCGGAAAGCCGGGGGTCCTGATTGGCGGCCTCGACCAGCGCGTTCGAGGCGGATTTCAGCGCCTCGCGGCCTGAGTTGGCATAGTCGACCAGATACATGTTGAACCCGGCCGAGTTGCCAAGGTTGCGCACCGTGGGGGGCTGCTGGAACGTCACCCGGCCGGCGCGGTTTCCGGCAAATGCTGCATTGGCGCGCCGGGCGATGGCCGCGGCGGACAGGTTCGCGTCGGTCCGGTCGGCATAGTCGCGCAGTTTGACGAAAAGCTGCGCGCTGTTCTGCCCCGATCCGCCAAAACCCCAACCCAGCGCCGCGAACACCGACTCGACCCCCTCGGGTTCCTTGGTCAGCAGGTAATCCTCGACGTTTTTCACGATCTGAAGCGTTTGCTGGCTGGTCGATCCTTCGGTCAGCGAGATGCGGGCCATCAACACGCCCTGATCCTCGTTCGGCAGGAATGAGGAATTCAGTTGCCGATAGACTTGCCAGGCGGCGAGGCTGATCGCGATCAGCAGCAGGACCATCAGGATCGGCGCGGGCAATACGCGTGCGACGACGCCGCCGTAGCCTTCGCGCAACCGTTCAAGGCCATAGTTGAACCAGCGCGCCGGGGCGAAACCGACCTCGCCCCGGCGCGACCGCAAAAGCGATGCGCAAAGGGCTGGCGTCAGGATGACCGCGACCAGCAGCGACAGCACCATCGCGGTGATGATGGTCAGCGAGAATTGCCGATAGATCACCCCGGCGGCGCCCGGAAAGAACGCCATGGGCAGAAACACCGCCGAAACCACCACCACGATGCCGATCAGCGCGCCGGTGATCTCGCCCATGCTGCGGCGCGTGGCCTCGAACGGGGAAAGTTTCTCCTCGGTCATCAGCCGCTCGACGTTTTCGACTACGACGATGGCGTCATCGACCAGAAGCCCGATCGCCAGCACAAGCGCGAACAACGTCAGCGTGTTGATGGAAAAACCGGCGGCGAACAGAACCGCGATGGTGCCCAGCAGAACCACCGGCACCGCGATGATCGGGATGATCGTCGCACGCCACGTCTGCAGAAACACCAGCAATACCAGCACGACCAGAACCATGGCTTCCATCAGGGTGTCATAGACGCGGTCGATCGACAGCTCGACAAAGGGCGAGGTATCATAGGCGACGCGGAACTCGACCCCGTCGGGCAGCGCCGGCGCGATCTGATTGAGCGTGGCCAGCACCGCCGCCGAGGTGTCGACGGCATTGGCGCCGATGGCAAGGCTGATCCCGAAACCGGCTGCGGGCTGGCCGTTGAAGCGTGACCCGCCGCCATAGCTTTCCTGCCCGATCTCGATCCGCGCGACATCGCCCAGATAGACCGCGCCGCCGTTCTCGTCGGTCTTGAGCAGGATCTGCTCGAAATCCTCGACGCTGGTCAGCTGGCTTTGCGCGGTGATCGTGGCGGTGAACTGCTGGCCAGTGACGGTCGGCTGGTTGCCGAGCGAGCCGACCGAGACGGTGGTGTTCTGCGCCTCGACCGCGCTGACCACATCATCGGGGGTCAGTTGAAAACGCACCAGCGTAAGCGGATCCAGCCAGATCCGCATCGCATAGCCCGAGCCAAAGACGTTGACGCTGCCCACGCCCTGCGTGCGCTGAACCGGGCCTTCAACGCTCGCCTCAAGGATATCGCCAAGTTGCAGTGTAGTGTATTTGTCGGAATTCGAGACCAGCGCCGCGACCATCAGGATCGAACTGGTGGATCGGGTGACGTTCACCCCTTGGGTGCGGACCGCGTTCGGCAATTGCCGCTCGATCTGGCCGATCTGGGTCTGCACCTCGTTCTGGGCGTCCATCGGGTCGATGTTGCCGGCAAATGTCATGGTGATGCTGGCCCGGCCCTGACGCGAGCTCGACTCCATGTACAAAAGCCCGTCGATCCCCGTCAGCCCGTCCTCGATCACCTGGGTGACCGAGCTTTGCACGGCCTCGGCCGTGGCGCCGGGATAGCTGGCGCTGATGCGGATCGTCGGCGGCGCGATGTCGGGGTATTGCGACACCGGCATCGACAAAAGCGCCCATGTCCCCGCCATCATCGTGACGATGGCCAGCACCCATGCAAAGACGGGGCGAGAGATAAAGAACGTGCCCATGTGTCAGCCGCCCGTGGTCGGGGTCGAGGGGCGCTGTGCCGGCCGGGCCGTTCCGCCGGGCACGGATGCGGCCTCGGTCGTTGCGGGCGGCCTCTGCGGCTGCGTGGCGGTGGCGGCCGGCGCGGGGGCGTCAGGTGCCGTGCCGTCGGGCTGGGCACGGGTCGGCGCAGTCCCGCCCGCATCGGCGTTTTCGGGCGCGGTTCCGGTGGCGGCGTTGGTATCCGGCGCGCCTGCGCCGTCACCCGCGTTGCCGGTCTGATCGACGACGACGCCCTCGTCCGAAATCGTCACCGGCACGGTTTCGACATCGGCCCCGTCACGCAGCCCGTCCAGCCCGTCGACGATGACCTGATCACCGGCCACGGCGCCCTGACTGACGATCCAGGCGTTGTTATAGGAGCCCTGTTCGGTCAGGGTGACCTGCGTGGCCTTGCCGTCGCGGGCCAGAAAGGCGGTCAGCGTGCCGTCCGCCGCCCGGCTGGTCGCCCGCTGCGGCACCAGAACCCCGCGTGTGCTGCCCAGCGTCATCGCCACCCGCAGGAATTGCCCCGGCATGATGACCCGGTCGGGGTTGGGGAACTGGATCCGGATCTGGGTGGTCCCGGTCGTCGTCGATACTTGCCGGCTGGGGCTGACGATCTCGCCCCGCGCGTCATAGGCCGAGCCGTCCTCGAGCGTCAGGGAAATATCCACATTGGCAGCGCGTGACATCGCGCCGGTGCGCATGCGGTCGCGGTTCCGCAGGATGCGGGTGCTCGATTCGGCCACATCGACATAGATCGGGTCAAGCTGGGTGACGGTGGTCAGGGCGTCGGACTGGTTGCCGGTGACGATGGCGCCGATCGACACCGCCGACACGGACGAAGCGCCGTCGATCGGGCTGCGAACCCGGGTATAGTCCAGATCGAGCTTGGCCAGTTGCCGCTGCGCCTCGGCCTCGCTCAGCGCGGCCTCTGCCTGCGCCAGCGTAAGCTGCGCGGCCTCGACCGACGCGCGGGTCGAGCCGACCCCGACCAGCGACTGCGCCCGGGCCAAAGCGGCCTCGGCCGTCGATACGCTGGTTTCGGCCTGTTTCACCACCGCATCGGCCGCCTGCAGGGCGGCGGTGAAGGTGTCGTCCTCGATCTGGAACATTTCCTCGCCGGCGGTGACGTTGCGGCCCTGCTGATAGGTGATTCTCTCGATGACGCCGCTGACCCGGGGGCGGATCTCGGCGGTCTGAAAGGCCACGGCGCGGCCCGGAAGCGTGACGATATAGGGGACCTGCTGATCCGCAAGCGTCACGACCCCGACCTTGACCGGACCCGACGGGCCGGACCGGCCACCGCCACCGCCGGGCGCCTGTGCATAAGCGGTCACGGCCGCGCAGATGGCAAAGGCCGCCATCACGATGGCCCGAAGCTTCTTCATTGACATGCGCTGAATTGCCATGCGCTGATCAGATCCCAAGGTTGTGGCGCGGCGCCGGCCGCAGCGAATGTTATCACAGGACACTTGCCCTTCGGCAGAGGCCGGGCAATCGTTCGTCCGTCTGGCACAGCCTTGCCAAACCAAACCTCAACCGCGAGGATCTGCATGGACGCGTTTTCTGCCGAAGGTTCCTTCTGGCGCGGCAATCTGCACACCCATTCCAACCGTTCCGACGGGGCTTTGACCCCTGATGAGGTTTGCCGACGTTATGCCGCCGAAGGGTATGATTTTATCGCGCTGACCGATCACTTTCTTGGCATCTACGGCTATCCGGTCGTGGATACGCGCGCCATGCGCAAGGACGGTTTCACCACGCTGCTGGGGGCGGAACTTCATTCGGGGGCGATGCAGAACGGTGAGCTCTGGCACATTCTCGCGGTCGGGCTGCCGCTGGACTTTACCCCGCCGAACGCCCCGCATTTTGTGCCGGTCGACGATCAGGAAACCGGGCCGCAGATCGCCGAACGCGCAGCGCAAGCCGGGGCCTTCGTGTCCATCGCGCATCCGCAATGGTCGGCGATGACGCTTGACGATGCGCGCAGCATTTCGGCTGCGCACGCGGCCGAGGTCTATAACCACGGCTGCTTTGCGGGCGCCGACCGCGCCGATGGTTTCGCCACCGCCGATCTTTTGCTGGCCGAGGGGCGCCGGCTGTCGCTGATCGCCACCGACGACGCCCATTTCACCGAGCCTGACCATTTCGGCGGCTGGGTCATGGTGCGCAGCCCCGAAAACCACCCCGACGCCTTGTTGCAGGCCCTCAAGGATGGCCTGTTCTATTCCTCGCAAGGGCCGGAGATTCGCGGGATTCACCTCGACGGTGACTTGGTGGACGTCGAATGTTCCGCCGCAGCTTCGGTCATCGTTCAGGGTCAGGGCTCGGCCACGGCGGCGATGCATGGGCATTCGATGACCCGCGCGAAGATCAAGATCGGCCGGCTTGCGAACTCGCCTTGGCTGCGCGTCACGGTGATCGACGCGGCCGGGCGACGGGCGTGGTCGAACCCCTATTGGCGTTAAACGTAACGGTTGCCGCCGCGCCCGTCACAGGGCAAAAGGCGCGGATGATCGAACGCAGCCATCTAAAGGGCGATGCGCATTCCGTGGCCGTCTATTCGGATTGCCTTGCCTATCGCTATGACCTGACCCGGATCTGGCAGCCTAAGGGGCGGCGGGTGCTTTTCGTGATGCTGAACCCGTCGACCGCGACCGAGGTCCAGAACGACCCCACGGTCGAGCGGTGCGAGCGTCGCGCCCGCGCCCTCGGCTATGGCGGGTTCCGGGTGGTGAATATCTTCGCCTGGCGCGCCACCGATCCAAAGGTGATGCGCGCCGTCGCCGATCCGGTCGGGCCGGAAAACAACCGGGCGATCAGGGACGGCGCCGACTGGGCCGATACGATCGTGTGCGCCTGGGGCACGCATGGCCAGCATCTGGATCGCGGCAGGCAGGTGGAATCGCTGCTGCGCGCCACGGGCAAGCACCTGCACCATCTGGGGCTGACCCAGGGCGGCGCCCCGCGCCACCCGCTGTATGTCGGCTATGCCCACCAGCCCCAGATATGGTAGCCGGGGCGCGCGTTAACGCTTTCTTAACAATTCTCTGGGCCAGAACCGCGATTTCGCGTAAATAAGTGCTGTGGTAACGATAGGTTGCGGGTGTTGCGATGTTCCTGTTCGCCGGACTGATGGGACTGCTTCTGGCCGGTGCGGCGATAGATGTCGCCGCCGCCACCGGGCGGCCCGGCGATGATGACGACGACGACGATCTTGCCCCGCCTGACGATCAGGAACCGGACGGCGACGACCCGGTCGTCACGCCGATCGACCCCGGTAAGCTTGAACAGGGCACCGCCGGCGATGACCGGCTTTATGCCGGCGACGGCGACGATACGCTGATCGGCGGTGATGGCCGCGACCAGATGATGGGCTATGGCGGCGCCGACCAGCTCGACGGTGGCGCGGGCGACGACGACATGATGGGCGGCGAGGGCGATGATCGCCTTCTCGGCCGGGCCGGCGATGACCGCATCGACGGCGACGGCGATCGTCATGGCGCCGACGATGCCGACGGCAACGACACCATTTCCGGCGGCGCGGGCAACGATACATTGGCCGGGCAAGGCGGGGACGACAGTTTCTGGGGTGATGAAGGCGACGACGGCCTGTTCGGCGGCGAGGGCGGCGACTGGATGCACGGCGGCGCGGGCAACGATACGCTGGACGGCGCGGCCGGCAGTGACACGATCGTCACCGGCACCGGTCAGGACGATGCCAGCGGCGGCGACGGCGATGACCTGATCATCGCCAATCATGCCGACAAGGTGGCGGGTGACCGCAGCTTCCTTCGCGGCGACGACGGTAACGACACTCTCGTTGCGGGCTCCAGCGACTGGGCCGAGGGCGGCGCCGGCAGCGACAGCATCTATGTCGCCGGTGCCGGTGTGACCGAGGCGGCTGCGGCCAAGGGCGCCGAGGTGCCGGTGCTGGGTGATTTCGACGCCAGTCAGGACCGGCTGCTGATCATGAGCGACGACCCCAATGCGGTGATCACCATCGACCACGGTTCTGACGGCTCGGCGACGGTGATGTTGAACGGGGTTTCCGTGGCCAAGGTGCTTTACGCGCGGGGTTTCAACGCCGGCCATGTCGAACTGACCAGCATTGACCCGACGACCGGGCACATGAAAGCCAGATAGGGCTTTTCAAACCGCCGCTTTTCCCCTATAGGCGCCCATCCCCCGCCGCTATGGCGGGCGGCTCCATGGGCCTGTGCTGGACGACATCCCGGCCTGCGCCATAACCCGAACCGCTAGCATAGGAGACCCCGATGTCGATCACTGTTGAAGAAAAAGGCCGCGTCATGACCGAATTCGCCACCAAGAAAGGCGATACCGGCTCGCCCGAGGTGCAGGTGGCGATTCTGTCCTCGCGCATTGCGACGCTGACCGAGCATTTCAAGCTGCACAAGAAAGACAACCATTCGCGTCGTGGCCTGCTGAAGCTGGTCGCGCAGCGCCGCAAGCTGCTGGACTATCTGAAAGGCAAGGACGAATCGCGCTATACCGCGCTGATCGCCAAGCTGGGCCTGCGCCGCTAAGCGCGCCCCGAACCGGAATTGATGACGCCCGTGGCTCCTGCCGCGGGCGTTTTTCGTTGGCTGGCATGTCCGTCACGGCGGTCAAGCCGCATCGCCGGGGGGGGCCTGTTGGTAACCCTTGCAGGCACGGATTCCGGCCCGGGCGGAAGATTTGTCAAAGGATCGGCCTTTCCTCCGCCGAAGATCAGCGGCTCGCGCCGATCACCGATTCGGTGCATGTCCGGGTCCGGTCAACGACCCGGTTCGGTCGGTCGGATTGCCGGCTCCACCGGTCAAAGGCGCGCCTTTCGCTATCCGTGCGCCATTTTCCAACGCGTCCTGCGACGAGGATCAGAACAGCGTTACGCCGTCACCATGATCTGCGAATGGCCCTTATAGGCCCAGCATCTCGGTCACGCGGCGCGGAAAATGTGGCACGACCACGGGATGGGTCAGAAAGCGATGCAGCGGCATCATCCGCCACGCCTGCCCCTCGTCGCCAAAGCGGATTGCGGCGATGTCGTCCTGTGTCAGGGTGCCGCGAAACATCCATGACCGGGTGCCGGGCGGGTGAACGGCCTCGAATTCGCGGCCGTCCGCAAGTCGTTCGGGTTGCAGGCGCAGGCCGAATTCCTCGGCCAGTTCACGCAATCCGCATTCGCGCGGCGTCTCGCCGGGTTCGGCGCCGCCGCCCGGCAGGTCCCAATGGGCGGGATAGGGGATATGCGCAAAATCGTCGCGCAGCAGGGTCAGGATCGCGTCGCCGCAGGTCAGAACCAGTTTCGTGCCGCTAAAGCCTGCCATGGGGGCGCGCTTAGTTGTCGTTGATGTCGCGGTGCCAGATGCGGACCTGACCCTTGCGCACCCCGACCCAGCGGCGCAGGGCGAACCACGCCACGCCCGAAAGGATCGCGCAGACCACCAGCGAGACGGGGATCGAGGCGGTCCATGCACCCAGCACCATCAGCAAGCCGATGATTCCTGTGCCGATGGCGATGCCCAGAAACAGAAATCCCGGCACGACGATTTCCAGCAACGCCAGAACCAGCGCGGCGATCAGCCAAAGCCAGCCGTCATGCCAGCTCATTTGACGCCCCTGAGCAGGGTGAAGGCGTTGGCGAAGGCATCCAGCGCGGAGGCCGGCACGATCACCGTCTGCTTGCCGTCGCCCTTGCCCACGGCGGTCAGCGCCTCGACCTGCTTGAGCGCAACCTGATATTGCGCGGCCTCGAGCCCGTTGTCCTTGATCGCCTGCGCGATGGCGGCGGTCGAAAACGCCTCGGCCTCGGCCAGAATGCGCTTGGCCTTGGCCTGCTGTTCAGCGGCATAAAGCTCACCATCGGCGGCAAGCTCGACGGCGCGGCGCTTGCCCTCGGCCTCGGTGACCTGGGCGCGGCGGGCGCGCTCGGCGTTAAGCTGTTGCAGCATGGCGGCGCGGGTCTGGGCGTCAAGGTTCACGTCCAGAATCTCGGCGCGGGTGACCTCGATCCCCCAGTCATCGACCACACTGGCCAGCGAGGTGCGGATGCGTTCGATCAGTTGCGCGCGGTTCGATTGCACATGGTCCAGATCCATGGTGCCGATTTCGGACCGCACGATCCCGGCCACGGTGGTGGCGATGGCGGCATCGACGTCGCGGATCCGATAAACCGTCTTTTCCGGTTCCAGAATGCGGTAGAATACGCTGGTCTGCACCTGAACCAGAACGTTATCGGCGGTGATGGCGTCCTGTTCATGGGTCGGCAACTGCCGTTCCAGAACCGAAATCTTGTGTGCCACGCGGTCCAGAAACGGCACGATGAAGTTGATCCCCGGCCCAAGCACGGCGCGCAGCCGGCCAAAGCGTTCGACCACGTATTTCTCGGACTGCGGGACGATTTTGACGGCGGCGAGGACGGCGACGAAGATCAGCACCGCCAGAATGATCAGCGTGGCATTGCTACCCAGAAACTCGGAAAATTGATACGGCACGGAACGGTCCTTTTACTCAGCGGCGATGGGCAGAGTATTGCCAGCATTTCCCAGCCGAGCCAAGCGCCCGATGACGGCGCCGATGCGGGCGGCGAAGGCATCGAACCCCGGAAGTGGCTGAATCCCCTGTTCGTCCATGTAAAGCGAGCGGTCGATCTCGACCTGAATCGCGTGCACCCGGTTCGAGGGGCGACCGTAATGCGAGGCGATATAGGCGCCCGCGAACGGGGTATTGCGGGCGACCTGAAACCCCTCGGCGGTAAAGGCGTCGGCCACGGCGGTGGTGATCTGATGCGCCGCCGAACTGCCGTGACGGTCGCCCAGCACCACCTCGGGGTGGGGGCGCGGCAGGTCGGAAAGGCTTTCGCGCGGCATCGAATGCATGTCGATCAGGATGGCGGCGCCGAAATGCGCTCGCGCCCGGGCGATGACCTGGGCCAGGGCGGCGTGATAGGGGTGCCACAGCTCTTGGATGCGCCGGTCGGCCTCGGCCCGGGTCAGGGGGGCACGGTGAATGGCGCGGCCACCCGCCACCACACGCGGCAAAACCCCCAGGCCGGCCAGAATACGCGGCCCCGGAACGGTCGAGCGGACGCCCTGCACAAGAACCGGATCAAGCTCATCCGCGGCGCGGTTCAGGTCGACGACGGCGCGGGGAACCCGGGCGGTCAGCAACGCGGCCCCGGCGTCCGGCGCGCTGGCGACCAGCCTGTCGACAAAGGCATCCTCGGACGAGCGCAGCAGCCGTTCATCCAGATTGCTTTCGGCCAGAAACCAGTCGGGGTATTCGCATCCGCTGTGCGGCGATGCCAGAATCACCCCCGAGGTCCAGTTGGCCGGATAGGTCAGATCATAGGTCCGCTTTGGTGGCTGATGCCGCATCCGATTTCCACCCTCCAATCCGGCCTCCGATCCGCATGGCGTGGCCCGTCCGCAGGCTCAACTATATACCGTCCCGGTCGGATCCAATAGCACTTGCATTTCCCCTGCGAGTGACTTTATAGACAGCCGACCGAAGCGGTTCTGACCGGTTTTTCTGCGTTTATGCGCGGGAATCGACAGAATCACCAGGACACGGGCGGTTAGCTCAGCGGTAGAGCACTACGTTGACATCGTAGTGGCCACTGGTTCGATCCCAGTACCGCCCACCATTTTTCGCCGCCCCCGGCCGGTCCGGGGGCTTTCAGTTTTCATGGCGCCGTCGAGCGCGCCGCGAATGAGGAGAAGACCTATGAAGGTTCGCAACTCGCTCCGCTCGCTCAAGGAGCGTCACCGGGATTGCCAGATCGTGCGTCGTAAGGGCCGCATCTACGTCATCAACAAGACGCAGAAGCGCTTCAAGGCCCGTCAGGGCTGATCGGCCCAACGACCGGACGATACGCATCATGAAAAGGCCCGCCGGGATCCCGGCGGGCCTTTTTTCATGTCGGAAAACACCCGCCGGTCAGCGCAGGGCTTGCGCCAGCAACTGGACCACGGTGGCCTGATCCATGTAACCGGTCGCCGGCAGGTTACGGGCGCGCTGGAACACCCGGATCGCGTTGCGGGTTTGGCCGTCGAACTTTCCGTCGACCTTGCCCGGGTTCACCCCGGCCGCGGCCAGACGCCCCTCGATCAACTGCCGGGTCGCGTCGGTCAGGCCCAGCGCCGCTTCGGCCTTGGCGGCGTCCGTGGTCGCCGGGTTGGGCCGTTTCGCCGGGTCGGGCTGTTGTTTCTCCAGCCGGTTCAGTGCAGCCCGGGCCTGCTTGGCATAGACCCCGTTCGGATAGGCGTTCAGGTAATCCCGATAGCGCCGGGCCGAAGGATCGTCCTGCGTGCGGCGCCACATCTCGGCCTCGCGCGGGCCGGCGCCGGTGGAAGTGCCCCCGCCGCCGCCGCCAAGCTCGGCCAGTTTCTGGCGGGCCTGCTTGGCATAGATCCCGTTCGGGTAACGCGACAGATAGGCCCGCAGACCCTGGGCGCCGCCGACGGATCCGACATCGGCCCAATAGCGGCGGTCGGCCGCCTCGATCCGGGCGGCCTCGTCCTTGCGGTTCTGGTCGCGCAGGTCGGCGGCCTTGCGGCTTTGTTCGGACAACAGCACGATCTGCTGGCGCTCGGTCAGATATCCGGTCTGGCTGAGGTTGTTGCGCGCCTGCCAATCGCGGATCGCCCGGCGGGTCGCGCTGCCGAAAATACCGTCGGCGCCGCGGGTATCATATCCCAGAAGGGTCAGGTTGCGTTGCACCTGCCGGCGCTGATCGCGGTTCAGAAGGTCGTTCTCGCGCACCGCGTTGCGGTCCACGTCGTCATTGCGGCCGAGCGCGAAGATACGCTCGCGCGCGGCGTCGGCGTGGCTGCCGTTGGGATAGGCGCGCAGATAGGCGCGGTATTGTTCGATCGAATCGTTCTTGCGCGCCAGATTCCATGCGTCGGCCTCGGAGCTGTTGCCGGGATTGCCCGTGTTGCCGCCGCCGGATGGCCCGGGTCTGTTACCGCCCAGCACCGCACCGGGGGCGCGATAGCCCATCACGCGCACCGACCGGCCCGCATTGCCAAGCTGATCAAAGCGCCGCCCGTCGGTCACCATCATCTGGGTGGCGCGGACCATGTCCGCCGGGGTGCCGGTGACCACGGTCACCCCCTCGGGGATGCGCAGATCGCCCAGCCCGCTTGCAATGCCAAGCCCGGTTTTCATCGGCCCGTCGCCGCCGTTGCCCAGCAGGATCACCGACTGACCCGGACGCCGCCCCAGCGCGTCCATCAGCACCGACAGGGACACCCCTTGCGTGTCGGCGTTGGAAAGCGACGGCCGGTCGGCACCCTGACTGATGAACCAGCTGTCATTGGCCGAACGCACAAACCGACCCGCCAGAAGGATGATGCGGGGACCGGCGTTGTTATCGGGCGCGATAAAAGCCTCGATATCCTCGCGCAGGCCGTTGGTTCTGACGTTGTCGCCGCCGATGACCCGAAAGCCGGCGTCGTTCAGCGCCTTGCGGGCTGGCGCCATGCCTTCGGCGCCCGGCACATCGGGGGCGTTGTCGTAATTGCTGTTGCCGATGACGATGGCACGGCTTTCGGCATGCGCGGCCATGGCGCCGGCGCAGGTCAGCATCAGGGCGGCGATCAGGCTGCGGCGCGAACGGGCGGCGAAGGTCGGGGCGGCAGAGGTCTTGGCGGCAGAAATCGGGGCGGCAGGGGTTAGTGCGGCGGGGGGCATGGCGGGCGGCCTTTCAGGGTTCGTTTCAGGATGGTCGGCACAAGGCCGTGCCGAACCATAACCTTCGGGCCGGCAATCGGTTGCCGCCAACCGCCCGGATGCACGCAGATTTCATCCCCTGCGCGTCAGCCGTGAGCGCGCGGTTGCGGTCAGTAGCTGCGCCGGTCCTCGATCACCTTGCCGTCGTTCGGAAGCGATCCGGGGGCCACGATCTCGACCCGGCCGCGCAGTTTCAGCAGGTCCTGGACCGATTGTTCCAGTGACCGGGCGTCGCCCGAGGCGGCGCTGGTTTCGACCTGGACGGTAATGACGTCCCTGTCGCCGTCGCGGTCCGCGATCACACGGGCGCGGGCGATCTCGGGGTGCCGGGCGACAAGGGCCGCGACCTGTTCGGGGCGGACGAACATGCCCTTGATCTTGGTGGTCTGGTCGGCGCGCCCCATCCAGCCGCGAATCCGCATATTGGTGCGCCCGCACGGGCTTTGACCCGGCATGACCGCCGACAGATCGCCGGTGGCAAAGCGTATCAGCGGGTAATCGACGTTCATCGTCGTCACCAGAACCTCGCCCACCTCGCCCTCGGGTACGGGATCGCCGGTGCCGGGGCGGACGATTTCAACGATCACGCCTTCATCCACGATCAGCCCGTCGCGGGCGTCGGATTCGTAAGCGATCAGCCCCAGATCGGCGGTCGCATAGCACTGAAAGGTGGCGATGCCGCGATCCTGATAGGACTGGCGCATCGCCGGGAACAACGCCCCGCCCGAGACGCAGGCGCGGCTGATCGCCAGTGCCTCGCCCATCTGGTCGGCTTTCTCAAGAATGACCTGCAGAAAATCGGGGGTGCCGGCGTATACCGTGCTGCCGATATCCACGGCCGCCCGCACCTGCTGTTCGGTCTGGCCGGTGCCGGCGGGCAGAACCGCCGCGTCGACCGCGCGGGCGGCCGAGTCGAACATCATTCCCGCCGGGGTCAGGTGATAGCTGAAGCAGTTCTGCACGATATCGCCGACGCCGACGCCGGCCGCATGCAGAAACCGGCCCAGCCGCCACCAGTCGCCGGTGCGGCGACCGGGTTCATAGATCGGGCCGGGGCTTTGAAAGATGTGATCGAACTCGGTCGCGGGGCGGGTCGTGAAGCCGCCAAAGGGGGGCGATTTCCTTTGCGCCTCGGACAGTTCGGATTTGCGGATCACCGGAAGCTGGGCAAGTGCGGCGACATCGCGGATGGCTTCGGGGTCGATGTCGCGCAACAGCCGGGCCATGGCCGGGGCAAGGCGCGCGCGGCTGATGGCGCGCGGCAGATCGGTTTCCAGCGCCTCGGCGCGCTGTTCCGCGTCGCGCGTTTCCAGATCGTCGTAAAAATCGGCCATGCCGCTGTCCTTTCCCTGTTCGCGCCCCCGACGGCTGCTTTTCCTGCCCGCTGCCTAGGCCAGCCAGCGCTTGCGCCTGCGATAGCTACGTACATCGCGAAAGGATTTGCGCCCCTGATCGCCGACGCCCAGATAGAATTCCTTCACATCCGGATTCTCGCGCAGCGCATCGGCGGGGCCGTCCATGACCACGCGCCCGCTTTCCAGAATATAGCCGTAATGCGCAAAGCGCAGCGCGACATTGGTGTTCTGCTCGGCCAGCAGGAAGGTCACGCCCTCGCCCTCGTTCACCGCCCTGACGATGGCGAAGATCTGCTCGACCAGTTGCGGCGCAAGGCCCATGCTGGGCTCGTCCAGCAGAATCGTCTCGGGCCGGCTCATCAGCGCGCGGCCCATGGCGCACATCTGCTGTTCCCCGCCCGACGTATAGCCCGCCTGACTTTTGCGCCGCTCGGCCAGTCGGGGAAAATAGCCATAGACCATGTCGAGGTCGCGGCGGATCGCGGCCGCGCCGTCCGTGCGGGTATAGGCGCCGGTCAGCAGGTTTTCCTCGACCGTCAGATGCTCGAAGCAGTGCCGCCCCTCCATTACCTGAATGACGCCGCGCCGCACCAGTTCGGCCGGGTCCAGATCCTGCACCCGTTGCCCGCGATAACGGATGCTGCCCTTGGTCACCGCCCCGCGTTCCGAAGCAAGCAGGTTCGAGATCGCCTTCAGCGTCGTGGTCTTGCCCGCGCCGTTGCCGCCCAGCAATGCGGTGATGCCGCCCCGCGGCACCGACAGGCTGACGCCCTTCAGCACCAGAATGACGTGGTTATAGATCACCTCGATGTTGTTGACCTCAAGCAGCGGTTCGGACGGCTGTTCGGCCTGTTGGGTGGCGTCAAGCATGGCGGTTCCCGGCTTATGGCCCGATCGGGCCGTTTGGATCGGCCCCGGCGCGCGTGTAGCCGGGGCCGGTTCACCCGTTACTGGCAGGTGCGCGGCGTGACGCCGGCTTCCTTGGCATAGGCTTCGCTGTCTTCGGCGATCAGCGGGGTCAGAACCTCTTCATCGGGCTGGATGAAGTCCGAAATCAGGTTCCATTTCTTCGCCGCCGCATCCCATTGCTGCAACCTCACCATGCCGGCGCCGCCGTGGTTGGCGCAGTCCAGCTTGATGGTCTGGCCAAAGCCCGGCAGACCAAGCTCGGTCATCCGTTCCTCGGTGATGTCCAGCGCCTCGAACCCGGCGCGAAGCTGTTCGGGGTTGATCTCGGCCGTGCCGGCCAGTTCCTGCGCCTTCTTGATCGCCTCGGCGATGACAAGGGCCGCGTACATCCCGCGCGAATAGACCGCCGAGCCGACATATTGGCCGCCCTGACTGGCCTTGCCGGGATCGACGACGAATTTCTTCAGGTCCTCGTAATAGGGATAATCGCTGCCGACACCGTTGAAGGTCAGCGCCTTGTAGCCGTTGGCGCCGTCACCCGCGGGGGTCACGTCCAGCTCGGACCCCGACCACCAGATGCCGATCAGGTTTTCCATCGGAAAGCGGATGTTCGCGGCCTCTTGAATGGCGACCTGGTTCATCACGCCCCAGCCCCACAGCAGCACGAAATCGGGTTTGTCGCGACGGATTTGCAGCCATTGCGATTTCTGTTCCTGACCGGGCGCGTCAACGGGTATTTCGGTCAGGGTATAGCCGTGCTTCTTGGCCAGTTCCTGCAGGGTGCGGATCGGCTCCTTCCCATAGGCCGAGTTGTGATAGACCAGCGCGATCTTCTTGCCCTCAAGGCTGCCGCCGTTCTGATCAAGCAGGTATTTGATCGCGACGGACGCGCCGTCCCAATAATTGGCCGGGGCGTTGAAGATCCACTCGAATACCTTGCCGTTCTTGGCCGAGGTGCGGCCATAACCCGGCGTGTACAGCACTTTCTTGTCGACGCTGACCTTGGGGATAAGCTGATAGGTGATCCCGGTCGACAGCGGGTTATAGACCAAAGCGCCCGAGCCCTTGGTCGCCTCATAGCACTCGACCCCTTTTTCGGTGTTATAGGCGGTCTCGCATTCGGGGGTCTGGATCTTCTGGCCGCCAATACCGCCGTCGCGTTCGTTCAGCAGCGTGAAATAATCGTTGAAGCCGTCGGCGTATTGGGTGCCGTTCGCGCCGTAAGGGCCGGTGCGATAGCTGAGGTTCGGCACCACCAGATCGGCGAATGCCGGTGTTGCGGCAACGAAGGCCGCGGCGGCGATTGCTGCAAGTTTCGTTTTCATCATTTCCCCTCCCAGAGATATTTTTGATGGCGATTTCTTGATGCCTGTTAATGCGGGAACGGCCACAGCCGCAGTTTTTCCTTCGTCAACCGCCAAAGCTGCGCCAGACCGTGCGGCTCGACGATCAGGAAGAATATGATCAGCGCACCCACGACCATCAGCTCGACATGGGCGGCCAGATCGCTGGGCCAGCCAAAGCCCGAGGCAAGGATGTTTTTCAGAAGAACCGGCAGCAGGACCAGAAAGGCGGCGCCGGCGAAGCTGCCGAAGATCGAGCCGAGGCCGCCGATGATGACCATGAACAGGACCAGAAAGGATTTGTTGATCCCGAACGCCTCTCCCACCTCGGCGGCGCCAAGATAGACGGCGAAGAACAGCGCCCCCGCCACCCCGACAAAGAAGGACGATACGGCAAAGGCCGACAGTTTCGCGGCCAGCGGATTCACCCCGATGATTTCGGCGGCGATGTCCATGTCGCGCGTCGCCATCCAGCTTCGGCCCAGTGCGCCGCGCGTCAGGTTCCGGGCGATCCATGCCAGCACCACCGCAAAGACCAGACAGACCAGATATTTCGCCGGGGCCGAGGTCTGCGGGCCGGTGATGAAATAGCCCATGAAGGTGCGTTCGGGCACTGTGATCTGACCCGAGGCGGAATAGTTATAGAACCACGGCACCTTGTTGAATAGCCAGACCAGAAAGAACTGCGCCGCCAGCGTCGCGACGGCCAGATAAAAGCCCTTGATCCGCAAGCTGGGCAGGCCAAAGGCCATGCCGACAAGCGCGGTAATGCCACCGGCCAGCAGAACGTGGATCAGGATCGAGACATCGGGAAAGGCCGTCGACAGCTTGTAGACCGAATAGGCGCCCACGGCCATGAACCCGCCGGTGCCAAGACTGACCTGCCCGGCATAGCCGGTCAGGATGTTCAGCCCCAGCGCGGCGATCGCGTAGATCAGGAAGGGCACAAGGATCGCGTTAGCCCAATAGGGGTTGATCCACAGCGGGATGATCAGAAAGGCGACGGCAAGGATGACGTAATAGCCCCAGCGGTCCAGCCGGATCGGAAAGGTCTGGCCGTCCTTGCGATAGCTGGTCTTGAAATCGCCCGCTTCACGGTAAAACATCGCCTGTCAGCCCCTTTTGCCCCAATGACCGTCGCGCAGATAGGCGGCGATCGCGGCCACGCCCAGAATCATGGCCGGCTGAAAAATGACCGTGGCGAGGATGCCGAGGGTCTGAAAGAACGCCATGCCGCCGCCCTGCCGCGCGACCATGAAGGTCGAGGTCAGGCCCAGCAGAAGCTGGGCGATCAGGCTGGCGGCGGCCGCGATCACAAGGATCTCGGGCGCGTTCTGGATCAGCTTTCTGACGGTCTCGTTCAGGTTCATGTCCTTCGTCACACCCTTTCGATGATCCGCTCGCCGAACAGGCCCTGCGGACGGAACACCAGAAACACCAGCGCCAGCACATAGGCGAACCAGTTCTCGGTCGCGCCGCCCACCATCGGGCCGACCCAGTATTCGAAAAGCTTCTCGCCCACGCCGATGATCAGCCCGCCGACGATGGCCCCGGGGATCGAGGTGAAGCCGCCCAGCATCAGGACCGGCAGCGCCTTCAGTGCGATCAGCGACAGACTGAACTGCACGCCCGATTTGGTGCCCCACATGATACCGGCGACCAGCGCCACGAAACCGGCGATGGACCAGACCATGATCCAGATGAATTGCAGGCTGATCCCCACCGACAGCGCCGCCTGATGGTCGTCGGCGACGGCGCGCATGGCGCGGCCCTGTTTGGTGTATTGCGAAAACGCGACCAGTGCCGCGACCAGCAGCGCCGCGATGATCGTCGCCCAGATATCCAGCCGGTCGATGAAGAACCCATAGCCGAACCAGCGGTCGGTCAGCCCCTCGACCGTGTCCGAGATGCCTTGCGGCACGCCGACCTCCAGCGTCTTGATATCGGCGCCCCACATCAGATCGCCCAGACCTTCCAGAAAATAGGCCAGACCGATGGTCGCCATGAACAGGATGATCGGTTCCTGCCCGACCAGATGCTGCAGGACCAGCTTTTCGATCAGCCACGCCAACAGCACCATGACCAGCGCGGTCAGCGCGATGGCCAGAACCGAGGGCACGGTCCAGCCGAATTCCTCGACATTGGTGCCGAAGGTCGCGTTGATGACATGGGCGAAGGGCACCTGTCCCTGCTGGATCCCGACCAGCGTCAGCGCCGCGAACAGCGCCATCACCCCTTGGGCATAGTTGAACACGCCCGAGGCCTTGAAGATCAGCACGAAGCCAAGCGCGACAAGCGCATACATGACCCCGGTCATCAGCCCGTTCAGCAGGACCTCGGCCGAATAGATCAACTGATCCGTCATGGTGTCCCCCCTTCGCGGCGCATTCCCCCAAGGATCGCGGCGATGCCGAGGTGCGACAGGCCGAAACCGAAGGCGCAGAGCGCAAGGATGATCTGGATGTCGGACTGGATTACGCCCAGCGTAAGCGCCGCCGCGATCAGTTCGACAAGGCCCGCGGCGATCAGCAGGGTTCTAATCATGGGCCACCCCCAGATAGGCGTCGATCACTTCCTGATTGTTGCGGACCTCGTCGGGCGTGCCATCGCCGATCTTGCGGCCGTAATCCATCACCACCACCCGGTCGGACAGGTCCATGACCACGCCCATGTCATGTTCGATCAGCGCGATGGTGGTGCCGAATTCGTCGTTCACGTCGAGGACGAAACGGCTCATGTCCTCTTTCTCCTCGACATTCATGCCGGCCATCGGCTCGTCCAGCAGCAGAAGCTGCGGCTCGGCGGCCAGCGCCCGGGCCAGCTCGACCCGCTTTTTCAGCCCGTAAGGCAGCCGTCCGACCGGCGTCTTGCGGATGTTCTGGATCTCCAGAAAGTCGATGATCCTTTCGACCTTTTCGCGGTTCTCGATCTCTTCCCGCTCGGCGGGGCCCAGCCATATGGCCTGCGCCAGCATCCCCGCCCGCATATGCGTCAGGCGGCCGGTCATGATGTTGTCCAGAACGCTCATCCCGTCGAACAGGGCGATGTTCTGGAACGTGCGCGCGACACCCTGCCTTGCGACCTGATAGGGCTTTATCGGGCCGCGCTTTTCGCCCCGGAACCAGACCTCGCCCTGCTGCGGGACGTAAAAGCCCGAGATCACGTTCAGCATGCTGGACTTGCCGGCGCCGTTCGGGCCGATGATGGCGCGGATTTCGCCCTGCCGGATGTCGAAGCTGATATCCTTGATCGCGGTGACGCCGCCAAAACGCAGGGTGATGTTCTTCAGGTCCAGCATCACGCCGCCGATCTGGCGGCCATCTGCGGTGATGCGATCTTCGGCGCGGTCCAGCATCGGATCAGTTTCCCGCAAGCCAGCCGACCAGCGCGCCATAGACGGCGACGGCGGGGCCGTACTGGATCATCTGGGTCAGCGGCAGACCGGGCCAGACCCGGCTGGCGGCGGCGACGCCGAAACCGCCGGTGATGGCCCCCGCCAGAAGCCGGGTGATCACCACCGGCATGAAATCCGGCAATAGCCACGCCAGCAGCAACCCGACCAGCGCGATCAGCCCGCCGACGATATAATTGGGTTTATAGGTTATTATCGGCCGGTTCATCGCATGGCTCCGCTTGGCTCGGTGCAGTCATCGCCGGAACCCACCGGCTGGTCGCTTTCGGCGACAATCAGGTTAAGCTGATCCGGCGACGGATCGCCCAGCGAGATCACGAAACTTAACACGCCAAGGCGGCTTCCGTCGGCGGATGCCGGGCCTTCAAACACACGCATTTCCCGGATCGCCCCGCTGTCGCAACTGGCTTTCGGTTTGAAATCCGCGTCGTGAAGCTGGCCGGCAAGCACGGTGCTGACCTGTCCGAGATCGAAGCCCTGCGTCAGATCGACCGCCAGATCGCACGAAGTCATCCCCGCGCGTATTGTCTGCACACGCATCGACATTGGACCGTCGACATTGGCATAGGTGATGTCGCTGCCGGGCGTTCCCGGCGCGGGGCTGCCCTCTGCCGCCTTCAGCCCGCTGACATCAGGCAGTTTGCCGGCCCGCATCGGCTCAAGACAGCGCTGAATGAATGTGGTGATCACCAGCCCCTCGGTGTTGCGGGTGGCAAGGGCGGGCTGTGCAAAGGCCGATGCCGCGATCAGGGTGGGTAAAACGGCGCCACGCATCATTCCGCCGCCACCTTCTGCGCTGGCGCGTCGCCAAAGACCGGCGCGTCCTCGATCTTCAGGGTGGCCTTGATGCGGCCCTTGCGGCCGTCCTCATAGGTGACTTCGGTTTCGGTATAAATGCTGTCCGAGCCATCATAAAGCGCCGCGATCAGGTCGGCGTATTTGTCGGCGATCACGCCGCGGCGGACCTTGCGGGTGCGGGTGATTTCGCCGTCATCGGCGTCCAGTTCCTTGTGCAGGATCAGAAAGCGGCGGATCTGGCATCCCGCAAGCATCGGATCCTCGGCGACCGAGCGGTTCACCTCGGCGATATGGTCGCGGATCATCGCATAGACCTGCGGATGCCCGGCCAATTCCTGATAGCTGGCATAGGCGATGTTGTTGCGCTCGGCCCAATTGCCGACCGCGGTCAGGTCGATGTTGATGAAGGCGGTGCAATAGTCACGGCCGGCGCCCAGCACGACGGCCTCGAGGATGTTCGGATAGAATTTCAGTTTGTTTTCGACGAATTTGGGCGCGAACATGCGCCCGTCGGCCATCTTGCCCACATCCTTTGCCCGGTCGATGATGCGCAACTGGCCCGTGGCCGGGTCGAAGAAACCCGCGTCCCCGGTTGCGACCCACCCCTCGGCATCCTTGGTCGAGGCGGTGCTTTCGGGGTTCTTGTAATATTCGACGAAGGTGCCGGGGCTGCGATAGAAAACCTCGCCGTTTTCGGCGATGCGAACCTCGACCCCCGGGGTCGGCACACCCACGGTATCGGACCGCACCTGCCCGTCCGGCTGCTGGGTGATGAACACCGAAGCCTCGGTCTGGCCGTAAAGCTGTTTCAGATTGATGCCGAGGCTGCGGTAGAAATCGAAGATTTCGGGACCGATCGCCTCGCCCGCGGTGTAACCGACGCGAATCCGGCTGAACCCCAGCGTGTTCTTCAGCGGACCCAGCACGAGGACCCGGGCCAACCCATAGGCCAGCCGGTCGGCCGTGCCCACCGATTTGCCGTCAAGCAAGGCCGGACCGACCCGGCGGGCGATCTTCATGCCGCGATCGAACAGCCAGCGTTTCACGCGCCCCGCATCTTCCATGCGGATCATGACGCTGGTCAACTGGCCCTCGAACACGCGCGGCGGGGCGAAGAAATAGGTCGGCCCGATCTCGCGCATATCGGTCATCATGGTCTGCGCGCTTTCGGGGCAGTTGATGGTGAACCCCGACCACATCGCCTGCGAGACCGAGAAGATGTAATCCCCGACCCATGCCATCGGCAGATAGGCGAGCATATCCTCGGACGCGGTCAGATGGTCGAATGCGCTGGTCGAACGCCCGGTTTCGATGATGTTGCGGTTCGACAGGACCACGCCCTTCGGCTTGCCGGTGGTGCCCGAGGTATAAAGCATGACGCAGGTGCTGTCGTAATCCAGCGCGGCAACCCGGGCGTCGATCTCGGCCCCCAGATCCGGGCCGGCGCTGCGGCCCATGGCCTGAACATCCTCCAGCGCGGTCATCTGGCTGTGGTCGTATTTCCGCATCCCGCGCTTGTCGGTATAGACGATATGTTCGATGTCCGGCACGTTCGCCCGAACCTCGATCACCTTGTCGACCTGCTCCTGATCGCCGCAGATCACGAAACGGGCGCCGCAATGGCCCAGAACATAGGCCATCTCGTCTGCGACGGCGTCCTGATACAGCGGCACCGGGATCGCGCCGCACATCTGCGCGGCCAGCATCGACCAGTAATGCGCCGGGCGGTTGCGGCCGATAATGGCGACGTGGTCGCCCGGCGCCACCCCAAGCGAAAGAAGGCCCAACGCAATCGACCGGACTTCCGCAGCAGCTTCGGCCCAGGTCCAGCTTTGCCAGATGCCGAATTCTTTCTCGCGAAAGGCGGGCCGCGACGCGAGATCGCGCGCGTTCCGCGCCAGCAACGCGGGAAGGGACTGCAAATCGGCGGCGGCCGTTGCGTTGGAACCCATTCTTCCTCCCTGTCGGACGATCTTCGCCGTCCTCTGTTGCCTCTTTCCATGGGTGCGTAAGCCGTCGGTGAGGCCAGTTCACGATTGCGGGCAATGGTTGCGGTACTGTTGCGCGATTCCTACGAATTGTTACAGCGCTTTTCAGCGGGCCGCCGGTGATGATAGCTGAAGGGCTATGATCGACGACAAAACCCGCGCGGAACTGACCCGATCAGGGCTGAACCTGATCCAGCAGGCTATTTCGATCTTTGACGCCGATCTGCGGCTGGTGGTCTCGAACCGGCCCTATCAGGTGATGTTCGACCTGCCCGACGCGCTGACCCGAATCGGCACCACCTTCGAGGACACGATCCGCCACATGGTCGAGCGGGGCGAATACGGCCCGCAGGACGACCCCGAGGCCGCCGTGCGCTGGCGCGTCGATCAGGCCCGCGCCTTCCAGCCCCATTACATGGAACGCGACCGCCCCAATGGCCGAACCATCAGCGTCGAGGGCTCGCCACTGAAACAGGGCGGCTGGGTGACAGTCTATACCGACATCACCGGGATCCGGACCCAGCAAGGGTTGCTGCGTGCCCGCTCGGACGCGCTGTCCGAGCAATTGCTGGACCATGCCGAGCGGCTGGCGGCGGCGAACCGCGAACTGGCCGCAACCAACGCTGCGCTGGTCGAGGCACAGCGCGTGCTGACCGAATCCGAATCGCGGATGCGGCAGGTGACCGAAATGGTGCCGGCCCATATCGCGCGGATGGACGCGGACGAGACCTATACATTCTCGAATTTTCAGCTTCCGACCGTGATGCCGGGCACCCGGGCCGATGTGGTCGGCCGCACCGGGCTGGAGGTGCTGGGACCCGAGACATGGGCCCGGATCCGCCCGCATTACCGCGCCGCGCTGGCCGGTCGCCAACAGGTGTTCGAGATGACGCATCCGCCATCCGGTCGGCGGATCCGCATCGCGCTGACGCCCGATCGCGCGGGTTCGGGCATCTTCGTGCTGTCCGCCGATGTCACCGCCGAGGTGCAATCGCGCGAGGCGCTGACCCATACCGCGCGGCGTGCGCTGGGTGCGGCGCTGACCTCGGGGATGGCGCATGATTTCGGCAATCTTCTGACCATCATCCTGGGGATGCAGGGGCGGCTCGCCGCCGCCGATCTGCCCCCGGATCTGTCTGATCACGTGCAGGCGACCCTTGCCGCCGCCCGCCGGGGCGCGGGCATTCTGGGCCGCATCGCCGATATCACCGCGCCGCGCGTGCTGGACCCGCGACCGGTCGATCCGGGCCGGCTGCTGCACGAGCTTGCGGCGATGGTGCGCCCGACGCTGGGCGACAGTATCGTTCTGGACCTGATCACCGACCTTGGTTCCGGCGCGATCCTGCTGGACCCCGCGCCGCTTCAGGATTCGCTTCTGAACCTGATCCTGAACGCCCGCGACGCGCTTGGACCCGCGGGCGGCCGGATTCAGGTGGTCGCGCGCCAGCGCCCCGGCGACTGGCTGGAGATCGCGGTACAGGACGACGGCGCCGGTTTCACCGAACAGGCGCTGAGCCAGGCGACCCAGCCGTTTTTCAGCACCAAGCCGGGTCAGGGATCGGGGCTGGGGCTGTCGATGGTCTATGACCAGACGAAATTGGCGGGCGGGACCCTGCGGCTCGAGAACCGGCCCGAGGGCGGGGCGCGGGTGACGCTGCGCCTGCCCTTTGCGCCGGCGCCCGCGCAGGCCCCGCTGATGGTGCTGCTGGTCGAGGATGACGCCGACATCCGCGCCGCCACCCGCCAGATGCTGCGCGATCTTGGCCATTCAGTCATCGAGGCGGGATCGCGTGCCGAGGCCATGGCGCTGTTCGATCTTCCCGGGCTGGACATGGTTCTGTCAGATATTCAGCTTGGCGACGGCACCGGGATCGAGCTGATGGCCGCGCTGCCGCCGGGCATCGCGCGGGTACTGATGTCCTCGCTGCCCGCGACCCATGTCTTGCGGCTGGACGCGCCCTGTCCGGTCCTGCAAAAACCCTTCGATGTGGCCGCACTTCGGGCCATGCTCACGCAGGTGCTGGATGAGTGACGAACCGCTGATCGCCATTCTGGACGACGAGCCCGAGATCCGGCGGCTGCTTTCGGCGGCGCTGGAAGAGGCCGGGTTCCGCACCGCGTCATTCGCCCGCGCCACGGAATTCGAGGCCGCGATGCGGCGCATGACGCCCGATGCGGTGCTGATCGACCTTGGTCTGCCGGACCGCGACGGGCTGGCGCTGGTCAACCGGCTGGCGGCGGAATCGGGCGCGGCCATCATCATCATTTCGGGGCGCGCTCAGGTGCAGGACCGGGTGACCGGGCTGGAGCTTGGGGCCGATGATTACATCATAAAACCCTTTGAGCCCGCCGAGGTCGTGGCCCGGATCCGGGCGCGCCTGCGCCGCCCGGCACGCGGCGGATCCGACCGGCCGAACATGGCGCGTTTCGCCGGCTGGACCGCCGATTTCGACCGTTACCTGCTGATCGGGCCGGGGGGACGCGAGGCGCCGTTCTCGCATGCCGAGGCCGAAGTTCTGCGCATGTTTCTGGATGGCCCGCGCCGGCTGATCTCGCGCGCGCAGATGCTCGAGGCGCTGGGCGGATCGGCGGGCGACAGTTTCGACCGGGCGATGGATGTCCGCATCTCGCGGCTGCGGACCAAGCTGGACGAGGATCCGAAAAACCCGCGCCTGATCAAGACGATCTATGGCGCGGGCTATATCTTTCTGGCCGAGGTGGTCTGGGGCTGATCACCAGCCCCCGATCACCAGCCCCGGACGTGCCGGGCAATCAGGCGTCCACGGTGCCGTTCTGCCCGGCCTGGGGCGCGTCGGCGTCCCAGCCCGAAATGGCCTTGGCGTCCATGAACTCCTCGATCCCGAAATAGCCGCCTTCGCGCGCCCGGCCCGAGGCCTTGACCCCGCCGAAGGGCGAGCCCGCGCCACGGGATTCCCCGTTCATCTCGACCATGCCGGCGCGCAGCTTGCGGGCCAGCCGGTTGCGACGGGTGCCGTCCTGCGACTGGACATAGTTGGTCAGGCCATAGATCGTGTCATTGGCGATCTCGACCGCCTCATCCTCGGTGTCGAAGGGGATGATCGACAGAACCGGGCCAAAGATCTCCTGACGCGCAATGGTCATTTCGTTGTTCACGTCGGCAAAGACCGTCGGGCGCACGAAATAGCCGCGGTTGACGCCTTCGGGCAGGCCGGTGCCGCCGGCGACCAGACGGGCGCCTTCGTCGATGCCCTTCTGGATCAGGTCCTGAATCTTGTCCCACTGCTGCTTGCTGACCACCGGGCCGATGTGCTTGCCGGGTTCGCTGGCCGGCGCGACCTTGGTGGCCTCGGCGACCGCGCGGGCGGTTTCGACGGCCTTTTCATAGATCGGGCGTTCGACCAGCATACGGGTCGGCGCGTTGCAGGACTGCCCCGAGTTATAGAAGCAATGCTGCACGCCGCGCTTGACCGCGTTGTCATCGGCATCGGCAAAGACAAGGTTCGCACCCTTGCCGCCCAGCTCCAGCGTCACCTTCTTGACCGAATCAGCGGCCGCCTTGGTGATCGCGATGCCGGCGCGGGTCGAGCCGGTGAAGGAAATCATGTCCACGTCGGGGTGCACCGAAAGCTGGGTGCCCACGCCCACGCCATCGCCGTTCACCATGTTGTAGACGCCCTTGGGCAGCCCGGCCTCGTCCACGATCTCGCTGAACACCATCGAGGATAGCGGCGCGATCTCGGACGGTTTCAGCACCACGGTGTTGCCGGCCAGAATCGCCGGGATCACCTTCAGCGTGACCTGATTCATCGGCCAGTTCCACGGCGTGATCAGACCGACGACCCCGATCGGCTCCCATGCGATACGGGACTTCGGGGCCTCTTTGCTTAGCGGGCGGATCCACTCGAAGTCCTTCATCGCGGTGATGAAATTCTCGATGTGATAGGTGCCGGCCTCGGCCTGATCGTTCAGGCTCATGTCGGCGGGCGCGCCCATCTCGGTCGTGATCGCGGCGGCCATATCCTTGGCGCGGCGCTTGTAGACCGCCAGAATCTTCTCGACATATTCAAGGCGTTTGGCGGGCGGCGTTGCGGCCCATGCCGGGAAAGCGGCCTTGGCCGCCGCCACCGCCTTGTCGGTGTCGGCCTGATCGCCGACCGAGATCACCGCCACGGCTTCCTCGGTCGTGGGGTCAATGACTTCCAGATCGTTGGCCTTGACCGGATCGACCCATTTGCCGTCGATGTAGAATTTGCGCTTGTCCTCAAGATTGGCCATCGCATCCCCCTTTTGTTGCAGGCGGCGACAGCCTGTCACCCCGCGCGGGCCGGCGCAAGGCCGGAATCATGGGCAGTATGCCGCGCTGTGCCGGCATTTTGACGAACCGTCGCGGGCGCCCACGACGGGCGCGTGGACGGGCTGGCATTTGCCGGCAAAAACCCTATGTTCGCGGCGAAGAAACGCACGGAAAAAGGACGCTGACATGGCGCTGCGCATCAACGACACGGCCCCGGATTTCACCGCGGAATCCACCGAGGGCACCATCAAGTTCCACGATTGGCTGGACGGTCAATACGCGATCGTGTTTTCGCATCCCCGCGACTTCACCCCGGTCTGCACGACCGAGTTCGGCGCCGTTGCCCAGCTTGCGCCCGAGTTCGAAAAGCGCAGCACCAAGGTTCTGGGCGTGTCGGTCGACAGCGTCGCGGACCATCAGAAATGGAAGGCCGACATTGAAAAGATCGCCGGTGCGCCGGCGAATTTCCCGATGATCGACGACAGCGGGCTAAGCGTCGCCAAGGCTTATGACATGCTGCCCTCGGACACGGTGCTGCCGGAAAACCGCACGCCCGCGCATACCGCCACCGTGCGCACCGTCTATATCATAGGCCCGGACAAGAAGGTCCGTCTGACCATGACCTATCCGATGTCGGTCGGCCGCAACTTCGCCGAGATCCTGCGCGCGCTGGATGCCGTTCAGGCCACCGACGGCGTTCCGGTCGCCACGCCGGCCAACTGGGTGCCCGGTCAGGATGTGATCGTCGCCTTGTCGCTGAACGACGAACAGGCGCGCGAGAAGTTCGGCGAATTGACGATCGAGCTGCCCTATCTGCGCAAGGCCAAGCTGAAAGCCTGAGGCATGTCGGACCGGCCGCTGTCGCGCAGCGTGATCCGCCTTGGCTTTCAGCTGCTTGGGCGAGCCCGTGCGCATCGACAGGACATCTGGCCGGGGCTGAGCATCGAGCGTGATTCTGGCCGTGCCATCTGGCGCGGCCAGCCTTTTTTGACGCTTTCGCATGGTTACGATCTTCTGCCGCAAGGCGCGCCTATGCTGGCCGTGGTCGGCTCGGGTCCGTCCCTGAAGGCGCAGCGCATCGCCGCCTTGGGCGACGGCACCGCGATTCTGTGCAACGGCGCGGCGATTCTGGCCGATACCATTCGTCCGCTTGCGGTGGCAGTCGAGGATGAGCGTTTCGTCTTTCGCTATCACGCCATGCTGACCCGGCTGGACCCGGCCATCCCGTTCTTCCTGTCCGCCGCCGCCATGCGGGCGCTGGCCGAGCGTGGAACGGCGGTGTTTCAGAACCGCCGCATCTGTCTGATCGACAATCTGGCAAAGCCGGTGGGTGCCCCACGCCGCGATCTGTCCGATCCCGGTCTGACGCATATCGTCATGCGCGACGGCGATGCCGCGATCTCGGTCAAGCCCGACAAGGGTGTGGTGATCACCGGCACGGTCGCCTTTTCGGCCCTGCAATTCGCGCTGGCGGCCTCGCCCGATCGGGTGCTGCTGGCGGGGATCGACCTGTCCAACGACAGCCAGCCCCGGTTCTATGAAGGGGCGGACCGCGCGCCCTCGGGGCTGTCCGCCGGGTTGGACCGTATTTTGGTGGGGTTTGGACTCGCCTTGGCGCTTGCGGAAAAACGCGGCATTGCCCTAGGCTGTGCTTCGCCGGTCTCGGCTCTGCTGGGGCTTGGTTATCCTCTGACACCGTTGCCACCCGCCAAGGAACCCTAGCGTGCCCAACGCCGCTGTAGCCCGTCCTTCGTCGCACCGCGCGCTGGTGACCGGCCATTTTTCGACTGTCGGCGATATCGAGGTCTTGCGTCAGGTCGAGGGTATGCTGGGCGCGCTGGGCATCGCCTACGCCGTCTCGCCGCTTGATCAGGATCGGGTCGGCATGGAACCGGAATGGGTGGGCGCGGCGACGCTGAACCCGGCCGATTTCACCCATCTGATCGTCGTCTGCGGCCCCTATGTGCGGGACTATCCCGCCGAATACCCCGAGGTGCTGACGCGGTTCCGCCATTGCGTCCAGATCGGGGTGAACCTGACGATGGTGGCGCCATTGTCCGAGGCCAACCCGTTCGATGCGTTGCTGGAACGGGACAGCGACCGCATGGCGCGCCCCGATCTGAGCTTTCTGCATCAGCCGCCCCGCGTCCCGGTCATCGGCCTGTGTCTGGCCCGGCCGCAGCGTGAATACGGGTCGCGCCAGCGTCATGACATGGCCGAGGAACGGCTGCGCAAACTGCTTCGCGATGCCGGTGTCGCGGTGGTCGAGCTTGATACCGTCCTGCCGCGGGCCTCGAACGATCTGGGCATCGGAACCGCGGCCGAATACGAATCGATCTGCGCACGGCTGGACGCGGTGGTGACCACGCGGCTGCACGGCGCGGTGCTGGCGCTGAAGAACGGCGTGCCGGTTCTGGCGGTGGACGCGATTTCAGGCGGCGACAAGATCACGCACCAGACCCAGGTATTGGGCTGGGCCGAGAGCTATATTCTGGACCGGACCACGGATGAGGCCCTTGCCGATGCGCTGCGCCGCTGTCTCGACCCCGAGGCACGGCGACGGGCGCAGGATTGCGCGGCGCGCGCGCGGCGGCTGCTGGCCGGGTACCAGACCGAGTTTGCCGAGGCGCTGGAAGCTCAGGCCGATGTCACGCGCCGGCCGCTGATGGCCCCCCGGCGCGGCAGGTTAAGCCAGTTGGCGGCGCGTTATCGTAAGTGGAAGCGGCACCGGTTTCCGCGACCAAGCTAGAATGCGAGATCCAGATAGCGCGCATTGAAGGCGCGCAAGGCGCGCCGGTAACGTTGGATCTGCGGCCATCGGGGCCAGTTCTTCCGCCAGCCGAGCTTTTTCCAGGGCTTGTTGGGCCCATGATAATGGATGATCGCCAGATCCGACGGCGGCGCCATCGGCAGACCCGCCTTGGCCATCAGGGACCGCTGTCGATGCAGACGCCCCCATGAACAGTTCCATGCCGGATCAATCAGCGTGGCGCGGTTCTGGAACACCCGGTTCAGGTGATCCTGATCCCCCAGCGGATAGCCCGAGGCCGTCGCCACATCCTCAAGCGCCGCCACCAGCCCGGCATCGGCCCGGATCGCCGGCATGTCCATAAGGATGACGCCGGCATTGAAGTAACGCGCCGGATCGCCCGAATATTCGGCCCAGCGTCGCAGCTTTTGCAGTGCCGTCCGTCGCCGGAACCCGTTTCGCCGCGCGCACCATTTCTGCACGACGAAATCGGGGACCGCCGCGATGGGCTGGCCGGCCAGCGCCTGCGGTTTCAGCCGCGACAGATCGCCGGTCACCAGAACGTCGCCGTCCATATACAGCACCACCCCGTCCACCAGCCGATGCAGAAACAGCCGCGCGAATGTGGCCCGCGAGATATGGGCCGATACCGCGCCCGCGTCGCCAAGCTGGGAAATGTCAAAGTCGATGCGGGTCAGGATCGTCTGTGGGAAACTGGCGACCATGCGGTCCAGCCGCGCCCAGTCCGATGCCGCGAAATCAAGGCCCACCACGATCAGCTCGACCGGGCCGGTGGCGTGCGATAACGCGCTTTCAACCGCAAGTGCGGTCGGGCGCAGGGCGTTCGGGTCGCATATGACGGCCAGCCGCAGCAATTCCTGTTATCCGGTCAGATAAAAAGGGGCCCCCCGGAAGGGAGCCCCCGATCAGTTTGAAAATCAGGCGTCGGCCGATTGCTCTTTGGCTTCCGGCGCGATTTCCTCGCCGGTTTCCTGATCGACCATCTTCATGCCAAGGCGCACCTTGCCGCGGTCGTCGAAGCCCAGCAGCTTGACCTTGACCTCCTGGCCTTCCTTCAGGATCTCGTTCGGATGCTGAAGCCGCTTGTTGGCGATCTGGCTGACATGAACCAGACCGTCGCGCTTGCCGAAGAAGTTCACGAATGCGCCGAAATCGACCAGCTTGACGACCTTGCCGGTGTAGATCTTGCCTTCCTCCGGCTCGGCCACGATCGAATAGATCATGTCATAGGCCTTTTTGATCGAATCGGCATTGGCCGAGGCGATCTTGATGACGCCGTCGTCGTTGATGTCGACCTTGGCGCCCGAGGTTTCCACGATCTCGCGGATCACCTTGCCGCCCGAGCCGATCACTTCGCGGATCTTGTCGGTCGGGATGGTCATCGTCTCAATGCGCGGGGCATGGGCCGAGAATTCACGGCGGCCTTCCGACAGCGCCTTGCCCATTTCGCCCAGAATGTGCATCCGGCCGTCCTTGGCCTGCGCCAGTGCCTGTTCCATGATCTCGGGCGTGATGCCCGCAACCTTGATGTCCATCTGCAGGCTGGTGATGCCCTCGGCGGTGCCGGCGACCTTGAAGTCCATGTCGCCGAGGTGATCCTCGTCGCCCAGAATGTCGGTCAGAACCGCGTATTTGCCATCATCTTCCAGAATCAGGCCCATCGCCACGCCGGCGACCGGCGCCTTCAGCGGCACGCCCGCATCCATCATCGACAGCGAGCCGCCGCAGACCGACGCCATCGAGGACGAACCGTTCGACTCGGTGATCTCGGACACGACGCGGATGGTATAGGGGAAGTCGGTCGGGGCCGGCAGCACCGCCTGCAGCGCGCGCCATGCCAGCTTGCCATGACCGATCTCGCGGCGGCCGGGCGAACCCACGCGGCCAACCTCGCCGACCGAATAGGGCGGGAAGTTGTAATGCAGCAGGAAGTTCGAGCGGAAATTGCCATGCAGCGCGTCGATGATCTGTTCGTCATCGCCGGTGCCCAGCGTGGTCACCACCAGCGCCTGCGTCTCGCCGCGGGTGAACAGCGCCGAGCCGTGGGTGCGCGGCAGGATGCCGACTTCGCAGTCGATCGGGCGCACGGTGCGGGTGTCGCGGCCGTCGATCCGGGCCCCGCCCGAGATGATATCGCCGCGCAGGATCGAGGATTCCAGCTTTTTCAGGGCCGAGCCGAGATTCTCGTCGGCCAGCTCGTCCTCGTTCAGCCCGGCGATGATCTGCTCGCGTGCCGCCTGAATGGCGTCGCGGCGCTCGCTTTTGTCGTGGATCGCATAGGCCGCGCGCATCGGCGTTTCGCCCAGCGTTTTGACGCGGCCATAAAGCACGCTGTAATCGGGCGATTTGAACTCGAAGGGTTCCTTCGCAGCTTCCTCGGCGAAGTCGATGATCATGTCGATCACCGGCTGCATCGCCTCATGCCCGAACTTCACCGCGCCCAGCATCTCGGCCTCGGTCAGCTCATAGGCTTCCGATTCGACCATCATCACCGCTTCCTTGGTGCCGGCGACGACCAGGTCCAGGCGCTGTTCGGGGTTCGAACGCAGTTGGTCCATGTCCTGAACTTCGGGGTTCAGCACATATTCACCATTGGCGAAACCGACGCGCGCGGCGCCGATCGGGCCACGGAACGGCACGCCCGAGATGGTCAGTGCGGCCGAAGCGGCGATCATTGCGACGATGTCGGGGTCATTGACCAGATCGTGCGACAGCACCGTGCACATCACCAGCACTTCGTTCTTGAAGCCAGGGACGAACAGCGGGCGGACCGGACGGTCGATCAGGCGCGCGGTCAGCGTTTCCTTTTCGGTCGGCCGCGCCTCGCGCTTGAAGAAGCCGCCCGGGATCTTGCCGGCGGCATAGTATTTTTCCTGATAATGCACGGTCAGCGGGAAAAAGTCCTGCCCCGGCTTTTGTTCACGTGCGAAAGTCACGTTGGCCATGACGCTGGTTTCGCCCAGGGTGGCGATGACCGAGCCGTCGGCCTGACGGGCAACCTTGCCCGATTCCAGTGTCAGGGTTTCCTGTCCCCACTGGATGGATTTTCTAACTTCATCAAACATCTGATTTCCTCTGGGTCACGCCAGCCCTCTGGTCGTACCCGTGTCATATGGCGGCCCCATTGCCGCCGCGCCCCGATCCTTACGCATGTGCCCCGGGGCGGGCCTCACGTCACAGATTGGCGGGCAATACAGCAAAAGCGAAAGTTTGGAAAGTGGAACGTCGCGGGCAGACATGCGGCCGCTGGCTTAGCGGCCGGTATCCCCGGCGTCGTGGTTTTCGCGGTCATAGCGGGCTTTCGCAGCCTCGACCGTCTGCAACTCGCGCCCGATCCAGTCGGTCAGTCGCTCCATCACCGATAAAAGCCCCTGTCCACTTGGCGTCAGGCTGTAGCTGACCTTGGGCGGCACGGTGGGCTGCACATGGCGGTCGGTCAGGCCGTTCCGGCACAGGGTTTTCAGCGTGCTGGACAGAACCCTTTCGCTGATGCCCCCGACATCGTCGCGCAACTGCCGCATAGCGCGGCGAGGAAAAAGAAAAAGCCCGCCGTAGTGGATACGGCGGGCGCGGGAAGGTATGAAGCCGGATCGCCGGATCAGTTGGCGGCTTGCTCTTTCGTGCCCGACAGGTTCAGCGCGTCGCGCATGGTGAAGAACAGGTCGGTCTGATCGGTCAGGCCGGTGACATTCGCCGCACCGGGGCCATAGGCCGCGACGCGAAGCTGGGCGCCGGTGTGGCCCTGATCGTCGGCCGCGTCGGCATTGCCATAATTGATTGCCATGACCGTGTCGTCGGCGGTGTTGACCAACTGGCTGAAGCCCGGGGTTTTCGAGTCCGGATAGACGATCTGGCTGGAATGCGCATGGTCGGCGGTGACGATGACCAGCGTGTCACCCTTTTCGCGGGCATAGTTCAGCGCGACCTGCACGGCCTCGTCCAGATCCACCGTCTCGCCGATCTGGCCGCAGGGATTGGCCGAATGGTCCTGCTTGTCGATCGAGGCGCCTTCGACCTGAAGGAAGAAGCCCTTCTCGTTTGCGCTGAGCAGGCTGATCGCCTTTTCGGTCATCTGGGCCAGCGTCGGCACTTCGGCGCCACGCTCGGGGTTGGGCTCGCAGGTGACGGCGGCCTGTTCCTGAATACCGTTCAGCACCGCCTGCGGGCCTTTCCAGCGCACCGGCATGTTACCGGCCGAGAACAGACCCAGCACCGGCTGCGCGTCATTGGCGCCGTTGATGGCATTCAGCTCGGTCAGCGTCTCGACAACCTGGAAGCCGCGCTCGCGGGCCTGGTCGATCAGCGGCTTGTCCTTCCACTCGCCGGCACGGGCCACGTCGTCGAAATACTTGCGGCCGCCGCCCAGCGTGACGTCGGGGCGGGTGTTCAGCAGCTGCTCCGAGATCGAGCCGAGGCCGCCGTTTTCCAGCGCGTTATCGGCGCATTTTTCCGCCGTCGAGGTCGGGTCATAGCATTTGCGGCCGGTCACATGGGCAACCTGAACCGCCGGGGTTGCGTCCTGAATTTCGGCGGTCGAGACATCGCCCGTCGCCAGACCGGCCTCCTTGGCCATTTGCAGCAGGGTCTTTTGCGGCGCGCCCTTGATGTCGACCGAGATGGCGCCGTTATAGGTCTTGGTGCCCGTGGCCCATGCGGTGCCCGAAGCGGCCGAGTCGGTGACGTAGTCCGGCTTGCCATCCTTCGTCAGCGCGTAATGGGTGTACTGGCCGGTCACCGGCAGCGCGTCCAGCCCCTTGAAGGCGCCGCCCGCGCCCACGGCCACGTTGCGCGCGATGGTGATTTCCGAATCACCCATGCCGTCGCCGATCAGCAGGATCACGTTCTTGGCCGGACCGGCCTTGATTTCCTTCAGGAAAGCCTCGGTAATGTCGCCGGAAAGCCGGCGCGCGCCGCCATTTTCGACGACATTGCCCTTGAGCGCGCGATCAAGAAGCGCCGCGTCATCGGCGGTCTGGGCGAAGGCACCGCCGCCAATCGCGACGGCGAAAATCGCCGAGGTTGCAAGCAAGCTGCTGAGCTTATGGGTCATGTGAATATCTCTTCCGATGTGATCGGGTTGAAGCCCCGTCGCGGGGGCGCCGCCAGCCAATGACGGTCGCCACGCGGATACGCCCGGCGCAAGACGCTTTGACGACAGAAATCTGATCGTTTCGTGACAGCGGCGCCGCGATGGACAGTCCCGCCCGGCGATGACAGGATCAGAGGCGAAAGGAAGCAACACCATGACCACAGACAGCTTCAGGGCCGGTGCTTTTTTCGCCAAGCGGACCGACTGGCGGGATGAGCTTCTGGCGCTTCGCAAGATCCTTCTGGATGCCGGGCTGACCGAGGATTTCAAATGGTCGTCGCCGGTCTATACCTATGACGGCGGCAATGTCGCGATCCTCTGGGGTTTCAAGGACCGCGCGGCGCTGGGATTCTTCAAAGGCGTGCTTCTGAAAGATCCTGATGGATTGCTGGAGCTGCCGGGCGAGAACTCACGTTCCGCGAAAGTCATGAACTTCACCGGACTGGACCAGATCGCGGCGGCCGAAAAGGCAATCAGCGGGTTCATTGCCGAAGCCATCAAGAACGAAAAGGCGGGGCTGAAGGTCGATCTGCCCAAGGATGATCTTGAATATCCCGAGGAACTGGTGTCGCGGCTGGACGGCGACGCGGCATTTCGGCAGGCATTCGAGGATCTGACGCCCGGTCGGCAGCGGGCGTGGGTTCTGCATTTTTCGGGTGCCAAACAGGCGAAAACCCGCGAAAGCCGGATCGACAAGGCCACTCCGAAGATCCTTGACGGCAAGGGCATGAACGACCGCTAGGACTCGTGGCGTCCGAATGCGGCCCGAAACCGCAAAATCCTCCGCGCCGGTTGTTGCGAAACCTTAACCGCCGACGCCCGGCCTTGGCTCGGCGGGCGCCGACGGTTGGTCGTCCCGGTCATCGCGAAGCCGCCGATCAGCTCTGCTGAAGGGTCCCGATCGGCTCGACGAACGGCTTGCCGTTCTTGGCGTGCCGAGCCGCCAGCTTACGCGCATCCCGACCCGACAGCGCCAAGCGCGCCGTTTCACGCTGATGGTTGCGCTCCAGTTCCGGGAAAATCGAAAAGATCTCGGCACGGGCGGCGGGACCGACGGATTTCAGGGCTTCCGCTCCGGTATGGAGAGTTTCGGCGGGCGCGCCGTTCGCATAAACAATTTCGTGCCGGTCGAGAAGGAAATGGACATAGGTCACGCCTTCAAGGTCATCCACCACCTCGACACCATCTTTGACAAGAAGATGCTTTACCCCGGCCAGCACCTCATCCGTCGCAAATATGCTTTGCGAAATTTTTGATCGTATGAGCACGCGGTGCTGCGGTGAGACGACAAGATCGCTGGACGGAATCCCTGTTCCAAGCGCTCCGGCGCGAATGCGCACGGGCCGCAGGTCGGGATCGTTCTTCAACTCGGTTGCGCCGAATGTGCGTCTGCCGATCCACCGGATGGGCTGATATCCGTGATCCTGCGTGCGGACCAGATCGCCGACCCGCAAAACCCCGGCACAGACCTGACCATGATCGGTCTCGATCAGTGTCGCGTCGGAAAAGCAGATGATGGGCGTCTTGGTATAGGGAAATGTCCCATCGGCATTATACGCGATATAGGCCGCGTTATCCGGTCGCACCGCGGTATAATAGGTGGCGGTCGGATCGAACGTGCCGTTCACCTGCTCGATCACGATTAAATTCGTATGGGGTCCACCGGCGTCCACTGCCGCTCCGGGCTCGGTAACCTGAAGATATGAAATCCACACCGACGACCCGTCGGCCGCCTCGACATATACCTTGCAAATGGGGTGCACGCGATTTCCGGCGGGAATCGTCGTCGTCGAGAATGTCGTATCGGCCGCCACGGTCTGGTTGGTGTCGTTATAGCCGGGGCGCTGCGGGTCATTAAAGAACGCATCGTCGTCCGACACTGACAGATACTTGCCTTGCGCCCCCGAGAAGTCGATGGGAATGCCAAAGTTGTTGTCGTTTTCCTGACTATTCAGGATAAGAGGATAGAAATACGATGGATTTGCAATGTTCGTGTTGCCGAAATCCATCACCAAAATATTAGGCATAGTGACACTCGCTACTCGTTACTCTACGACAACAAACTATAGCTATGTCGCTGACAAAGAAAAGCAAATTTTAACGAAAACGCACCTATGCTGCCGGCGCGGGGGCGCTGCCAGTACTGACGCGACGCGAGCAACGAATACCAGTCGCAGAGAGGACGGGATTTTTCTTTGGCGTTTTTCCCCGCTCCCTCACCCTCCGCCCGGACCGCGCCGCCGTTCCGCGAACCTGCGCACCCGGGGCAAGACCAGTGCCGCGCCGAAGGCCACAATGAGGACGCGCAGAAGATGCATGCCAAAGACGAACATCGTCTCGATCTTCAGGGTATAGGCGATCAGGCTCATCTCGGCGAGGCCGCCGGGGGAATATGCCAGGAGCATCGCGGTAAAGCCATAACCGCTGATCCGCCCGACGATGCCGGCAAACAGCGCGGTTATCGCCAAAAGGATCACGACGGCGCCAAGGCTCATGATCCCGATGCGCAGAACCTCGGCCGGGGCGACACCGCGAAAGCGGCAGCCGATCACCGTTCCCAGCACGACCTGCGCGGCACCGGCGGTCCAGCCGGGAAGGTTGAAATCCGTCACGCCGGTCGCGTGCAGAACGGCGCTGAACAACAAGGGCCCCAGAAAGAACCGGATCGGCAGCCGCAGCAATATCCCGACCGCACTGCCGCCGACGACGCACAGCAGCACCCAAAGCAGGTCCGTCATATCCGGCGTTCCGGCGGCGACCGGCATGGTGCTGCTGACCGGGGCGCCGGTGAAAAGGCGGATCGCGAAAGGCAGGATCATGATCACCAACAGGACACGCAGCGCATGAACCAGCGACACGGTATGGGCATCGGCCTTGTTGGCCTCGGCCATCAGGACCATTTCCACAAGCCCGCCCGGCATGCCCGCGAAATAGGCCGTCTTGAGGTCCAGCCCGCCAACGCGCACGAAATAGGCGACCGAGGCCGCTGCGCCCGCCGCAAGGAACACCGGCAGCATCAACAGCGGAAACACCCATTCGTTCAGGTGATCGAAAAGATCGGGCCTGACCGACGAACCGAGGATGACTCCGATCAGCGCGGTCATCGGAATTCGCGCCGCCGCCGGGGCAGCAACCGGCGCGCCGGCGATGGCCGCGATGCTGCTGGCCGTCATCGCCCCCAGCATCCATGCCAGGGGAACACGCAGCGCGTGGAACAGAAACCCGCCTGCGGTGCCGATGATCAGGGCAAGGCCAAAGCCCAAAAACACATGTCTGTTCAGACGCTTCGGCATGTCCGCCCGATACTGCTGTCCCCTGTCCCGCGCGCCATATCGGCCGGTCGCGGCGATTCTTGTGTCGGGGTCGGCGTTGGGCCATTGGCGCCACGAAATCGCGATGCGACCCCGGCGCAACTATAGCCAAGCAGGGGGGGACCGCCAGCCGGATCGTCACCCCGGCAAAATTGGCCGACCTTCCCCCGTCGCGCATGGGCGATCCTGCGACAGGATCCTTTCTATCCGCGAAAGAAGGAAAATCAGCGTGGCAAAGGATTCCCAAAAACGATCAGGCCACCTCGGAAGAAGATGCGAGATTCAGCGCCCCAAAGCGCACCAATCCGTGCCTTGGTTTGCCACGCGGGGCGCGCGGGGGCTTTAACGACAAGCGCGCCATCGGGCCGGACCGTCTGACCCCGTGTCGGAACCGTCTGACCCCACGCGGAAGGGTTTGCCCGCGAAACCCGCCTTATTCCGCCGCGCGCCGGGGCAGGACCCAGTTCGGGCGCGGGAAATGGCAGGTATAGCCGTTGGGGATGCGCTCCAGATAGTCCTGATGCTCCGGCTCGGCCTGCCAGAAATCGCCCACCGGCTCGACCTCGGTCACCACCTTGCCGGGCCACAGCCCCGAGGCGTCGACATCGGCGATCGTATCCAGCGCGGTCTGATGCTGCGCCTCGGAGGTGTAATAGATGCCCGAGCGATAGCTGCTGCCACGGTCATTGCCCTGTCGGTCGCGGGTCGTCGGATCGTGGATCTGGAAGAAGAATTCCAGCAACTCGCGATAGCTGATCTTCGCCGGATCGAACAGGATCTCGATCCCCTCGGCATGGCTGCCGTGATTGCGATAGGTGGCGTTCGGCACGTCGCCGCCGGTATAGCCCACGCGGGTCGCTTCGACCCCCGGCAGCTTGCGGATCAGGTCCTGCATGCCCCAGAAGCAGCCCCCGGCCAAAACAGCGCGTTCGGTCATCATTTATCCTCCACCTGATCCAGATAATCGCCGTAACCTTCGGCCGCCATCTCGTCCTTGGGGACAAAGCGCAGGCTGGCCGAGTTGATGCAATAGCGCATTCCGCCCGTCTCGCGCGGGCCGTCGGGAAAGACATGGCCCAGATGGCTGTCGCCATGGGCCGAGCGCACCTCGGTGCGGATCATCCCGTGGCTGACATCGCGCAGCTCATTGACGTTCGCATCAGCGATGGGCTTGGAAAAAGCCGGCCAGCCGCAGCCCGAGTTGAACTTGGCGCTCGATGCGAAAAGCGGCTCGCCCGAAACGACGTCGACATAGATGCCGGGTTCGAAATGTTCGTCGTATTCGCCGGTAAAGGGCCGCTCGGTCCCGTTCTGCTGGGTGACGCGGTATTGTTCCGGGGTCAGGCGGGAAATGGCGTCGTCGGATTTCGTGTAGGTCATCCTTGGTCCCCTTTTTGCTTGTTGCCCGAAATGTAGGTGGCCGCAGAGCGAAATCAATTGATCCTTTGGCGCCGATCACCGTTGCCCTTGGCCGCGCGCCGGATCTGCCGCAGCTTGGCGATCAGTGCTGCAATCCGTTTCTTGCGGGTCTTCGCCTTGGCGATCCGCGCTTATCGGCTGGAATCCGGCAAGAATTAACCATGCATGGCCGGGGCGCGCGCGGGGTTTTTGCAGGATCATGGTTGGAGGTCGTTCAGCCCGCTATTCGCGCCGGTTGCCGACGCAGGCGAGCCACGCCCAAGCAACGCCTGCGATAATTGCAGCTGCCAGACCCGCCCACAACGCGGCGCTCAGGATCGCGGCGCGGACCGGATGCCGGACATCGAAGTAGAAATCGCGGTTGCTGGAAAAGCCTATCGTATCCCCGACGCTGGCAGTCCATAGAACCGCCCAGGCAACGCCCGCCACGATCAGCCCGGCCAGCATCAGGTATTTGGTGACCCGTTTCACTTCGCGTCCTTCAACATGATGCAGCCTGTTCTACCGCCGGAACGCGGAGATATGAACATGACCAAAGCACTCCGTCGCGGACAGGTGCGGACGATGCGGGGCGGGCAGGAAGCCGATGAGACTTGCAGCGGTTCCTACGCCGGGCACCGGCGGCCCCCAAATCCAGAAGCGCCTGTCGCGGGACCGGCGTTTTCGCCGGGCGGCGCTAAAAGGTGAAAATTCAGGAACCGCAGGCGGATTGTCGCCTCTGACAGCGCTCAGCCTCGTTTGGTCAGCGAATCTGGAACCCGCCAAAATGCCTGTAAATCAACGACAAGTGGCGGAAGAGGCGGGAGTCGAACCCACCAAAGACGCCGCGCGCCTTTCGCCGGATTTGAAATCCGGGCACCCCACCGGGGATGTTTCTCTTCCGCCTATCTGGATAGGGGGACATTGGGGATGGGTCAATCGGCGCCGGCAAAACGCCGGCCACGCCGCATCAGACCAGACTTTGCCGGGACCGGGCGGTCACAGCCCTTCCAGATAGCGGTCCGCGTCAAGCGCCGCCTGACAGCCGCTTGCGGCGCTGGTGACGGCCTGACGGTAGATGTGATCCTGCACATCTCCGGCGGCGAAAACACCGGGAATGCTGGTTTCGGTGACCATGCCGTCGCGGCCGCCCCGGGTGATGATATAGCCGTTCTCCATCTTCAGCTTGCCGGCGAAAAGCTCGGTGTTCGGGTGGTGGCCGATGGCGATGAAAACGCCCGAAACCGGCAGATCCTTCTTGGCGCCGTCCAGCACATCGGTGACGCGGACATGGGTCACGCCGTCCTTGTCGTCGCCCACGATCTCGTCCACGGTGGCGTTCCATTGCAATGTGACATTGCCGTTTTCCGCCTTTTCCAGCAGCTTGTCCTGAAGGATCTTCTCGCCCCGCAGGCTGTCGCGGCGGTGGATCAGGGTGACGTTTCTGGCGATGTTGGACAGGTAAAGCGCCTCTTCCACGGCGGTATTGCCGCCGCCCACGACCGCCACGTCCTTGCCCTTGTAGAAGAACCCGTCGCAGGTGGCGCAGGCCGACACGCCGCGCCCGGCGAAGGTTTCCTCGGATGGCAGGCCCAGATATTTCGCCGAGGCGCCCGTCGCGATGATCAGCGCATCACAGCTATAGCTGCCATTGTCGCCGATCAGGCGGAACGGCTTCTGGTCAAGCTGCACTTCGTTGATGTGGTCGAAAACCATCTGGGTATCGAAACGCTCGGCATGGCGCTGAAAACGCTCCATCAGTTCAGGACCCTGCACCCCGCCGAAGTCGGCCGGCCAGTTGTCGACATCGGTCGTGGTCATAAGCTGGCCGCCCAGCGCCATGCCGGTGATCAGCGTCGGCTTCAGGTTGGCGCGCGCGGCATAGACCGCCGCCGTATAGCCCGCCGGGCCCGAGCCCAGAATGATCAGCCGTGAATGTTGGTCGGTCATGAAATCGCCTTTTCGGTTCAGCAGCGCCAAAGGAAGACCGCGATCTTCTCCGGCATCGCTGCGGTTCTTTGGTGGCATATAATGCCGGGTGGGGGGTGCTCAACACGCAAGGCGGGTTTTGCGTGAATTTGCATTGCGGGGTGCAGGTTTTCGCATGGGACATGGGTGCGGGTGCGTGGCCGCAATGGGTTGAAACGGGATGACGCCCTGCTTGCCATAACGGCGCACCCGGCGGATATGGCGGCCTTGGGCAACGAATTCATGGTCCGGGTCGGTGATCCGCCCACGCCGGGCGGCAGAAGTTTCGGGCGTCGCGCCACAGTGGTGCGGGCAGGTCAGCCGGTATCCCGTTCGGCGCCGGCAACGCGGGCGCTGGTTTCGCATGCCTCGAAATGGGCGGTGATCTCGGCGCCGGTGGCGATCCAGACGTCATCGCGCGCCGCGACCCCGGCCAGAAAGTCGCGCAGGATCCGCCAGCGCATCGGGCGGCCCGACACCTGCGGGTGCAGGACCATCGTGGTGACCCCGCCCCAGTCGTGCATCCCCTGAAACTCCTCGTCCCAGATCGGCAGGATCGCGTCCCGGCCAAAGATCGGGCGCGGATCCACCCGGCTGGTCATGCCGAAGTTCCAGTCGTCAAAGGCGTAATTGACGGGGATTTCGACGGGCCCCGGCCGGCCGTCGGGCAGCCTATGGCGATAGGGCCGGATATCGTCGCGGAATGAGCTGGAATAGCGCAGCCCCTGTTCCTGCAAATAGGCCAGAAGTGCGGCGAAATTCTCGCCCGAAGGGGCGCGGTAGCCCACCGGTGTCACGCCGAGCCGCGCCCGAAGCGCAGCCATGCCACGGTCAATCTCGTCCCGCGCCTCGTCCGGTTTGGTGGGGTCGGGGCATTTGTGAAGATAGCCGTGATGGCCGATTTCATGCCCCGCCGCGACGATGCTTTCGCACATGGCCGTATGCGCCTCGACCGTCCAGCCGGGGATGAAGAACGTCGCCCGCAGCCCAAGATCGTTCAACAACGTCAGTATCTTGGCGGTCCCGACCCGCGCATCGTAACCGCCGTGCGAGGTGGTCACCATGCGATCGGCATTCTCGGGCCGGTTCCCCATCCATGCGGTTTCGGCATCCACGTCGAAACCGATGAACAGCGCGCTTTTCTTGCCGTTCGGCCAGGGAAATTCCGGCGCGGGCGGGGCCGGGTTCAACGGGCGTGGCGTCAGGTCGGCGGGTTTGGTCATCTTAACGGAACACCGGCGGTTCGGGGCCGTCCGTCGACAAGAGGCGGGGCAGGTCGCGACAATCCGCCAAATCGTCGATCCCGAGGACGAGTTGCGCGACCCCCGCCACCCTTTCGGCGGGCAGCGCCATGCGGGCAAGCTGGCGGAACTTGTCCTGAATATCCGCCTCGGGCATCGGCCGCTCGGTCGAGCCGGTGGCCCGCGGGACCATGGCGGTGTGCTGGGTTCCGTCGGCGAAGGTCAACGTGACTTCGGGTTCGCTCATCTGGTCCATCGCCGCATCCGGATGGAAGCGGATCAGCGGAAGAAGCGCGTTGATGCGGTCGTCATTGCGCATCGCGGCGGAATATTGCGCCAGCCCGACCTGCCCGAAGGTGACCAGAGCGGCCAGCGCATAACCAAGGCTCATCTGCGCGCCGGCCAGCGTATCCAGCCGGGCGGTGCCGCACATGTCCATCAGAAACGGGCTGAGACGCAGGTCGATCGCCCGGATCGCGGCCGGCGACTGCCCGGTTTCGGCCAGCAGGTCCGCCACCGCGTCCACTGCCGAATGCGCCCCGCGGCAGGCGGCATAGGGCTTGAGCGAGGCCCGCTCGATCATCCAATCCGCGCCCAGATCGCGGGACAAGGCCGAAACCTCGCCCTGTCCCTGAACGAAACATTCGAAGAACCCGCCCCAGACCGGATCGAAGACCCGGCCCGGTCCGCTGATTCCGGCCCGCACCAGATCGGCGGCCAGCAACCCGCCCTCGGCGGCGCGCCCGGCGTGGATCTTTTTGGCCTGAGAGCCGTCATGAATGAACGCCCACAGCCCCGACGAAAAGCTGGTGGCAAGCGAGATCGCCTGCCGCGTGGCCTCGGCGTCATAGCCGCGCAGCCGCGCGACTGCCGCGGCGGCGGCCAGTGGGCCGCAGGTCCCGGTCGAATGCCAGCCGGCGCCATTGTGGACGCCATAGCCGCCCGAGGCATCCAGCACCCGGCGCCCGACTTCATAGCCCGCAACCACGGCGCACAGGAAATCTTCGCCACGGACGGGCGTATCCGCCTCGGCCATCGCTGCAAGCATGGCGGGCAGAATGACCGCGCCGGTGTGGTCGCAGCCTCCGCAATCATCCAGTTCAAAGACATGGGCGGCGACGCCGTTGACCAGCGCCGCATCGCGCGGGCTGACCTCGCGGGCGCTGCCCAGCAAAAGCGCCCGCCCCGCGGCGGGGGCAAGGTTGCGCGCGATGCGGAACTCGGCCGAACAGGTGCCGGCAAGCATCGCGCCAAGCGTATCCAGCAGATGCAGCCGGGTCCGCTGGACGACCCGCGCCGGCAGATCGCGAAGCCGCAGCCCGGCGCAAAAGCCCGCCAGCGCCTCGATATGCCGAGAGCCGGCGAACGGCGCGTCTTCGCCGGTTGAAAGGGTGTTGGATGCCATCGAAAAACCCGTGGAGAGGGCGGCCCGATACCGGGACCGGGCCGCCATATGACCTTATCTTACTTGACCGCTTCGCCGTTGATCAGCGGCGCATCGACCATGCTGCCGGCCAGCTTGTACTTGTCGAAGATCGCCTTGTATTCGCCCGATTTGATCAACTCGGCCAGCGCGGCGGCAAAGGCGTCGCGCAATTCGGGTTCCTGTTTGGAAAATCCGATGCCCTGATACACTTCGGTAAAGGGTTCGCCGATGATGACATAGGTGTCCGGCTCGAGCTCGGTCAGATAGGGCAGCGTTTCCGAACCCTGAACCGCGCCATCCAGACGCCCCTGCTTCAGTTGCGTGCGAGCGTCGGCCGAACCTTCGGTGCCAACGATCTCCAGCGCGGGCTTGCCGTTCGCCTCGCAATTCGCCGCGCTCCATTTCGCGGCCTCGTCGGGGAACGAGGTTCGGCGGCTCATCCCCACCTTCTTGCCGCAGAAATCGGTCATTTCCTTGATCTCGGCGGCGTTCTTGGTCGAGGTATAGAACTGCGCGCCCGAGCGCATGTAGTCGACGAAATCCATCGTCTCGCGGCGGGCGGGCAGGTCGCTCATCCCGCTCAGGATCAGGTCGACGCGGCCGGTGTTCAGCGACGAGACCATCTGTTCAAAACCGATCTCGGACCATTCGATTTCGGTGCCCAACTGTTTGGCCAGCGCGGCGCCAAGGTCGATGTCGACCCCCATCAGCTCGTTCGTGGCCGGGTCGCGGTATTCCATGGGCGGATAGTTCGGGGTGTTGGCGACGACCAGCTTGCCTTTTTCGGCGAATTTCGCTGGCAGTTCGGCATGGGCCGTGGCGGCGACCATGCAGGCCGAAGCGCAAAGCAGCAGTTTCAACATGTGTTGGTTCCTTCCCATTGGTTTGCTTGCTGGTTTCAGGATCGGCGGACGGCGCGGATGAAATCTGCCGTCCGCGGGTTGTCCGGCTGGCTGAGTATCCGGGCCGAGGGACCATGCTCGATCAGCTTGCCGCCGTCCATGAAGGCGGTGTTGTTGCTGACGTTGCGGGCAAAGCCCATTTCATGCGTGACCACGATCATCGTCATGCCCGAGGCGGCAAGGTCGTTCATCACGTCAAGCACCTCGGAGACAAGTTCCGGGTCAAGCGCCGAGGTTGGTTCGTCAAACAGAATAAGCGAGGGCCGCATGCCAAGGGCCCGGGCGATCGCGACGCGCTGCTGCTGGCCGCCGGAAAGCTCTGCCGGATAATTGCCCGCCTTTTCGGCAAGCCCGACGCTGGCCAGCAACGCAAGGGCGTGTTCGCGGGCGGCCTTGGGCGTTTCGCCCAGCACATGCACCGGGCCTTCGGTCACGTTTTCAAGCGCGGTCTTGTGCGGGAACAGGTTGAAGCGCTGAAAGACCATGCCGATGCCGCGCCGCTGACGGGCGATCTGGGCGTCGTTCATCTCATACAGCTTGTCGCCCTCGCGCCGGTATCCGATCAGCTCGCCATTGGCCCAGATCGCGCCGGAATCGATCCGTTCCAGCAGGTTGATGCAGCGCAGAAACGTGCTTTTGCCGGAACCGGAGGGCCCGATGATGCAGCAGACCTCGCCCTTGCGGACTTCGAGGTTCACGTTGTCGAGCGCCTTGAAGTCGCCGAAGGTTTTGCTGACATCGACGGCCTTGACCAGAATTTCATCGCTCATCCCCCGGCTCCTACAGCTTGGTGCGGCCGCGGGTGCCGCGGGCATAATGGCGTTCGATCCGGGACTGGATCATCGACAGCACCGTGACGATGACCAGATACCAGAAGCTTGCGACCAGCAGCAGTTCCAGCACGCGGGTATTGGCGTAATAGATGACCTGCGCGTTGTGCAGGATCTCGGAATACTGGATGACCGAGGCGAGCGAGGTCAGCTTGACCATGCTGATCACCTCGTTCCCGACCGGCGGCACCATGACCCGCATCGCCTGCGGCAGGACGATGCGGCGCAGCGCCTGCATGCCGGTCATGCCGATGGTCCGGGCTGCCTCGTACTGGCCGGTGTCGACGGACAGAAGGCCGCTGCGCACCACCTCGGAGGTATAGGCGCCCTGCTGGATGCCAAGGCCCAGCATCGCGGCGACGAAGGGCGTCATCACGTCGACCGTGTTGAACGAGAACAACCCCGGGATACCGATGGTCGGAAAGATCAGCGCCAGATTGAACCACAGCAAAAGCTGCAACAGCGCCGGCGCGCTGCGGAAGATCCAGACATAGATCAGCCCGATCCATTCCAGCACCGGGTTGCCCGAAATGCGCATGATCGCGATGACGACGCCCAGCACGATGCCCAGGGACATGGCGCAGACGGTCATGAGAAGCGTGTTCCAGATGCCCTTGACGATCGCCGGGGCGAACAGGAACTGCCCCACCACCGACCATTCGATCTGACCGACCACGAAGGCGCGGATCAGAAGCGCGACCAGCAAAAGCACGATCGCGGCCGAGATCATGCGCCCGTAATGCCGGCGCGGCACCAGCGTCAGGTGGGCGATGTCATGGGCGGCCCGGTTCGACTGGGGAAGATCAATATTGCTCATTGTGCCGGCGCCTTCGCGGCATCCAGCGCGGCGCCGCTGGGCACGACCTTGACCCAGTCGCGCTGTGCGTCGCAGGTCTTGCGGAACTCGGCCAGTTGTTCGCGCACCCGGACCGGCGCGGTCCCCCCCACGCCGCTGCGCGCGGCCAGCGCCCGTCGCGGGTCGATGACCTTCAGCACCTCGGGTTTCAACGCGTCGTCGATCTTGGGCAGGTCGTCGGCGGTCAGCCCGTCAAGCTCGATCCCGCGCTCCTCGCAATAGCGGACGGTGGCGCCGGAAATCTCATGGGCGTGCGAGAACGGGATGCCTTGGCGGACCAGCCAGTCGGCGACCTCGGTCGCAAGGGTGAAGCCGCGGGGGGCGTCCATCGCCATGCGCTCGGTGTCAAAGCGCAGGGTGGCGACCATGCCGGCAAAGGCGGGCAGGATCAGCTCCAGCAGGTCGAGCGTCTCGAACAGGTTGCGCTTGTCTTCGACCAGATCGCGGTTATAGGCCAAGGGCATCGCCTTCAGCGTCGCCAGCATTCCCGCCAGATTGCCGATCATCGTGCCAGACATGCCGCGGGTCAGCTCGGCGATATCCGGGTTCTTCTTCTGCGGCATGATCGACGAGCCGGTCGAATAGGCGTCGTCCAGTCTGGCCCATGCGAACTGGCGCGAGGCCCAGATGCAGATTTCCTCGGACAGGCGCGACAGGTTGACCCCCAGCATGGCGGTGGCGAACAGGAATTCGGCCACCACGTCGCGGCTGGCGACCGCGTCGATCGAGTTTTCGCAGGGGCGCGCGAAACCCAGATCGCGGGCCGAGGCCATGCTGTCGCCGACAAAGGCGGTGCCGGCCAGCGCGCCCGCGCCCAGCGGCCCACGATCGAACCGCCGGTCCCAGTCGATCAGGCGCGAGATGTCGCGGCTGAGCGATTGCGCATGCGCCATCAGGTGGTGGCCAAGCGAGACCGGTTGCGCGGGCTGAAGATGGGTAAAGCCCGGCATCAGCGTGTCGACATGATCCTGCGCCTGTGCCAGCAGCGCATCCTGCACCTTCAGCACCAGCGCCGAAAGGCTGCGGGCTTTTCGCCGCAGATAAATGCGGGTGTTGTTCGCGGTCTGGTCATTGCGCGAGCGGCCGGCGCGCAGCTTGCCGCCAAGCGGGCCCAGCCGCTCGATCAGCAGCCGTTCATGGAAGGTGTGGACATCCTCGTCGGCCGGGGTGGGTGTTTCGCGGCCGGCGGCGACATCGGCCCCGATCGCGTCCAGCGTTTCCAGCATCCTGCCAAGCTCGTCCGCCGTCAGCACACCGGCGCGTTCAAGTTCCCGGGCATGGGCGCGAGAGCCGGCCAGATCCTCGGGCGAGAGGCGGAAGAAACTGGCCGGGCTGCGCGACAGGGCGGTCAGTTCGGCCGAGGGCCCGCTGGCGAAGCGTCCGCCCCACAGAAGGTTTGACTGCTTGCTCACGGCGTTCTCCTTGCGGCTGGAATGTGACGTGACCATGACTGTTGCGCGCGGATCGAGACTTGCACAAACGCAAAGAATCACTAGGGTTATGACAAAATCGACTAGCGGACGCCGATCTGTATGCCGTTGCGTCATCCTTTTGCCCCGATGCCGTCGATGACGGCGCTGCGCGTGATGCTGGCGATCGCGCAGCGCGGCTCGACCACGGCGGCGGCAGAAAGCATCAACCTGTCGCAAAGCGCGGTCAGCAAACAGCTTTTGAAGCTTGAATCGCAGCTTGGCGGGCAGGTTTTCGCCCGGCTGCCCAGCGGCATGGTGCCGACCCGGCTTGGCCGCATCTACATCGAACAGGCGCGTATCGCGATCAAAGCGATGGACGACGCCGCCTTTCAGGCGCGCCAACTGCAACCCGATCCGAACACGCTGCGGCTGAAGCTGCTGCCGATCTTCGGCGACCGCTGGCTTTTGCCCCGGGTGCAGGAGTTCAATCAGAAGAACCCCAGCATCGACATTCAATATACGACCTTCTCGACCCAGAACCCGGGCGATCAGCCGGACGGATTTTTCCGCTTCGGCCCGGGTCCGTTCCCCGACGAGGACGCGCTTTATCTGTTCGGGCGCGATGTGTGGCTGGTCTGCGCGCCGTCTTATCTGGCGCGTCAGGGCAATCCGCAAACGCTGGAACAACTGGCGCGCTGCAACATCTTCGAGCATCCGGGCACGCCGCTGCACTGGTCCGATCTGGTGCGCTGGCACGGACAACCAGAGCTTCGGGCCCAGAACATCGCGCGTTTCGACTATTACACGCTGGTTTTGCGGGCGGCGATCTCGGGGCAGGGGCTGGCGCTGGTGCCGCCGCAACTGGTCGAGGCCGAGTTTGCCGCCGGTCAGTTGGTCAATCCCGGCGGCATCGGCTATGCCTCGGACATCGGGTATTGGTTCACCATGCCGCTGGACCGCAAGCCATCGCCGGCGCTGCGCCTGTTCCGGGGCTGGTTGCAGGGCATCAGCCAGACCGACGGAGATGGCGGGCGATAACCACCCATGCGCGGCATGTCCGGGGAACTGCTGCCGCCGGGCGGTCCGTCGTGAACGAGGGCGCGGTCAATCCGGCGTGTCGCCGCCCGAATAGATCACATAGATCTTGCGGGTCTGCTCCAGAATCTCCCAGGTGCCTTTCCAGCCGCGCGGCAGCATGATCGCATCGCCGGGGCCAAGCGTGACCCTTGTGCCGTCCAGATGGGTCATCACGATCCGGCCTTGCAGGAAATGACAGAATTCGGCGGCTTGCGAACGGTCGGCCGTGAACCTGCCCGGCGTGGCTTCCCATATGCCGATGTCCAGCTTGCCATCGGGCGTCGTGTAAAGCGATTTCGCGGCCTCCTTCTGGCCGGGATTCAGCGTCGTGGGCTTGTCGGACCACGCGCCGATATCGATTCCGGCAAGGGCGGCGAAGGTGGAAAGATCAGTCATTGTGTCGCTTTCGTTGTGATGCATGTTTCTCAGCGCCCGGTGATGCGGTTGGCAAGCGTGGCCAGACGCGAGGTCTTGCGTCCGCCTCCGGCCCGTTCGTTCCGGTCGGCCAGATGGTACAGCCAGTACATCGTGTGCACCCCCAGCCAGCGCAATGGTTCGGGTTCCCATTTGCGCGGCCGCCGGTTGACCCAAGGCAGGCCGGTGCGCTCGGTGGTCTTGTCCAGCAGCAGATCGGCCAGCGTCTGCCCCGAGAAATTCGAGGTCGAGACCCCAAGCCCGACATAGCCCCCGGCCCAGGCAATGCCGCTGTCCGCATCCAGCCCCGAGGTCGTGCACCAGTCGCGCGGGACGCCCAGCACCCCGCACCAGGCATGATCCAGCCGCAAGGGACGGGTCTGCGGCAGCATCCGGTACAGGATTTCCTTCAGCTTCTCGATCGTTTCCAGTTGCGTCTGGCCCCGCACATCGGTTTTTGAACCGTAGCGATAGGGGACACCGCGGCCACCCATCGCGATGCGATTGCCGCGCGTGCGCTGGGCATAGCAATAGGCGTGTGACGCGTCGCCCAGCAATTCGTATCCGTCCCAGCCGATTTCCCGCCACAGCGCATCGGGCACGGGTTCTGTGACCACGATGGCGCTGTTCATCGGGATCCACTCGCGTTCATTGCCGGGGATGCCGTGGGTAAAGCCCTCGGTCGCGCGGACGATCCGCTGGGCGCGGACGGTGCCCCGATTGGTGGTGACGACGCCCTTGCCGATCCGCGTGACGGTGGTCTGTTCATAGATCTTCACGCCGCGCCGCTCGACCACCTCGGCCAGCCCGCGCACCAGCTTGGCGGGCTGGATGCGGGCAACGTTATGGCGGACCAGCGCGCCTTGAGCGTTTGCGACGTTGATGCGGGCCTTGGCCTCGGCGGCGCCGATCAGTTCGATCCGGTCGGTCGGGACATCCCATGCGCGCGCCTCGGCATAGCTTGCCTCAAGACGCTCAAGCTGCGCCGGAGAGCAGGCGTAGGTCAGCAGGTCGGTCATGCGGAAATCGCAGTCGATGCCTTCCTTTTCGGTGACGCGCTTCACCTCGGCCACGGTGCCGCGCAACTGGCGTTCAAAGTCGATGACGCCCTCGCGGCTGCCGCTGGACAGGTATTTCTGCCGGCTCCAGGCGAATTCGCCCGTGCACCAGCCGCCGTTGCGGCCCGAGGCGCCGAAGCCCGCGAATTCCTTTTCGATGACGGCGATCGACAGGTCGGGCCGGGCCTCGGTCAGGTAATAGGCCGTCCAAAGCCCGGTAAAGCCGCCGCCGACGATACAGATATCCACGTCGATGTCGCCGGGCAGCGGCGGGCGATAGCCCGGAACCCCGCCGATGTCGGCATACCAGAATGAAATATCGCCGTTCTTGATCTCGTTCATTTCCGCTTTCCACAAATAGCGTTCCGATGTCCGCCTTAATGGCCGCCGACTTAATGGCCGCCGACCGAGCCATCGTCGGTCAGCAGCTTTCCGTCTTTCGGCATCCAGCCCAGTTCGATCTCGCTGCCGATGGCGAAAGGTTCGTCCGCCATGGCGGTTCTCGCCACGACGGCGGTGCCATCGGCCAGCACGACCTCGTATTTCATCGCCGAGCCCAGATAGATCACCTCACGCACACGCCCGCGCAGCAGATTGCTGCGCCCGTCGACGGCCCCGGTTCCCGGGCGTTGCACCGTCACATCCTCGGGGCGCAGCAGGATCACCTGATCGCCCGCGTCCCGGGGGCGGCCGGGGGCGGTGACCGTGGCATCGCCGATCCGCAGGGCCGTGTCGTCGCCTGCCGCGCGATGCGGGCCGCGCAGGATCGAGCTTTCGCCGATGAACTGGCCGACGAACAGGGTTTTTGGTTCGCTGTAAAGCTGATGGCCGGTGCCGATCTGCTCGATGCGGCCCTTGTTGAACACCGCGATCCGGTCCGACAGAACCAGCGCCTCTTCCTGATCATGGGTGACATAGACGAAGGTCGAGCCGAGCTCGCGGTGAATGCGGCGGATTTCCAGCTGAAGCGCCTCGCGCAGCTTCTTGTCCAGCGCCCCGAGCGGCTCGTCCATCAAAAGGACCGTCGGGTCGAAAACCATCGCCCGCGCCAGCGCCACCCGCTGTTGCTGACCGCCCGACAACTCGGACGGGTAGCGATGCGCGAAATCGGTCAGATGCACCTTGGCCAGCGTCTCGGCGACCATACGGTCACGATCGGCCCGGGCAATGCCGCGCTGACGCAGCGGATAGGCCACGTTCCTGGCCACCGTCATATGGGGGAACAGGGCGTAATGCTGAAACACCACGCCGATGTTGCGCTTATGCGCCGGGACGTTGACGATCGACCGCTCACCCAGACGGATCTCGCCGCGGCTGATCTCGGTGAAGCCGGCGATCAGGTTCAGGGTCGTCGTCTTGCCCGATCCCGAGGGGCCGAGGAACGACATGAACTCGCCCGGCTCGACTCGCAGGCTGATATCGTCCAGCGCGACGAAATTGCCATAGAGCTTGCTGCATCCCTGAATGTCGATGGCGGTGCCTTTGGGTGTTGTCGTCATTGCCTTCTGCCTTTGCGGACCCCGAACAGAAGCCCGGCTCCGATAATCACCGAGGTGGTCAGGAAAATCAGCGACCCGACGGCGGCGACCGTCGGATCGGCGTCGCGGGTCATGGATGAAAAGATCTGGACCGGCAGGGTTTTCAACTGCGGGCTGGTGATGAAAAGCGAAACGATCACCTCGTCGAATGAGGTGACGAACGCGAAAAGCGCGCCCGAAAGAATGCCGGGCAGAATCAGCGGCAGGGTGACGGTGAAAAACGTGGTCAGCCGCGACGCGCCAAGGCTTGCCGCCGCCGTCTCCAGCCGCTGGTCGAAGACGGCAAGGTTCGCGCCGACGGCGATGACCACGAACGGCACCGCCAGAAGCGTATGGGCCAGCACATAGCCGATCCATGTGCCGACCAGCCGGGTGTCCAGATAGACGGCATAGATGCCGACCGCGAGCACCACCCCCGGCACGATCATCGGGGTGATCAGAAGCGCGCGGATGATGCCCCCCGCCCGGCTTCGCATCCGTTCGATCCCCATCGCGGCCAGGGTGCCGATGATCGTGGCCGTCGCTGATACCATCACCGCAACCTTCAGCGAGACGACGAAGCTGTCGAACCACTGGGGATTGGTGAAGAAATTCCTGTACCACTGGGTCGAAAACCCGGTAGGCGGGAACACCAGCGATTTCTTGTCGGCGAAAGACATCGGGATCACGACCAGCGTGGGCGCGACCAGCCAGACCGCGATCATCAGGCAGGTCAGTCCCAGAAGCAGCTTGGACAGGGCCCGCGCGCTCATCGGCTGCCCCCGCTGATCTGATACCTGCGTTTCATAAACGGACTGGCGACGGCCAGAAGGCCAAAGGTCGCCACCAGCAGCACGACCCCCATCGCCCCGCCACGGCCCCAGTTCAGCAGCGACAGAACCTGTTGCTGGACCAGCGTCGACAGCATGGTCGAGGACGGACCGCCCAGCAGAAGCGGGGTGATGTAAAAGCCCAGCGACAGGATAAAGACGATGGTGGCGCCGGCAAAGACGCCGGGCAGCGACAGCGGCAGATAAATCTGGAAGAAGGTCTTGACCGGATGCGCGCCAAGGCTGCGGGCGGCCTGCAAAAGCCGCAGATCTATGCCCCGCATCACCGCGTACAGGGGCATGATCATGAACGGCAAAAGCACCTGCGTCATGCCGATGGTCACGCCAAGCTGGGTGCGGATCAGACGCAGCTTCTCGAACCCGAGCGACAGCAGGATCTTGTTGATGACCCCCGAATCCTGCAACAGGATCACCCAGGCAAGCGTGCGCACCACGCCTGAAACCCAGAACGGCACCAGCACGCACATGATCAGAAAAAGCCTGACTTTCGGACCGGCGGCCGTCATCGCGAAGGCATAGGGATAGGCGGTCAGCACGCAGCAAAGCGTCACCCAGAACGCGATGCTGAAGGTCCGCAGAAGCACCGTGATGTTGACCTTGGTCCCGAAGAACCAGACATAGTTCTGAAGCCCCGGCGCGGGTTCGGTAAAGCTGCGCAGCACCACGACGCCCAGCGGCACCGCCATGACCAGCAGCAGAACAGCCAGTGCGGGCAGCGTCAGAAGAACGGGGCCGCGCGGGAACGGAATGGCGGATCGGAACGACATGATGGCCCTACTGGAAAGCGTGCAACGTCGATGGCCGGGACTTGGCCGGGGACAGGCTTTCCCCGGCCATGGTCGCGATCAGCGGTCTAGTTACCAGCGATGAACTCGGCCCATTTGCTGGTGAGCTCATCGAAATTCTCGACCCAATAAGGGACGTTCTGGTTATAGGCCATCGCCTGCTTTTCGGGCGTATTGGTCATGAACGCGGCGGTCAGTTCATCGACCTTCGGCTGCGCATCGACGTTGATCGGCGAATATGAGGTGGCTTCCGCCATGATCTCCTGCGCCTGCTTGCCCAGATAGGCGTTGATCAGGGCATAGGAGGCATCGGGATCCTTGGCGCCGACCGGGATCGTCAACTGATCCTTGACCACCACCCAATCCTGCCACACCGGGGCGTAGTTCGCGCCGTTGGCCAGTGCGGCCTTGCCGCGGCCGGACCAGACCATGACCATGTCGGCCTCGCCCGATTCGATCATCTGCTGGCTTTCGGCGCCGGTGGTCCAGGGGATCAGATTGTCGCGGATGCTGCGCCATTTGTTCAGGCCGCGATCAATATCGGCGGGGAACAGATCCTCTGTCTTGACGCCGTCGTTCAGCAACCCCAGCTCGATCATGTAGCCTTCGGGATCGGCGTAGCCGGGAATGCCGCGGGTGCCGGGAAACTTCTCGACATCGAAGAAATCGGCCCAGTTCTTCGGCGGGTTATCGCCGTATTTGTCCTTGTTATACAGATACATGACGGCATAGTTCATTGCCGGAACGCTGCATTCGCCGACCTGACCCTCGGGGACTTTGGACACGTCCAGCTTGGTCATGTCCAGCTTCTGGAACAGGGTGCCGCAATGGACGAAGGGCATATAGTCCCCGGTATCGACCACGTCCCACATGACATTGCCGGATTCGACCTGTGCCTGAACCTTGGCAAGCTCGGTCGGCCCGTCGGACAGCAGCTCGACCCCGGATTTCTGGACGAAATCCGCCAGCGCCTTTTCCTGCCCCTCCTGATAGACGCCGCCATAGGACACGAAGGTCATCGTCTTGCCCTTAAGCGACCCTTCGGCCACGTCGCCCGCGACCACCTGGGCGTTCGCGGCATGTCCAAGCGCCACGACCAGCACCAGCGGCAATCCGGCGCGAAGCGTCCCTGTCATCTTTGCCATGCGTTTCATCAATAAATGCCTCCCTGCATTTTGAATGATTCTCGGTCAGTCCGGCGGTGTGTCTGCGGGCCGGCGCATGCGCTCGCGACCCGTGGACTTGAAGGCGTCCAGATAGGTCGCCGTCGACGTCGGGGGTGAGATGATATAGATGACCTCGGCAAGGTCGGCGCCGATGTTGACCACGCGATGCGGCACCGCGCTGGAATATTCGATATTGTCGCCCTTGAACAACTCATAGGTCTGATCGCCCAGTTGCAGGCGGATATGACCTTGGATCACCAGAAGCATCTCAAGCGAGTCGCCGTGGGAATAAAGCTCGTCTCCCGACGACGCCCCGGGCTCGAACTCTGAAATATAGGTCTCGAAATGGGTCAGCGGTCGGCGCGAGATCAGGCTTTTGCGCTGGCCGTTCATCTCGGGCAGCATCGGGCGCTGATTGGCCCGCATGACACGTTCCCCGGGGGTGTCGACGTCGGCGAACAGCTCCGAGATCGAGGTGCCGTAGCAATTGGCGATGCGGATCAGCGTCGAGGTGCTGGCGCCGGTCAGGCCGCGTTCAAGCTGGCTTAGAAAGCTGGCCGAGGTGCCGGTCGCGTCGGCCAGCTGGCGCAGCGACAGCCCGTTGGCCTTGCGCAGCCGGCGCAGCCGTTCGGCCACCACCAATGCGGCGTCGCGGTCGGCACGGCTTTGGGCAAGATCGTCTTTCACCTGCATCGCCTGTCATCAGCCTGACCCGAAGGTCACTTAACAAGCGTGCAGTAGAATCAAACAGTTTTCAAGTAGGCAGTTCAAACGCGCCGAAATCCGCCGGATTGAACCTCGATGACGCGGCATCACCCCCATCGGGCCAGTGCCGCGCAGCCATGCAGCGCCGTGCCGGCATGGCCTTGTTCAATGGGCGGACGGCACGGCGAACCCCGCAAGCGGGATTCCACACATCAATGATTTGCGGGTCCGGCGTCTGCTGAAACGCGGGGCTAAACGCCCTCGACGATCAGCACATGCGCATCGCAAGCGCCAAGGCGATGCTGCCACGCCTGCTGATATTCGGGGGATTGATAGCATGCCCGGGCCGTGGCCAGATCGGCAAAGCGGATAATCACATGGCGTTGGTAGGGCGCCCCTTCAAAGGTTTCCGACGCACCGCCGCGCGCCAGAAACTCGGCCCCATATTTTGCAAATGCGGCCGGGGCGAGCGCCTGATAGCCCGCATAGGCCTCGGGGTCGGTCACGGTGACATGGGCGATCCAATAGGCGCTCATCAGCGGGACAGTTTTCTGGCCTGGGCCGCATCATCGGCAAGCAGCAACCGGTTGGCGATCGCCGCGGCCTCGGTCAGATGGTCACGGACGGCCTGCGCGGCGGTTTCGGGGTCATGGGACAGGATCGCCTCGGCGATCCGGCGCATCCGGGCCTGCCCCGAGATATGCCGTTCCTTGGAAGCCAGCGTCATCGACCGCAGGCGCGAGATACGGCCGTTGAGCCGGTGGACGATTTCCCAGGCGATATGATGGCCGGCGGCGTCGAAGATCACCTCATAGAAATGCGTCGAGGCATGGATCAGCCCTTGTGAATCGCCGTCGGCATAGGCGTTCTGCAAACCGTTCAGCGCCTCGTTCAGGCGCGCTGCCGTGGCGGCGTCGCAGTTTCGCGCGCAATCGGCCGCCGCCGCCGCCTCGAGCAGCAGACGGATGTCATAGATCTGCCGCGCGCGGTCCCAGTCCATGGTCGCCACGACCGGGCCGCCACGCGGCAGGATCTCGACCAGTTCCTCGGCCTCGAGATAGCGGATCGCCTCGCGCACGACCGAACGCGAGACGCCAAGCTGGTCGACCAGCGTCCGTTCAACCAGCCGATAACCCGAGGGCAATTGCCCCGAAACGATTGCGGAGCGCAGCCGTTCGACGGCGATTTCGCGGAGTTTCTGGGGCGGTTGCTCGATTCTGAGCCCGGCGAATTCATCCTTGGTCATGAACCGATCCTATACGGGTCCGTAAAGACGCACAACATATTATTGACGGATGGTATTATGGTATGCCAACAATCGTCAACGAATCGAGATCGGGATCGAAAATGGCCGCCATCATCCGAAAGACGCTTCTGAATGTCGAAACCACGCTGATCGAGGGCGGGCGGGTTGCGGCCCAACCGCTGAAGCTGGTCGCCGCCGCCGCCGTGCTGAAGAATCCTTGGGCCGGGCGCGGGTTCGTCGACGATCTGAAGCCTGAAATCCACGCGGTCGCGCCGGAACTGGGCGCCTTGCTGACTGGGATGATTCTGGATGTCACCGGGTCGGGCTCGGCGGTCGAGGGGTATGGCAAGGCCGCCGTCGTGGGTCTGGACGGCGAGGTCGAGCATGCCTCGGCGCTGATCCATACCCTGCGCTTCGGCAACCATTACCGGCAGGCGGTCGGCGCGAAAAGCTATCTGGCCTTCACCAACACGCGCGGGCCGGCGAATTGCCCGATCATGATCCCGCTGATGGACAAGAACGACGAGGGGCGCCGGTCGCATTACCTGACCATTCAGTTCGCGATTCCCGACGCGCCCGCCGCAGATGAGATCGTGGTGGCGCTGGGGGCGTCGATCGGCGGCCGCCCGCATCACCGCATCGGCGACCGCTATCAGGACCTCAAGGATCTGGGCCATGATGTCGCGAACCCTGCCGCTGTCTGACGGCACGGCCCGGTTGATACAGGCGGGCACGGGTGAGCCCTTGCTGCTGATCCACGGGGTCGGCATGCGGGCCGAGGCGTGGGGCCCGCAGATCGAGGAGCTTGCCCGGCACCACCACGTCATCGCCGTCGATATGCCCGGCCATGGCGAAAGCACGCCGTTGTCATCCGGCGCGGGTCTGCCCGATTTCGTGGCATGGGGTGCGTCGGTAATCCGGGCGCTGGATCTGGGGCCGGTCAACCTTGCCGGGCATTCGATGGGGGCGCTGATCTCGGCGGGACTGGCGGTCGAGCATCCCGACCTGATCCGCCGGCTGGCGCTGTTGAACGCGGTCTATCGCCGAACGCCCGAGGCCCGTGCCGCCGTTCTGGCCCGCGCCGATGAGATCGCCCGCGGCCATGGCAGCGTCGACGGGCCGCTGCAACGCTGGTTTGGCACAGGCGATGTCGCGGTGCGGAACCGGGTCGCCGGCTGGTTGTCGCAGATGAATCCGCAAAGCTATGCCACCGCTTATCGCGCCTTCGCCGCGGGCGATGCGGTCTATGCCGACCGTATCGGCCGGATCGCCTGCCCCGCCTTGCTGCTGACCGGCGAGGGCGATCTGAACTCCAGCGCGCAGATGACCCGCCAGATGGCCGCCCAGATGCCCGATGCACAGGCGGTGGTCATCGCCGGTCATCGCCACATGGTCAACCTGACCGCCCCCGATCCGGTCAACGCCGCCTTGCGTGACTGGCTTTCGCGGAAGGAGATCGCCGATGACCGAGTTTGAACCGCGCGCCCTGCGCGACGCATTCGGGTGCTTCATGACCGGGGTCACCGTGGTGACCACCACCGCCGCCGACGGCCGGCCGCTTGGCTTTACCGCGAATTCGTTTTCCTCGGTGTCGATGGACCCGCCGCTTTTGCTGGTGTCGATCGCGCGCAGTTCCCGAAACTACGCCCAGTTCGCGCAGGCGCAGGGATTCGCGGTCAACGTGCTGGCGGAACGGCAGAAAGACGTCTCGGCCACCTTCGCCCGGCCGGTCGAGGATCGCTTTGCCGATCTTGACTGGCATACCGGAACCGCCGGGTCACCGATCATCGAAGGCGCCTCGGCATGGTTCGACTGCGCGGTCTGGCAGGTGGTCGAGGCCGGCGACCATGCGATCCTGATCGGGCAGATCAAGGATTTCGCTGCCTCGCAGGAACCCGGGCTTGGCTATTATCGGGGCGCCTATATCACCCCGGCGCAGACCGCCGCGCAACTGCCGGCCGGGCCGGACGTGGTGGTTTCGGTGATACTGGAATGCGGCGGCAGGGTGCTTTTGCTGGACGACGGCGAGGGCGGATATACGCTGCCGGAAACCCGGATCGGCCGCGACGGGCTGCAATCGGCGCTGAACCGGCTGTTGTCCAGAACCGCCGACGATGCCGAACCGGGCGAGATCTATGCGATCTACGAAGGCCGGGACGCGGGCCAGCAGCACATCGTTTTCAGATGCCCGGCGGCGACGACGCTGGCGCAGGAGGGCCGGTTCGTGACGCTGGATCCCGACACGCTGAAGGCCGTCGCCGATCCGGCCGTCCGGTCGATGCTAAGCCGGCTGGCCGAGGAATCGAAGCTGGGCAACTACGGCGTCTATTTCGGCTCGCATGAAAGCGGCCGGGTTTCAGGGAAATGGAAGGGCACGGCATGAAATTCTCACTTTTCGTCCATATGGAGCGCGTGTCCCCCGATCAGGACCAGGTCCGGCTTTACGAGGAGATGATCGAGCTCTGCCGGATCGCCGACGAAGGCGGCATGCACGCCATCTGGACGGGCGAGCATCACGGCATGAACTTCACCATCGCGCCGAACCCGTTCCTGAACCTGATCGACATCGCGCGCCGGACCAAGAACGTGCGTGTCGGCACCGGCACCATCGTGGCGCCGTTCTGGAACCCGATCCGTCTGGCCGGTGAGGCGGCGATGACCGATATCATCACCGGCGGCCGGCTGGATCTGGGCATCGCGCGCGGTGCCTATAGCTATGAATACGAACGGATGCTGCCGGGGCTGGACGCCTGGGGCGCGGGCATGCGCATGCGCGAGCTGATTCCGGCGGTGATCAAGCTGTGGGAGGGTGATTACGAACACCGGGGCGAGTTCTGGCAGTTCCCGAAAACCACCTCGTCCCCGATGCCGGTCCAAAAGCCGCATCCGCCGATCTGGGTGGCGGCGCGCGACCCGAACAGCCATGAATTCGCCGTGGCCAATGGCTGCAACGTGCAGGTCACGCCGCTGCATCTGGGCGATGAGGAAGTGGTCAGCCTGATGGAGCGGTTCAACGCCGCCTGCGCGAAATTCCCCGAGGTTCCGCGCCCGAAGATCATGGTGCTGCGCCACACCTATGTGGCCGGTGATGCCGCGGACGTAACGCGCGGCGCCGAGGAACTGAACATGTTCTACAATTACTTCGGGGCGTGGTTCAAAAACGAAAAGCCGGTCTCGATGGGGATGATCGAGCGGATCACGCCGGAAGATGCGGCCAATCACCCGTTCTATTCGCCCGAAGCGATGCGCAAGAACCAGATCGTCGGCGAGGCCCCCGAGGTCATCGACCGGATCAAGTCCTATGAGGCGCTGGGTTACGACGAATTCAGCTTCTGGATCGACAGCGGCATGAGCTTTGAACGCAAGCGCGCCTCGCTCGAACGGTTCATCCGCGATGTCATGCCGGCATTCGGCTGAGGCGCGCGGGGCATGGAACGGTTTCAGCACTATATCGACGGCAGGTTCGAGGACGGGGCGGGCAGCTTTGAAAGCCTCGACCCCGCCACCGGCCAGCCATGGGCGGTGACGTCGATGGCCGATGCGGGCGATGTAGACCGGGCGGTTCGCGCCGCCGCACGCGCCTTTCGCGCCCCCGAATGGGCCGGGCTGACCGCCTCGGCGCGGGGCAAGCTCTTGTTCCGGCTTGCCGATCTGGTCCAGCAGAGCGCGCCCGAACTGGCCCGGCTGGAAACCCGCGACACCGGCAAGATCATTCGCGAAACCAGTGCCCAGATCGCCTATGTGGCCGAATACTATCGCTATTACGCCGGGTTGGCCGACAAGATCGAGGGCGCCCATCTGCCCATCGACAAACCGGATATGGAGGTATGGCTTCGGCGTGAGCCGGTCGGCGTGGTGGCCGCGATCGTGCCGTGGAACAGCCAGCTTTTCCTGTCGGCGGTCAAGCTGGGCCCGGCGCTTGCGGCGGGTTGCACGGTGGTGCTGAAAGCCAGCGAGGACGGCCCGGCGCCGTTGCTGGCTTTTGCAAAACTCGTCGATCAGGCGGGGTTTCCGCCGGGCGTGGTGAACATCCTGACCGGCGGGCCGGATGCCGGGCAGGCCCTGACCGAACACCCGCAGGTCGCCCATATCGCCTTCACCGGCGGCCCGGAAACCGCGCGGCATATCGTGCGCGCTTCGGCGGTGAATCTGGCCAAGACCTCGCTGGAACTGGGCGGCAAATCACCCTTTATCGTGTTCGCGGATGCCGATCTGGACAGCGCCGCGAACGCGCAGGTGGCGGGCATTTTCGCCGCCACCGGGCAAAGCTGCGTCGCCGGGTCGCGCCATCTGGTCCAACACGCGGTCAAGGATCAAATGCTCGCACGCCTGAAGGCCGCCGCCGAGGGCGTGCGCATCGGCGCGCCCGAAGCGATGGAAACCGAGATCGGTCCGCTTTGCACCAGCCGTCAACGCGACCGGATCCAGCGGATCGTGGATGCCTCGGTTCAGGCGGGAGCCAGGCTGATCACCGGCGGTAAGCCCGTCGAGGGCGCGGGGTTTTACTATCCGCCGACGATCCTTGACTGCTCGGGCGCGCCCGACGCGCCCTGCGTCACCGAGGAACTGTTCGGGCCGGTCCTGTCGGTGGTGGGTTTCGATGATGAGACCGAGGCCTTGGCGCTCGCGAACGCAACGAACTATGGGCTCGCCTCGGGCGTTTTCACCCGCGATCTGAGCCGCGCCCATCGCATGATCCGCGGCATTCACGCGGGCATCGTCTGGGTGAACACCTATCGCGCGGTTTCGCCCATCGCGCCCTTCGGCGGCCATGGCCTGTCCGGACAGGGGCGCGAGGGCGGGATGGCCGCCGCGCTGGATTACACCACCGTCAAGACCGTCTGGCTGAGAACCTCGGACGATCCGATCCCCGATCCTTTCGTGATGCGCTGAACCGCCCGCGTGGACAACACCGGGCATCCCAACAGGAATGCAGAGGAGAAACAGAATGACCAGCAAGATAATCGCACTGGCCGCCGCGCTTAGCCTCGCCGCAGGCATGGCCTCGGCCCAGCAAATGGTCTTTACCTCATGGGGTGGGACGACACAGGACGCGCAGGCCGAAATGTGGGCGGCGCCGTTCACCGAGAAAACCGGCATCAACGTAGTTCAGGACGGCCCCACCGATTACGGCAAGATCAAGGCCATGGTCGAGGCGAAGGCCACCAACTGGGACGTGGTCGATGTCGAATTCGACTGGGCGCTGCAAGCCGGAAAGCAGGATCTGCTGGAGCCGCTGGATTTCACCATCATCGACAAGTCCAAACTGGATCCGCGTTTCGTATCCGACTATGCCGTCGGTTCGTTCTATTATTCGTTCGTGCTGGGCTGGAATGAGGGCAATTTCAGCGGCGACAAGCCGGCGACGCTTGCGGATCTTTTCGACACCACGAAATTTCCGGGCAAGCGGACCTTTTACAAATGGTCGGCGCCCGGCGTGATCGAGGCCGCGCTGCTGGCCGATGGCGTGGCCCCGGACAAGCTGTATCCGCTTGATCTCGACCGCGCCTTCAAGAAGCTGGACACCATCAAATCGGACATCATCTGGTGGGAAGGCGGTGCCCAGTCGCAGCAGCTTCTGGCCTCGGGCGAAGCGCCCATGGGGCTGTTCTGGAACGGGCGTCTGGCCGCGATGCAGGCGGACGGTCTGCCGGTCGGGATCAGTTGGGATAACAACATCACCGCCGCCGACGGGCTGGTCGTGCCGAAAGGCGCGCCCAACAAGGACGCCGCGATGAAGTTCATCGCCGAGGCGACCAGCGCGCAGGCACAGGCCGATTTCGCGACCAAGACGGGCTATGCGCCGATCAACACCGGCGCGCCCGCGCTGATGGCCGAGGATGTACGCAAGACCCTGCCCGACGCCCAGACCGCGACCCAGATCAACGCGGACATGTCCTATTGGGCCGATAACCGCGATGAAATCGGCAACCGCTGGTACAAGTGGCAGGCCGAATGACCGCCTGACGAAGCATGCGCGGCCCGCACGCGCGGGCCGTGATCTGCCGCCGATACTTTGCCGCCGAGACCGAGGTAACCGAATGCTGTCCATTTTGGCGCCATCACGACGTGGATCAGGGCTGAGCATGGCGATGCCGGCGCTGCTGCTTCTGTTGGCGTTCTTCGTGGTTCCCGTTGTCGTGCTGCTCAGCCGGTCGGTTACCGAGCCCGTGCCCGGATTGCAGAATTACCAGACGCTGCTTGGTTCCTCGACCTATCTGAAGATCTTCTTCAATACCTTTCTGGTGGCGGGGGTGGTCATGCTGGTGACGGCGCTGATCGCGTTTCCGGTATCATGGGCGCTGGTCATCATGCCGCGCTGGCTGGCCGGTCTGATATTCGCGATCATCCTGTTGAGCATGTGGACGAACCTGCTGGCGCGGACCTATGCCTGGATGGTGCTGTTGCAGCAGACCGGGCTGATCAATCGCGGGCTGATGGCGTTGGGGATCATCGAAAAACCCCTGCAACTGACCAATAATCTGGTCGGCGTGACCATCGGCATGGTCTATATCATGCTGCCGTTCATGATCCTGCCGCTGCAGGGGGTCATCCGCAAGATCGACCCCGCCATCCTGCAGGCGGCGGCATTATGCGGCGCGACGCGATGGCAGGCGCTGCGCCGGATCCTGCTGCCGCTGGCGGTGCCCGGCATCGCCTCGGGGGCGTTGATGGTTTTCGTGATGTCGCTGGGCTATTTCGTGACGCCGGCGCTGCTCGGGGGCACCTCGAACATGATGCTGGCCGAGCTGATCGTGCAGCAGGTCCAAAGCCTTGTGAACTGGGGCATGGGCGGGGCGGCGGCCTTTATCCTTCTGGTCGTCACGCTGGCGCTTTACGCGCTGCAACTGCGGCTGGTCGACGGCAGGGGGGCGGCCTGATGCTGCTGAATTTCGACAAGCTGGGGCCGTGGCGCTGGGCATTGGTCGGCATTTGCGTGGTGATGGCGCTTTTCCTGCTGTTGCCGATCGTCTTCATCATCGCGCTTTCCTTTGGCAACTCGCGCTGGCTGATCTTTCCGCCGCCCGGCTGGACGCTGAACTGGTATCGCGAGCTGTTCGCGGATCCGCGCTGGATCGGGGCGGCGCTGAACTCGGCCAAGATCGCGGTGATCGTCATGATCGTCTCGGTCGTTCTGGGCTTGCTCGCGTCATTCGCACTGGTGCGCGGCAGGTTCCGCGGGCGCGAGGTTCTGCGGGCGTTCTTCCTGACGCCGATGGTGCTGCCGGTGGTGATCATCGCGGTCGCGCTTTATGCGGCGTTTCTGCGGATCGGGCTGAACGGGACGCTGATCGGCTTTGTCATCGCCCATGTGATCGTGGCATTGCCCTTTGCGATCATCACCATATCGGGCGCGCTGGAAACCTTTGATCCGTCGATCGAGGATGCCGCGATCCTGTGCGGCGCCTCCCCGTGGGAGGCGCGTTTCCGCGTCACCTTGCCGGCGATCAGTCAGGGGCTGTTTTCGGCCGCGATCTTTTCCTTCCTGATTTCCTGGGACGAGGTGGTGCTGGCGATCTTCATGGCCTCGCCGACGCTGCAAACCCTGCCGGTCAAGGTCTGGACCACGCTGCGGCAGGACCTGACCCCGGTGATCGCCGCCGCCTCGACCCTTCTTGTTCTGCTGACCGTGGTTCTGATGATCGTGGCGGCCCTGATCCGCAAAGGCAAATCCAGATGACCAGCCCGTATCTGCACATCAACGGCGTCCGCAAGGTATTCGGCAGCGTGGTGGCGACCGATCATGTCGAGCTGGAGATCAAGGAGGGCGAGTTCATGACCTTTCTGGGCCCCTCGGGCTCGGGCAAGTCGACCACGCTTTACATTCTGGCCGGGTTTCAGGATCCGACCGCCGGCGACATCCTGTTGCGCGGCCGGTCGATCCTGTCGACCCCGTCCCACAAGCGCAACATCGGCATGGTGTTTCAGCGCTATACCCTGTTTCCGCATCTGAGCGTGGGTGAGAACGTGGCCTTTCCGCTGCGCGTGCGCCGCCTGCCCAAGGCCGAGATCGACGCCAAGGTGAAACACGCTTTGTCGCTGGTGCGTCTGGCGGGATTCGAGGACCGGATGCCCGCTAATATGTCCGGCGGCCAGCAACAGCGCGTCGCGCTGGCCCGGGCACTGGTCTATGATCCGCCGGTTCTCTTGATGGATGAACCGCTGTCGGCGCTGGACAAGAAACTGCGCGAGGAAATTCAGCTTGAGATCCGCCGCATCCATCAGGAAACCGGGGTCACCATCCTGTACGTCACCCACGATCAGGAAGAAGCCCTGCGCCTGTCCGACCGCATCGCCATCTTCAACCACGGCAAGATCGAACAGGTGGGCACCGGAAGCGCCCTTTACGCCAGCCCCGCCACCCATTTCGTGGCCGGGTTCATCGGCGACAGCGCGTTTCTGAACGGCCGCTTGGCCGGGGTGCAGGGCGGGCGCGCGGATCTGCGCTTTGCGGACGGATCGGCGCTGAACGGCATTCCGATGCACGGCGCCGGCCAGATCGACGGCAAGGCGGCGCTGATGCTGCGGCCAGAGCGGATCGAGCTTTCAGGCCAGCCGGGACCTGCGGGCGCCTCGCTTCCCGTGACCGTGCGGGACGTCACCTTTCTGGGTAACAACAACGCCGTTACCGCGCGCACCGGCTGGGGCGAAGATCTGTCGGTGCGGCTGAACTTCGGCCATCCGATGTTCGGAAAGGTGGCGCAGGGCGATCAGCTTCACGTAAGCTGGCAGCCCGAGAACGCCCATGTCTTTGCCGAGGCCTGAGCCGCCCCCCTCAGTCGCCTTCCGGCATTTCTATCCTTCGACCCTCGGCGGCCGACCGCGTGATCGCGTCGATCAGCCGATGAACCCGCAAGGCCTCGCGCCCGCTGATCGCGGGTAAGGTGCCGTTGTGGATCGCATCGGCGAAATCGGCGATGATGTCGCGGTGCCAGTCGCAGGGAAACGCCATCGGATCGGCGCCGCCACCCGTTCCGCCGGCCTGACCAAGGCTTTCGCTGCGTCCGTCCTGCCAGTTCACGGTCAGCTCGCCGCCGCGCAGATGGGCGGTGCCCAGCGTCCCCGCGACCGTAATGCTTTCCTGGCCGCCCGGAAAGTTCGCCGTCGTGGCCGTGATCGCGCCGACAGCGCCGCCGGTAAAAGTCAGCCCCGCGGTCGCGAAATCCTCGGCCTCCATCCGGTGCAGGCGCGTGGTCGCGGTCATTGCCTGAACCGCGCGGACCGGCGGCGTCATGCTGCCCATCAGGTCCAGCGTGTGAATCGCCTGACTGATCAGCACCCCGCCGCCGTCACGGGCATAACTGCCGCGACCGGGCTGGTCGTAATAGGACTGGTCGCGCCACCACGGCACGTCGACCCGGACCAGCGCCAGCGTGCCCAGCCGCCCCTCGTTCAGCAAAGCGCGCAGGCGTTGCCCCGCCGGGCGCATCCTTTGCTGAAAGACCACGCCCAGCGTCACGCCGTGGCGCTCACAGATTGCGACGATCCGTTCGGCTGCGGCCAGCGTGCGCTCGATCGGCTTTTCCAGCAGGATATGCTTTCCCGCCCGGGCCAATGTCTCGACGATCTCCAGCCGCTGATCCGGCGGCGTGGCAAGAATCACCCCGTCGGTGCCCGGATCCCCGGCGATCTGTTCGATGTCGTCAAAGACCCGCCAGCCATGCGCGGCCGCCACCGCATCGGCCTTGGCGCGGGTGCGGTTCATGCCGCCCGAGACCTCGACCCGGCCGCGCAACTGCTCCAGCGCCTCAAGATGCGGTTTCGTCGCCATCCCGAGCCCGATGACGGCCAGACGTGCTGTGGGAAAATCGTTCAACGGCGGTTCCTTTGTGTTCCTGATGCCGGGCGGCATACCCACACCCTTGTGCAGGCCGCGCAACTTGGTCTTGATAGCATAGGGGCCCGCCGCGCACGCCGGGCCCGTCGGCAGGTTAGCGGGGTTTTCGTGGAAAGCATATTCGACACGCATCTGCATCTCGTGGATCGCAGCCGCATCAGCTATCCGTGGATCAGGGATGCCGGCACGCTGGACCGCGACTGGAGCCACGCCGAATATGCGGCCGAGGCCAGCGCCTGCGGCATCACCCGCGCCCTGCATATGGAGGTCGACGCGGCCGAGGACATGATCGGCGCCGAGGTCGATTTCATCGAATCCCTGCCGCCACGCAAGGATGTGCCGATCGTCGGCATCATCAGCGCCTGCCGGCCCGAGCATGATGGCTTTGCCGCCGAAATCGAACGGGCGCAGGCGCGGCCCTCGGTCGTCGGGTTCCGCCGCGTCCTGCATGTCGTGCCGGACGCGCTGTCGCAGACGGCGCGGTTCCGGCAGAACATCCGCAGGCTTGGCCCGGCGGGCCTGCCCTTTGATATCTGCATGCTGGCCCGGCAACTGCCGCTGGCGATGGAACTGGTCGATGCCGCCCCCGAGACCCGCTTCGTGCTGGACCATTGCGGCGTGCCGGACATCGCCGGCGGTCAATTCGACAGTTGGGCGCGGGATATCTCGGCGCTGGCAAAGCGCCCGAACCTCAGCGCCAAGGTCTCGGGCATACCTTCCTATGCGGCGAAGGACTGGACCGCGGAGGACATGCGCCGCTGGATAGAACATGTCGTCGCGGCCTTCGGTTTCGACCGGGTGGTCTGGGGCAGCGACTGGTTCGTCTGCACGCAGGGCGGCGGGCTGACGAAATGGGTGGAAACCTGCCGAACCGTGCTGGCGGGCGTCTCTCCGGCCGAGCGCGTGGCGCTGTTCTCGGGGAATGCCGAAAAAATCTGGCGGGTGGGCGGCGGTTAACTTGCTCTCAACCAGTGCCGGCCTAATATGCGGTCGGCGGAAACCGGGCCCCGGTCATCGGGGTTGGGTCGTCATGTAATCGGCAAGGGAAAGGCCCGCAGTTTGTCCGCTACCTTGCTTTTGACGGGAAGATGCGCTTTAGCCTCTGACGTATTTGGGTTCCTGCACGATGGTGCGATATGAGTGGTGAACAAAAGATCACCCCGGTGATTTTGTCGGGGGGGTCGGGGACGCGGTTGTGGCCGCTGTCGCGAAAATCCTATCCCAAGCAATTCGCATCGCTTCTGGGGGATCGCACCCTGTTCCAGCAGGCCGCGCAGCGGTTCGCGGACAGCGCGAGCTATGCCGCGCCGGTGATCATCACCGGCAGCGATTTCCGCTTTATCGTGACCGAGCAACTGGCCGAAGTCGGCATCGATCCCGGCGCGGTGATAATCGAGCCAGAGCCCCGGAATACCGCGCCCGCGGTGCTGGCAGGGGCGCTTTACCTTATCTCGCAGGACCCCGACGCGGTGATGCTGATCGCACCCTCGGACCATGCGATCCCGGATTCGGCGGCGTTTCGCGATGCGGTCCGGCGCGGGCTTTCGGCGGTGGCGCAGGGCAAGCTGATCACCTTCGGGATCAGCCCCGACCGGGCCGAAACCGGCTATGGCTATCTGGAGCTTGACGGCCGGCCCGATGCGGACGGCGCCCCGGTCGATCTGCGGCGCTTTGTCGAAAAGCCCGAGCCGGCGCGGGCGGCCGAAATGGTCGCCTCGGGCAATTTCCTGTGGAACGCGGGTATCTTTCTGGCCCGGGCGGCCGATCTGGTGCAGGCGTTTCAGGCTTATGCGCCGGATGTGGTCGGCCCGGTCGAACGGTCGGTCAGGAATGCCAAGGCCGATCTGGGTTTCCTGCGGCTCGACCCGGCGGCATTTTCAGGCGCACCGTCGATTTCGGTCGATTACGCGGTGATGGAAAAGGCGCCGAATCTGGCGGTGGTGCCGTTTTCCGCCGGCTGGTCGGACCTTGGCGGCTGGGACGCGGTCTGGCGCGAGCAGGTGCCCGACGACAACGGCGTATCGCTGTCGGGACCGGCCGAGGCGGTGGATTGCCGCGACACGCTGCTGCGGGCGGAATCCGAAGGGCAGGTGCTGGTGGGGATCGGGCTTGATAACATCATCGCCATCGCCATGCCCGACGCGGTGCTGGTCGCCCCCAAGGATCGGGCCCAGGACGTGAAGAAGGCGGTCGAGATCCTGAAGGCCAAGGGCGCGGCGCAGGCGGAAACCCTGCCGCGCGACTATCGGCCGTGGGGGTGGTTCGAGACGCTGGTGCTTGGCGGCCGCTTTCAGGTCAAGCGTATCGTGGTGCACCCCGGCGCCTCGCTGAGCCTGCAAAGCCATCACCACCGGGCCGAGCACTGGATCGTGGTGCAGGGCACGGCAAAGGTGACCGTCGATGACGAGGTGCGATTGCTGACCGAAAACCAGTCCGTCTATATCCCTTTGGGCGCCGTCCACCGGATGCAGAACCCGGGCAAGGTCCCGATGGTGCTGATCGAGGTCCAGACCGGCAGCTATCTGGGCGAGGACGACATTATCCGCTATGAGGATGTTTATGCGCGCGGGCAAGGGGCCAAAGGCTGATGCCCGCGAACCGAACGCCGCTGACCTGCTTCAAGGCTTATGACATCCGTGGCCGTCTGGGTCAGGATCTGGATGCCGGCATCGCCTACCGAATCGGGCGGGGGTTTGCGCGGGCGCTGGACGCCCGCCGGGTCGTTCTTGGCCGCGACATTCGCGCCAGCAGCGCCGAGCTGGCCGGCGCCGTCGCAAAAGCGTTGCAGGATGAAGGGGTCGAGGTGCTGGATCTTGGCCTTTGCGGCACCGAAGAAATGTATTTCGCCGTCACCCATTTCGGCGCCGACGGCGGGGTCGAGGTCACGGCATCGCATAATCCGATGGATTACAACGGCATGAAGATGGTGCGCGCCGGCTCGGCGCCGCTGGACACCGCGACCGGTCTTGGCGCGATCCGCGATCTGGCCGAGGCGGATGATTTCGGGGCGCCTCGGCCCGGTGGCTCGGTCCGCGACGTGGCGGTCGAGGCGCGGGCAGCCTATGTCGCGCGGGTGATGGAATTCGTCGATGTCGCCGCCCTGCGTCCGTTGAAAATCGTCGTGAACGCCGGCAATGGCGCGGCGGGACCGACCTTTGACGCGATTGCCGCCGCCCTTGCCGAACGCGGCGCGCCGCTGGAATTCATCCGCATGCACCACCAGCCCGACGGCAGCTTTCCGAACGGCATCCCCAACCCGCTTCTGCCCGAGAACCAGCCGGCGACCGCCGATGCGGTGCGCACGGCGGGCGCGGATCTGGGGCTGGCGTGGGACGGCGATTTCGACCGCTGCTTCTTCTTCGACGAAACCGGTGCGTTCATCGACGGCGAATATATGGTCGGGCTGCTGGCCGCGGCCTTTCTGGCGCGAGAGCCGGGGGCGCGCATCATCCACGACCCGCGGGTCATCTGGAACACGCAGGATGTGGTGGCCAAGGCGGGGGGTCATGCCGTTCAGGCCCGTACCGGCCATGCCTTCCTGAAGGCGGCGCTTCGCGCCCATGATGCCGTCTATGGCGGCGAAATGTCGGCGCACCACTATTTCCGCGATTTCGTCTATTGCGACAGCGGTATGATCCCGTGGCTTCTGGTGGTCGAGTTGATGGGGCGGTCGGGGCAAGACCTCTCGCAACTGGTGGCGGCGCGGCGAGCGGCCTTTCCGTCGTCGGGCGAGATCAATTTTCTGGTCGAGGACGTGCCGGCGATCCGCCAGCGGGTCGAGGCGGAATATGGCCCCGATGCGGTTGCGCGCGACGAAATGGACGGGCTGTCGCTGGACATGGGGGAATGGCGGCTGAACCTGCGGGCCTCAAACACCGAACCGGTGTTGCGGCTCAACGTGGAATCGCGGGGCGACAGGGCGCTTCTGGAACGGAAGGTGGCCGATCTGACCCGGCTTATCACCGAAAAAGCCTAGGGCAGACACAGGATCCGACCCGCAAATCAATTCACACCGCAGGGCAGTTCGCGGCTTTGGCGGAATCGAAGGAAAGACGAATGAAGAAGGCGCTGATTACCGGGGTTACCGGACAGGACGGATCCTATCTGGCCGAGCTTTTGCTGGAAAAGGGCTATGAGGTCCATGGCATCAAAAGGCGCGCCTCGCTGTTCAACACCCAGCGCGTCGACCATATCTTTCAGGACGTGCACAGCGAAAAGCCGCGCTTTCGCATGCATTACGGCGATCTGTCGGACACCTCGAACCTGACCCGCCTGATCGCCGAGGTGCGCCCCGACGAGGTTTATAACCTTGGTGCGCAATCCCATGTCGCGGTCAGCTTCGAGGCGCCCGAATACACCGCCGACGTGGACGCCATCGGGACCCTGCGCCTGCTGGAGGCGATCCGGTTTCTCGGGCTGGAAAAGCAGACCCGGTTCTATCAGGCCTCGACGTCCGAGCTTTACGGGCTTGTTCAGGAAACCCCGCAGACCGAAAAGACGCCGTTTCACCCGCGTTCGCCCTATGCGGTGGCCAAGATGTATGCCTATTGGATCACGGTCAATTACCGCGAGGCTTACGGGATGTTTGCCTGCAACGGCATCCTGTTCAACCATGAAAGCCCGCGCCGCGGCGAAACCTTCGTGACCCGCAAGATCACCCGGGGGCTGGCCAATATCGCGCAAGGGTTGGAACCGTGCCTTTTCATGGGCAATATCGACGCGCTGCGCGACTGGGGCCATGCCAAGGACTATGTGCGGATGCAGTGGATGATGCTTCAGGGCGACACGCCCGACGATTACGTCATCGCCACCGGCAAGCAATATTCCGTCCGCGAGTTCATCATCTGGACCGCCGAAGAGCTGGGCATCACGCTGAAATTCACCGGAACCGGCGTCGATGAGATCGCGACGGTCACCGCGATCACCAGCAACAAGGCCCCGGCGTTGAAGGTGGGTGACGTGGTCATGCGCATCGACCCCCGCTATTTCCGCCCGGCCGAGGTTGAAACCCTGCTGGGCGACCCGTCGAAGGCGAAGGAAAAACTGGGGTGGGAGCCGCAGATAACCGCCCGCGAAATGTGCGCCGAAATGGTCGAAGCCGATCTGATCGTGGCGCGGCGGCACTCGCTGCTGAAAGAGCACGGCATGGAAGTGCCCGTCTCGACCGAAGCCAGTTAGACGGCGCCATGGCCAAGCGATCCGACAAACCCGTCCTTCTGATCACCGGCGCCGGCGGCATGGTGGGCCGCAATCTGCTGGCCCATCCGGCCATCGGGGACTGGCAGGTGCTGGCGCCGGCAAGTGACGCGCTTGATCTGCGCGACGGCCGGGCCGTTGCGGAATATCTGTCGCAGCACCGCCCCGATGCGGTGGTGCATTCGGCCGGGGTCGTGGGCGGCATTCAGGCCAATATGGCCGAGCCGGTGCGGTTTCTGGCGGCGAATGCCGAAATGGGGATCAACCTTGTCAACGGCTGCGTCTCGGCCGGGGTGCCGACGGTGATCAACCTCGCCTCAAGCTGCATGTATCCGCGGGCGCTGGGGCATGGTCTCAGCGAAGAAAAGGTCCTGACCGGAGAGCTTGAGCCGACGAACGAAGGTTATGCGCTGGGCAAGATCGTCACCATGCGGATGTGCGAATATGCCATGCGCGAGAACCCGGCGCTGAATTACAAGACCCTGATTCCCTGCAATCTTTACGGTAAATGGGATAAGTTCGATCCCAAGCATTCGCATCTGGTGCCGGCGATCATTCACAAGGTCCATACCGCCATGCAGACCGGCGCCGCCGAGATCGAGATCTGGGGCGACGGTACGGCGCGGCGCGAATTCATGTATGCCGGCGATCTGGCGGATGCGATCATCCGCGCTTTGGCCGCGCCGGGCGATCTGCCCGAAAGCCTGAACATCGGGCTGGGCCATGATCACAGCATCAACGACTATTACCGGATCGTCGCCGAGGTCATCGGCTGGCAGGGTGATTTCACCCATGATCTGGGCCGGCCCGTCGGGATGAAACAGAAACTGCTGGACGTGACCCGGCAAACCGCATGGGGCTGGGCCCCGCAAACCTCGCTGACCGATGGCATTCGTGCCGCTTATGAATTTTATCTGAAGGAACAGCATAAATGACCGCGCGCTTTCCGCTTGCCACCTCGTCCTGGGACAAGGATGAACTGGATGCCCTTCAGCGCGTCATCGCGTCGGACCAGTATTCGATGGGCCCCGAGGTGGCGCGGTTCGAAAAGGCCTTTGCCGATTATGCCGGCAGCCGGTATGCGGTGATGGTCAATTCGGGGTCCTCGGCCAACCTCGCCATGGTGGCGGCGCTGCGCTTTACCCGAAACCCGGCCTTGCGGCTGGAACCGGGGGCCGAGGTGATCGTGCCGGCGGTGTCATGGTCGACCACCTTCTATCCGCTGCACCAATATGGTCTGCACATGAAATTCGTCGATATCGACGCCCATACGCTGAACTATGATCTCGATGCGCTTGCGACCGCGATAACCGACAAGACCCGGGCGATCATGGTCGTGAACCTGCTTGGCAACCCGAACGATTTCGACCGCATCAAGGCGATCATCGGCGACCGCGACATCGTGCTTATCGAAGATAATTGCGAATCCATGGGCGCCACCTATGACGGCCGGCAGGCGGGCACGTTCGGTGTGATGGGCACCTATTCCAGCTTTTTCTCGCATCATATCTCGACGATGGAAGGCGGGCTGATCGTCACCGATGACGAGGAGCTTTATCACATCCTGCTGGCGCTGCGGGCGCATGGCTGGACCCGCAACCTGCCGAAATTCAACAAGCTGACCGGCGAGAAAAGCGATGATCCGTTCGAGGAGAGTTTCCGCTTTGTGTTGCCCGGCTATAATCTGCGGCCGCTGGAAATGTCCGGCGCGCTCGGCTCGGAACAGTTGAAGAAACTGCCCGATCTGGTCCGTGGGCGGCAGGCCAACGGCGCATATTGGACCGAGACCATGGCGAACCATCCGCTGTTCCGTATCCAGCAGGAAATCGGCCAGTCAAGCTGGTTCGGCTTTGCCCTGATCATGCGGCCCGATTCCGGCATGACCCGCAAGAATGCGCTGATCCGTCTTGGTGAATTGGGTTTCGAGACGCGGCCGATCGTCAGCGGCAATTTCACCAAGAACCCGGTTCTGGATCTGATGGATCACAGCCTGCACGGGCAGATGACGAATGCCGAGGATATCGACCGCAACGGCTTTTTCATCGGCAACCATCATTACGACATCACCGAGGCCATCGACGTGATCGCGGAGTTTCGCGGCTAGCCGGGCGCGGGTCCATGCGGGGGGGCGCGCGCCGATCGGTCAGACGTTGATCCGCGAGGTGAACCGGCCCGGCGTCCGTTGCCACAACAGGAAGCGGTCGCGGATATAATCGGCCTCATACTGGCGGTCGAGCTGTTCCAGCACCTTGCGATACACCTGCGAGGTGCGCAGCCCCCCCGGCACCAGCGCATCCGCATAGGCCGCCACCGACAAGGCAAGCTCGCGCGTGGCCACGCGCCGGCGCAGCACATCGGCGGTCAGGATGTGCAGCTCGACCATGTGATGCTTGATTCCGGCCAGTTCCGTGAAGATCTCGGCCGCCTTCTGCTTTTCCTCCTGCTTCAGCAGCTCAAGACCGAACTCGGCGCGGAAGCAGATCTGCGATCCCGACAGATCGGCCGCCTTTTCATATGCGGCAAGCGCCTTGGGCGGATTGTCGCGCTGCATCTCGAGCCGCGCGAAGCGTATCTGAACAAAGGGATCCTCGGGCGCGTCGACCAGCGCCGATTCGATCATCGGAATCCCCACATCGGGTTCCTCGGCCTGAATATGGAGCTGACCCAGAAACGAGCGGGTCTGCGGCTGGTCCAGCGTCCGGCGAAAGGCCGAATGAAAGAAGCCGATGATCTTCTTGAGATTGGCGATGTTATTGAACTGCGCGGGCAGGCGGGTGCTTTGCAGCCGCGCCCAATCGCGGACTTCGATCTCGAAGGGGATGAAATTCAACTGCGGCTGGCTGTTGTCCGCGCCGTCGGGCTGGGGATGGAGCCTTGTCGAGATCTGATTGAAACGCGCGATCACCGCCGGACGGTAGGTCACGAATTCCGGCGCCACCGGATAGTGGTTGTTGCCGGAAATGTGGCCGGCCGCCTCAAGCTCGCTGATCAGGATCCGGGACAAGGGCAGGATCGGCTGCAACCAGTGCCCGACATGGGCCAGACGCGCCGCGACCTGCGGCCGGTTTGCGGCAAGTGCTGCGAACCCGGCCCAGACATAGGCCGGAGAATTGGCGAGGTCCGCCAGTATCGGCCGCCCGCGCAACAGATCGACGATGCCGATCGCCGCATCGGCGTCGTTCGCCTTGAAATATTCCTCGGCCAGAAGGTCGTAGATATAGGGCAGCGCAAAGCCGTCGTCCAAATGCTGGCGCAGTATGTCGCGCGCCACCTCGGGCGTGCCCTGGCGTTCGTGAAAGGCGATAAGTTCGGGGAAGTTCTGCCCCAGATCCGCGCTGCTTGAAAAATCGTCGGGGGTTTCGCGCAGCCGCGTGGTCAGACGGTTAAGGGCGCTTTCACGCTCGGCATCGGTAAGGTCGGTGGTGATATCGACCACCCGGCTGTTTCCAAGGATGGCCGCGACCGACGAAAAGGCGCTGGCGCCGGGGGCGATGATCTGCGAGCAGCGGGACATCGCATACATTTGCAGGAAATCGCGCTGCAATTCGGTCAGCCCGCTGTCCACGACCAGATCCGAGGCCGGTATGACCCGGTCCGACAGCCGCGAGAATGCCCGCACCTCATGATCCGAATCCGAGAAAATGACGATCCGGGCCGAGGTTTCCCGCAACATCCGCGCGATATGTTCTTCATAAAACACCCGCGGCACGTATTTGCTGGGCCACAGCACGTTCGAGGCGCGCGAATTGGGGTTGATGATGTCGCCGCGCCGCAGGTGATAGGCGACCAGTTCCGCATTGCCCAGCCGGTCACGGATCCGGGCCATGGCTTCGGTCACCTCGGGGACGAATTCCACCGTGTCGAGCGTGGCGGCGACGCGGGCGCCGATCTCATGCCAGGTTTCCCAGGGCAGCGCGACAGCGCGCATGGATTCGTTGGAACGCAGGTCGGTCCCCGAGGCGACCATCTGCAAAAAGCCGTCGCGGTCGATGGTTCCCGACATGTTGTCCACCAGAACCGTGTTCTGCTGAATATCGCCGTAACCCCGCTCGAACTCGCGGTACTGCTCAAGGAACCCGGCCGAGAACAGCGTTTCGGGGTGACGAAGCTCGGGGCTGACGTTGTCATGGTCCGACCACGCAAAGCGGAATCTGATGCCATAGTCATCGGCGATACGCTTGGCATTCAGTATCGCGCCCAGCCGGCCCCCCATCCTGTCGTTGCGGGAGGCGAAAATCGACCCTGCTGCGGTCATAAGTTGGTCGTCCTGTTCGTCAGTGCCGTATTCGATCGTTGCGTGCCATCGGGTCTTGCACAGAAAGCCACCCGGGGACAGGTCTGTGCCCATCACGAAACTTTGGGGTCAGCCGATTGTTCCGCGCTTGCCGCCGGTTTGCCCGCGATCAAGCAGAAGGTGATCGGCAAGAACGCAGGCCGCCATCGCTTCGGCTACGGGCACGGCGCGGATTCCGACACAGGGATCATGGCGCCCCTTGGTCAGCACCTCGATTTCCCGGCCGTCGGTGTCGATCGACCGGCGCGGGGTCAGAATCGACGAGGTGGGCTTGACCGAGAACCGCAGGACGATGTCCTGCCCCGAGGAAATACCGCCAAGGATGCCGCCCGCATGGTTCGACAGATAAAGCGGCGCGCCATCGTTACCCATGCGGATTTCATCGGCGTTCTGGGTTCCGGTCAGGCCGGCTGCAGCCATCCCCTCGCCGATTTCGACGCCCTTCACCGCGTTTATCGACATCATCGCCGCGCAAAGATCGGTATCAAGCTTGGCATAGATCGGCGCGCCCAGCCCGGGCGGAACGCCCGTCGCGACAAGCTCGACCATCGCGCCGACCGATGAGTTCAGGTCGGCCCGGATATGGTTCAGGTAGCGGGTCCATTCGTCCACGACGCCCGCGTCGGGCACGAAAAACGGATTCTGGTCGATCTGATCCAGATCAATGCGGCTGCGGTCGATGTGCTTTTCGCCCATCTGCACCATATAGGCGCTGATCCGCAGGTCGGGCACAAGCTGCGCCAGAACCGCGCGGGCGACGGCGCCGGCGGCCACACGGGCGACGGTTTCGCGCGCGCTGGAACGACCGCCGCCACGGTAATCGCGGATGCCGTATTTCAGATGATAGGTAATATCGGCATGGCCGGGCCGGAAGGATTTGGCGATGTCCGAGTAATCCTTGGATCGCTGGTCGGTGTTCTCGATCATCAACTGGATCGGCGTGCCGGTGGTGACGCCTTCGAACACGCCGGACAGGATGCGCACCCGATCCGGCTCTTGCCTTTGGGTGGTCATCTTGGACTGGCCGGGACGGCGCTTTTCCATGAACTGCTGGATATAATCCTCGGTCAGGGGCACGCCGGGCGGGCAGCCGTCGACCGTCGCCCCCAAAGCCGGGCCGTGGCTTTCGCCCCATGTGGTGACACGGAACATGTGACCGAAGGTATTAAAGCTCATCTGCGACCCCTTTTTGCCTGCAATACCCCCCGGAACGGGCGGTGTGAAGCCGCCAAGCATCTGATCGCCGCGCGGACGCCCGCCGGCGGTGGCGTGGGGCTTGCATCTGGTGCGGCGGCGATTATCCTTGCCGGACCTCGGGGTGCCCGGTCGGGCTGAGATGCGTTCGCGCGAACCCGCAGAACCTGATCCGGCTTGCACCGGCGGAGGGAAGGTCTGGCAACCTCTTCTTTCCGAAACCCGAAAAGTACAGGAGGATGCCGTGAAGCGCCTGATTGCAACCGCTGCCCTGACCGCCATGTTGTCGCTGCCCGCGATGGCGCAGGACAAACCCGTGCTGACCGTATACGCCCCCGAATATTTCGGGTCGGAATGGGGTCCGGGCCCCAAGATCGAGGAAGGTTTTGAAAAGACCTGCGCCTGCGATCTGAAATTCGAGCTGGTGGGCGAGGTTCTGCCCCGCCTGCTGATGGAGGGTGACAAGACCCGCGCCGACGCGGTGATCGGGTTGAATACGGATGTGACGGCGCGCGCCCGCGCCTCGGGCCTGTTCGCGCCGCACGGGCAGGACACCAGCGGGCTGACCATGCCGATCGCGTGGACGGACGACCTTTTCCTGCCCTTCAACTGGAGCGAGACGGCCTTTGTCTATGACGAGACCCGGCTGAAGAACCCGCCGAAATCGTTTCAGGAGTTGCTGGACGCGCCAGACGATCTGAAGATCGTCATTCAGGATCCGCGATCCTCGATTTCGGGGTTGGCGCTTTTGCTGTGGGTCAAGGCGGTTTACGGCGACAAATCGGCCGAAGCCTGGCAAAAGCTGGCCCCCAAAATTCTGACCGTGACCAAGGGCTGGTCCGAAGCCTATGGAATGTTCACGGATGGCGAGGCCGACATGGTCCTGTCCTTCACCACCTCGCCCGCCTATCACATCATGGCTGACAACGATCTGACCAAACATGCGGCGATCTTCCCCGAGGGGCATTATTTCATGACCGAGCTTGCCGGGCAGATCAAAGGCACCGATCAGCCCGAACTGGCCCAGAAATTCATGGATTACATCCTTTCGCCCGATTTTCAGGGCATGATCGCCGAAGCGAACTGGTCCTATCCCGCCAAACTGCCCGCCGATCAGTTGCCGAAGGTTTTTCAGGACCTGCCGCGACCCGAGAAAACCCTGTTCTATACCGAGGAAGAGGCCGAGGCGCTGCGTAAACCAGCACTGGAAGAATGGCTTCAGGCCTTGTCGCGCTAGGGGCGCCCAACCGCTGGCCGGGCATCTGCGTCGCCGCTTTGCTGGCGGCGCTGGTGCTTGGGACGCTTGCGGCGGTGGCCGCGGCGGCCGGCGGCTTGTCGGGCCTCGGGGTATGGGACTGGCGCGCGGTCTGGTTCACGATCTGGCAGGCGGCATTGTCCGCGACACTTTCCGCCCTGCTGGCGGTGCCGGTGGCGCGGGCCCTTGCGCGGCGCAGTTTTCCCGGGCGCGGGGTTCTGGTCACCCTTCTGGGCGCGCCCTTCATCCTGCCGGTGATCGTCGCCATCATGGGGCTGATCGCGATCTTTGGCCGCAGCGGACTTGCCAATGAGGCATTGCGTGCGCTGGGTCTGCCCGAATTGTCGATCTATGGCTGGCAAGGGGTCATTCTGGCGCATGTGTTTTTCAACCTGCCGCTGTCGGTGCGGCTGATCCTTCAGGGCTGGCTGGCGATCCCTTCGGAACGGTTCCGGCTGGCCGAAAGTCTTGGATTTGCTCCCGGTGACGTCGCGCGGCATCTCGAATGGCCGATGCTGCGCGCCGTGCTTCCCGGGGTCTGGCTGGCGGTTTTTCTGGTCTGCCTGACTTCCTTCACCGTGGCGCTTGCCCTTGGCGGAGGGCCAAGGGCCACGACCATCGAGCTGGCGATATATCAGGCGTTCCGCTTTGATTTCGATCTGGGCCGGGCGGCGACACTGGGGTTGGTGCAGGTGGCGCTGTGTCTGGCCGCGCTGGCCCTGACCGCGCGGATCACGGTACCGGCGGCGTTCGGTGCCGGGCTTGACGCGCGCCGCAGGGTGGCGGGTCCGGGGGGCGGCTATGTCATGGCGGATGCGCTGGCGATCGGCCTGGCCGCCGGGTTTCTGATCCTGCCGATGGTCTCGGTCATCGCGCTTGGGCTGCCACGCATCCCGGGGTTGCCGATGCCGATCTGGATCGCGGCCGGACGCTCGGTCGTGATGGCGCTGATCTCGGCGGCGCTGACCTTGACGCTGGGGCTTGCGCTGGCCTTGGCGCTTGCCGATCCGCGCCGGCGCTGGCGCGATCTGGCGCTGGAGGGCGCGGGCATGCTGCCGCTGGTCGCCTCGCCGCTTGTGCTGGGAACGGGGCTTTACCTGCTGTTGCGCGGTGTCGCCCGCCCCGAACAAATGGCGCTGCCGGTGACGGTGGTGATCAACGCGATCATGGCGCTGCCATTCGCGTTGCGGGCGCTTATCCCCGCCGCGCGCGAGGTCAGGGCCGATTATGGGCGGCTGGCGGAATCGCTGGATCTGCGCGGCCGGGCGGCGCTGAGGCTGCTTTGGCTGCCCCGGCTGGCGCGGCCGATGGGCTTTGCGGGCGGCCTTGCGGCGGCCTTGGCGATGGGCGATCTGGGGGTCATCACGCTGTTTGCCGATAACAACAACGCCACCCTGCCGCTGAAACTGTATCAACTGATGAACAGCTATCGTTCGGCCGATGCGGCCGCGGTGGCGGTCCTGCTTATGGTGATCTCATTCGCCCTGTTCTGGGCCTTTGATCAGGGAGGGCGCGTCAATGCCGGGCGCTGATGGGCTGAGGTTCGAGGCGGTTCACGTCAGTCTGGGCGCGTTTACCCTGTCGGCCGATCTGACCGTCGACAGGGGCGCGCGGGTCGCCGTCATCGGTCCGTCGGGGTCGGGGAAATCCACGCTGCTGGCGCTGGTATCGGGGTTTCTTCTGCCCGATCGCGGCCGGGTGATCTGGCGGGGTGAGGATCTGGGGCGGCTTGCCCCGGGGCGGCGCCCGGTGTCGATCGTGTTTCAGGATCAGAACCTGCTTCCGCATCTTACCGCTTTTCAGAACGTGGCGCTTGGGCTGCGTCCCGACCTGCGGCTTGATCGAAACCAGACGGATGAGGTGCAGGGGGCGCTTGCCCGCGTCGGGCTGAAAGGCTTCGGCGACCGGCTGCCGGCCAATATGTCGGGCGGCCAGCAAAGCCGGGTGGCGCTTGCCCGGGTGCTGCTGCGCCGCCGCCCGATCCTGCTGCTGGACGAGCCCTTCGCCGCCCTTGGACCGGCGCTGAAGGACGAGATGCTGGATCTGTTGACCGAGATTGCCGGGGAAACCGGCGCGACGGTGCTGATGGTCAGCCATGATCCCGACGATGCGCGCCGGTTCGCGCCCCAAACCATCGTGGTCGATCAGGGGGTCGCCGCGCCGCCCGTCGCGACCGAGGGGCTTTTGGCCGATCCGCCGCCGGGTCTGCGCGCCTATCTTGGGATCACCTGAACCGGGCGGGCGAAACCGCGGCCGCCAGCACCGGATCGACCGGGCGCCCGATCAACAGATCGGCCAGAAATGCCGCACCTCCGGGCGCGGACTGAAAGCCATATCCCCCTTGACCCGCATACCACACGAAGTCGGGTTGATCGGGATCGCGGCCATAGACCGGGCTGCCGTCGGGCGCGAAACTGCGCAATCCGGCCCAGTTCGCCAGCATGCGCGTTATCGGAAAGCGCGTCATCGCCTCATATCGCGCCAACCCCTCGGCCAGAATCATATCGTCTGCCCATGCGTCATGCGGCTCGGTCGGGTCGGCCTCGGAGGGCGAGACGATCAGCGCACCCGCGTCGGGTTTGGCGTACCATTCGCTGTTGGTGCCGATCCCGTGCAGCATCGGCCAGCGCGCCGGGTCCATGCCCTCGGGGGCGGGGATGCGCGCCATCGAGCGGCGATGCGGTATGATGTTCAGTGTCGCGATCTCGGCCATGCGCGCAACCGGATCGGCCCATGCGCCGGCGGCATTGATCAGTGTTCTGCCGCGAAAATCGCCGCCGGTGGTTTCGGCCGTCCATATGCCGCCCTCGCGCGCGATGCCGATGACGGGTTGACTGGTCAGGATCTGCGCACCTTGTTCGCGGGCCTGACGCAGATAGATCTGGATCAGCATGTCCGTGTCGATATCAAGCGCCATTTCCCCCTTGGCCGCGAAGCCGAGCTTTTCGGGATTCAGCGCCGGAAACCATGCGCAGGCATCGGCAATGGTGGTTTCCATCAGATCGAGTTTCGCGATCTCGGCCCTGAACTCGGTCTCTTGATCGGGGCGCGCCACCAGAAGAAACCCGCGCGGCGACAGTACGCCCAGCGAACGCAGCGCCGCCGCCGATGCGTGGCTGAGCGTCTTGATCGGGGCGGGTCCGTAATTCGGCTCATACATCGCGGCGGACCGGCCCGAGGCGTGATAGGCAAGCTGCGGCTCGCCCTCCAACAGCGTGACCGCGCCGTGCTGCGCAAGGCTTGCAGCGGCGGAAATACCGGCGATACCGCCCCCGATGATCAGAAAATCCGCGGTCATGCCGGGCAGATTGCCACGCGCCGCAGGTCAAGAAAAGACCCGCCTGCCGCGCCCGATACGATCATTCGGCGGTCGATCCGGCCCTGACGATCGTGCCGGCCATTTCGGACAATGCCCTGCACATCTCGACCACCAGCCGGGTGCATTCCGCCATGTCGGGCGCGTCGCGGGTATCGACCAGCGGGATATAGGGGATCGTCACCGCCGCGATTGCGGAGCCGTTGCTGACAAGGACCGGGGCGGACAGGTTGAATACGCCAAGCGTCTGGGCCGAGGGCATGGCTTCACAACCATCGCTGCTGATCCGGGCCAACCGTTCATCAAGGTCGCCGGGCGGGTCCTCGCCCGAGTCGCTTTGATATTCGGCGATCATCATATCGCGCTGTTCGGGCGTGCTGAACGCAAGCAGCACATGGCCCGAGCCGGTGTTGAACAGGTCGATATGCGAACCGACCCGCAGGCTGATGCCCCAATAGCCGGGCGCCTCCTGCTGGCCGACGACCACCACGCGACCGCGATCGAATACGGCAAGGTGGTTGGCCTGGCGTGTGCGCGCCGCAAGTTCGCGCATCAGGGGCGTGGCATAGCTGACCAGCCGCCGGATCGGCGTATGCATCTGGGCAAGCCCGAACAGCTTCAGCGTCAAGGCAAAGCGGTCACCGTCGATGCGCCGGACATAGCCGCGGCGCTGAAGCCGGTCCAGCATGCGGTAGAATTCATTCGGACTGCGATTCAGCGCCTGCGCGATCTCGGTCTGCGTCAAGCCGCCATCAATCCCGGCCAGAAGCTCCAGAATATCCAGACCCTTGTCGAGGGCGGGCGCGCGATACCGTTCTTCGTCCGACATCATCTCTCCGTAAAGGCGGTAATTCATATACGGTACAGCTACGATAATAGACACAGAATAGTTGACAGTGACCAGTCTCCAATTGATATATGAATAGACCGTTCATTGGCGGTCAGGCGTCGCGCGATCTGTCAAAACAATGTCCGAAGTTTCCGGCCGGGCTCGGTGTGGCCCGATGCCGGAAGGGCGGATAAGCCGCGCAAGATGCCCGAATGGGCGAAACGCGTAGGGGGGGGGAGACCTATGGCACGAATCGAACGCATTGATCTGGCAATTGTGGACCTTGCCCCGAAAGTCGAGCGCAGCGACGCCATTCAGAGTTTCGTCAGTCAGGAAACCCCGCTGGTCACGATCACCGACAGCGATGGGGCGAAGGGCACCGGCTATTCCTATACCATCGGAACCGGCGGCTCGTCGGTCATGCGGCTTTTGGCCGATCACCTGTGCCCCCGGCTGATCGGGCGCGACGCCACTCAGGTCGAGGCCATCTGGCACGAGCTGGAGTTCATGACCCACGCCACCACCATCGGCCCCATCACCTCGATCGCGCTCGCCGCCATCGACACGGCCCTTTGGGACCTGCGGTGCCGCAAGGCTGGGCTTGCCCTGTGGCGCATGGCGGGTGGCGCGCGCGATTCCGCGCCCTGCTACACGACCGAGGGCGGCTGGCTGCATCTGCCGGTGGAGGCCATTGTCGACGATGCCCTGCAGGCGCAGGCATTGGGCTTCACCGGGTCGAAGATCAAGATCGGGCGCCCGGTTCCGGGCGAGGATGTGGCCCGGATCGCCGCGCTGCGCGAGGCGGTGGGTGACGGGTACGAAATCATGACCGACGCCAATCAGGGCTTTGCCCGCGACACGGCGTTGCGCCGGGCCAAGGCCCTTGCGCCCTTCGATCTGGCTTGGATCGAAGAACCGCTGCCCGCCGATGACATGGCCGGCCATGTCGCGCTGGCCCAGGCCTCACCCATTCCGGTGGCGGTCGGCGAATCGATCTATTCGATCCGGCAATTCGCCGAATATGCCGCGCGTGACGCGTGCAGCATCATTCAGGTCGACGCCGGCCGGATCGGGGGCATTACGCCGTGGCTGAAGGTCGCCCATATGGCCGAGGGTTTCGACATTCCGATCTGCCCGCATTTCCTGATGGAACTGCACGTCAGTCTGGTATGCGCGGTGCAGAACGGGCGCTATGTCGAATATATCCCGCAACTGGACGACATCACCAACACCGGTCTACGGGTCGAGGGCGGCCGGGCCTTTGCGCCCGACGCCCCGGGGATCGGTATAGATTGGGACTGGGATGCCATCAACGGACGCACCGTCGCGGAATTCAGCAGCACAATCACCAAGGGAAGCTGAGCGGATTGCCGCGGCGTCCGGTCGGTCACGTTGAAAAGCCGGGGGCGAGCTCGTCGATTCTGTAACCGGCCAATCGGTTTCCGGTGGATTTGCTGGTTGTCGGATAGCAGCGCGCGAAACCGGCACCGCACGGGTGCCGATAGCGGTTGCGGCTGGCGACCGTTTTGTTGAGCAATGGGCCGGTGGTGCCGGAATGCCAGTCGTTTGCCACTATTCCGTCTGTTGTGACAAAAGCTAATCAATGCGGACGGTTCGCCGACCAGCGGATATGCACACGGCGCTGGCTTCGTTGCTGATCGGTGCCGCCGTTCGCGATCGCCGATAAGCTTACGGTGCTGCTCTCGGAACAGGCCAAGAGCGGCACGACCCCGGCGAACATTCGGGTAGTCGCTGCATCGACCAGACTATGTCCGATGCGATCTGTCGTGCCCCCATTATCGGTCGAAGCAACAAACCCTGTTCGCGGCGGGGACCAGTTTATTCCGGCACACCGCCGTGAAAGTTCGGCCGGATCATTCGGAAATCCCGTATCAAGGCCGACGCTCTGGTCAAACCGCCGCCCGATATAGAACCGCTGGCCTTTCATGCCCCCCCTGTCAGTTGATCACCAGTTCGGCGTGAAGCGCCCCGGCGGCATGGATCGAGCGCAGGATGTCGATCAGATCGCGCGGACTGACCCCCAAAGCGTTCAACCCCGCCACGACATCCGACAAGGACGATCCGCCATCGACCGGATAGAGACCGATGCCCGCCTGCTCTTCGATCGACGCCTGCGTCCTTGGGACGATGACGGTCTCACCCGGCGCGAAGGGGTTGGGTTGAGAAACCCCGGGCTCCTCTTTCACCCGAAGCGTCAAGCCCCCCTGACTGACCGCGACCCGCGAAACCCTTACATCCTCCCCCATGACGATGGTGCCGGTCCGATGGTCGATGACCACACGCGCCTTTGTCTGCGGCTCGACCGGGATGTTTTCGATCCGGCCGATCAGATGCGCGGGGCTTACATTGCCGAGAACCGAAAGATCGAGGCTGATCGTCCCCGCATCGGTCATCATCGCGATGCGTTTGCCGATGCCCGTGTTGATCGCCCGCTCAATACGCTCGGCCGTGGTGAAATCCGGGCTGCGCAGGGCAAGGCGCAACGAGGTCAGCCCCTGGAAGTCGAACCCGACTTCACGCTCCACACGGCCGCCGCTTGGGATCGCGCCGCTTGTGGGAACGCCCTGCACGACCACTGCCGCATCGCCGCCCGCCACCGCGCCGCTGGCAATAATGGACCCTTGGGCGACGGCATAAATATCACCGTCCGCGGCATTCAGCGGCGTCATGATCAAGGTGCCGCCCAGAAGGCTTTTCGCGTCGCCGATGGCCGCGACATTGACGTCGATCTGGCTTCCGGCGCGGGCGAAAGCGGGCAAGCTGGCGGTCACCATAACGGCGGCGGCGTTCTTGGTCCGGAACGCGGCATCGGACACGTTGACGCCGAGACGCTCCAGAACCCCCGCCATCAGATCCTCGGTAAACGGCGCGTTTCGAATGGTATCTCCGGTTCCATTCAGGCCGACGACGAGTCCGTACCCGACCAGATCATTACCCCGCACGCCGTCAAAATTGACCAGATCCTTGATCCGGACCGGGGCCGACAAGGCGACCTGCGGGATCAGCGCAAGGGCGACCAAAACTGCCCCGAGAAGTGAAAAAAGCGCCCTCATTTCAGATAATTCGCGAGGCTGAGGCGCGACAATCTTGCGGTAACGGCATAGACGGACTCAAGCTGTGTCTGCACCGTGGTAAGTTGCTGCGCGGTTTCAAAGGGGTCGGTTCCGATCAGGGTTGTCCGGGCGATCTTCAGGCTGGTTTCCTCGGCCTCGTTTCGGCGGCTGGCTTTTTCGATATGCTCTTCGATGGCGCCCAGCTTGCCCTGCTGCTCGATGATTCCGGTCCCCGCGTTCATGATCATGCGACCGGATTCGGCCGCGAGTTGCGCCTCCGCGGCATGCCCAAGCCCCAGGCTCCCATCGGAAATCAGGGATGCAACGGCCAACCCCTTGAGCAGGTTTTTGATATTGGCCGAGGCAGCCGTGAACGGAAACGCGACTGTCACGGTCGAACTCACCTGTTGCGACAGATATGACGAGCTGTCTCCCCTGAACGCCATGTCCAGAAATCCCGAGGAGCCGGCCGGCGCGTCAAACCAGTCGTCAATCGCCGAAACGACGTCGTCAACCGTGGCAAGCCCCGATGTCACCGAGCGCAACGCCGACAGAAATTCCGTTTTTCCGACGATCGGGGGGGCGTCGCTTCGGGTGCCGCCGAAAACATGGCGTCCGGCGACCTCGACGTTCAATTGCCCGATCACAACGTCCAGTTCTGCCGCCGCTGCCTGGGTCACCATTTGCACGGATTGCGGAGAGCTGCTGTTTCCGACGTCGATCAGGCCCGGAGCATGCCGAACGGTGATGTCCTGCATATTGGTGAAAGAGGCCTGCATTGCTTGCGCGATCAGCGCACCCTCGGCCAGTGACGATTGCTGCGCGGATATGGTGGTCAGCCGATTTTCCAGCGCACCAAACTGCATGAGGTTTCCGCCAAGATGCGCGCCGATATCGGATTTTATTCCGGTCGCGACCTCTCGGGTCAGGACGTCCAGACCGCGCTTCAACTGCGCGTTCGCCAGGTTAAGTTGATAAGAGCGGGACCTGTCGCCCGTCGTGATCGCGGTCATGTCTACAACCTCATCAGGTTTTGCAGCATTTCATCCGCCGCCTGAATCACGCGGGCGTTGGCGGCATAGGCTTTTTCCAGCTCAAGAAGGCGGGACATTTCGTAATCTGAATCAACGCCTTCAGCCATCAGAGAGCTGCGCACCGCAGAGGCCTGAGCCGCAGTTCGGGTTTCGCGGGCTTCGGACTGGACGCGCAGCGTGGATGCGCGGGATGACAGATCGTTCGCCTGCGTTGCCGCAGTTCCTGCCACAAGACCGCCGCCCACAGGTTGTGAGAGGGTCAGCGCATCTGCCAGTTTGTTCAGAATGGTATCGCTGCTGACATTGCCCGGAGAAGCCGCGTAAAGGCCGGCGCGAATGCGCCAGGCGCTTCCACCCGTACCGGCATCGACCGCTGCATTGATTTTCAGACGCGAGGCAAGGCCCACCGAATTCGCTGGGTAAAAGGCATCGCCGTTATCCGTAAACAATCCGGCCTGACCCGCGTTGAGCGTCGGGTCGACCGCCGGGCTACTGAATCGCGTGTAAATCGAGGCCGCATAGGCATCGACCTGTTTCTGGGCCGCGGCAGAACTCTGATCCCGGATCGCAAACAGCGATCCGATCAAACCACCTCCATAGAAGGATTTCGAAGCCGGGTTCACCTCGATCCCGTTTACCGTCAGCGTTGACAGATTGCCGGACTCGACCGTCATGTCGGCAGTGATCGTCGGGGTGCGTTGAAAGGCGAAGGTAGCGGGCTTACCCCCGTCGAGAAGTACGCCGCCCGACTCGGTGAAAAGTGCGATTTGTCCATTCTGACGAGGAATTTCCTTAATCGGAACGAAGGTGGAGATCTCGTCGATCAGCTTTTGCCTTTGGTCAATGAGCGCGGCCGCCTCGTCGTTATTGGACAAGCGCACGACGATCTGGCGGTTGAGGTCAGAGACACCGCGCAAGGCGTTGTTGAGTTGGTCGACGGTATCCCCGATACGGCCGTCGGCATCGGCCCGGGCAGATTGAATGCCCGCGCTGATCGCATTCAGCTTTTCGGTAATCGATTTGGCCGAGCCGGCCACCGATTCGAGCCGCAGATCGCTGTCGGGACGCGCCGCGGCAGAGGTTAATGCGGCCTGAAACCGGGTGATCTGATCGCTGAGTGACGCGCCATCACCGGGCAGCCCGTAAAGACCCTCCAGTTTCCGGGCGAAATCCCCCGCGGCTGTTGCGGCGGCGGCGTCCGCGCTGGCCGAGCGGTTGGCGGCGACAAGCGACATGGTCACAGCCCGCCGGATGCCATCGACCCGAACGCCCCCGCCGTTTGAAGACAATATGCGCGGCGATAGCTGCAGTTCGCGCCGGCCGTATCCGGGAGTAAGAGCATTTGCCAGATTGGACGATACCACCTCGACGCCGCGGGCCGAGGCGGTCAGTCCTGATAGGGCGTTCGATAGCGCGTTGGCGATACTCAACTGATGCTCCTCCGGTGATGCGGGCGCGGTGCCCGATCAGCGCTTGATGTTTGTGGTTTCCTGCAGCATCTCATCGACGGTCTGGATAACCTTGGCATTTGACGAATAGGCGCGTTGGGTTTGTATGAGGCTGGTCAGTTCGGCCGCGACATCGGTTGTCGAGCCTTCGCGCGCATAGCCGACCACCGAACCCGTGGGACCGTCGCCGGCATCCCACAGGAAGAACGAACCGGAGGTCGGCGAGACCTGGAAGGTTTGATTGTTCAGTGAGGTCAGACCGTTGGGGTTCGGCACATCGACCAGCGGGATCTGGTAGACGGTCCGGATGAAGCCGGTGTCATATGTGGCTCGGATGTATCCGTTTTCATCCACTTCAACCGCGGTCAGATTGCCGACCGGAGAGCCGTCCTTGGTGATATTGGTTTGTTGGAAGGTATCGGACAGTTGCGTCATGCCGTTCTGATCGCCGGGGCGACCGAGGGTGATGTCGATGGAGCCCTTGCCTTCCAGCACCGGAAGGGAAATCGCCCCGGTGGTGCTGTCATAAGCCGGAAAGCCGGGCGCAGGTGTCACGCTGACGATGGTGCCCCCGCCCGTCTTGCCATCGGAGAATGCCACCTCATACCGGCCGATAAGCGATTCGTCGGCGGTGGTTGCCGGGTCGTTCGGTGTGGCCGAGTCGCGAATTTCGACCGTCCAGGTATTGGTGCCGGTGCCCGCCACGCCGGATACGGTGGGCGTGAAGGTCACGCTTAGCAATTCGGAAGTGCCGAGGTTTCCGAAATACTCGATCGACGTCGGTATCGCGTCGCCGGGCTCGCCATAATCGGTCGCGGTTGCCGGCAGATTGACCCCGAGGGTCATTTTTGTGGTCGGGTCCGCGGCGGTCTGGTTCGCGTTGATGATGACCGGTTGCAACCCGCCCAGCGTATCGCGCGGCATGACCGGGATCGTGCCGTCGGCATTGGCCGGCCAGCCCAGCAAGACCAGCCCCGAATCGGTGCGCAGGACGCCATCGGCGTCGGGTCGGAAAGCCCCGGTCGTCGTCATCATCATCGGCTGCTTGCCCATGTCCCCGACGCTGACGCTTGGCGCCACCGGCAACATGCCGCGGCCGGAAATGGCAAGATCGAGCGGGTGAGATGTCGAGATCAGCGTTCCCCGTTCGTCGACCAATCGGCTGGTCGAGGCGCGGACACCGCCGGCCGAATAGACACCCGCGCCGCGCGCCTGATTGATCACCATGCCTTCAAAGTCCGTCGTCACCCGCTTGTAACCGAAGGTGCTGGAGTTCGAGATATTATCAGCGATCGTGGACAACCGCGTGGCATTCGCCGCAAGGCCCGAGACGCCTGCGTTCAGAGAAGAGGAAATGGACATTCCGATTTGCCTTTCAGCTACTGGTTCCGGGCATACTGATCCGGCAGGAGTTAAAATCCGGCTAATGCCCGGAGGAATTTTATCGAAGCATTATCAACTCGATACGATTATTCGCCGGATCCATGGGGTTGCCCGTACGGTTCCGACGATCCGCGAACCCCGTCACCCGCTGGATCCGCCTTTCGGGAAAACCCTTTTCCGTCAGAAGTTTGCGAACGGCATGCGCGCGGCCGTCGGAAAGCGGCCAGACCGGCGAATCCCGCATCATCTCGGGATAGCCGCGGACATGGCCCTGAATTGCGAGGTCATTCGGTACATGTGACAGGACCCGCTGGACGATCGCGATCAGCTCGCGCATCGCCGGGCGCGGTGTGGACGTGTCGGGATCGAACAAGGGGGCGTCGGTCAGGTCGGTAAGCTCGATCACCAGACCGTCATCGGTCATCCGGGTGACGACGTGCCGCAACAGATTGATGCGCTGCATCGATTCGGCGCCAGACCCGGTCAACTGGTTCTGCACGTGGCGCGCGCGTTCCTGAAACGAATCCGCCTGAGCTTTCTGCGTCATCGACGCGCTGACATTGACATTCGCGCCCGTATCCGGCGTGCCGCCCGTGCCGGTCGCGATATCCGATTGATTAGACAGCGGCGTTTCGCCCGCAAACTGATCCGTGCCGGACTGGCCGTTCGGGTGCTGAACGACGGTCGGATTGAAATAATCCGCAAGACCCTGTCGCTGCTTTTCGGTGGTTGCGTTCAGCAGCCACATCAGCAGGAAAAACGCCATCATGGCGGTCACGAAATCGGCATAGGCGACCTTCCAGGCGCCGCCGTGGTGGGCCGTCTCCTCGGCTTCGTTCCCGCGCCGGATGATGATCGGCGTTTTTGCGCCGTTATGTGCCATTCCAGCCATGCCCGAACCGGTGATTCTACATTTCGCTAGGGGATAGCAGACGCGGAATAACAACAAGTTAACGGCTAAAATGCCGTCTATTTTCCGCGCTCGGATCGGCAGGTCCGGTACGGAAACCGTAAGCCGCTTAAAGAGTTTTTTACCTTTGCATGCGAAGTCTTGGAATGATGTTCAGCGGCCGATATTCTGATGCGATGAAAGCAACGCCCTCGCCAGACCTGAAGACCGGAGCCGGGCTGATCGCATGCCCGCGCTGCGACGCATTATATGTCGAGGAAGAGCTGGCGGACGGTGAAAAGGCCAATTGCGCCCGCTGCGGGAAGCTGCTTGCCAACCCGCGAGAGGGTGCGTTCGTCCAGATCATCGCGCTTAGCTTCACCACCATGGTGCTGATGGTCGCGGCGGTATTCTTTCCGTTTCTGCAGATCGGGCGCATGGGCATCTCCAACGAGACCTCGATTTTCGGGGTGGCGATGGCGTTTTCCAATGGGGTTCTGTTGCCGCTGACGCTTGCGGTGCTGGCGATGATCGTCGGGCTGCCGGTCATCCGGGCCGCACTTGTGGTCTATACGCTTTGGCCGCTGGCGCGGGGCAGGCGACCGTGGCGCCATGCCGCCGTGGCCTTTCGGATGTCGCAAAGCATGAAGCCCTGGTCGATGGCCGAGGTGTTCGTGATCGGCACATCGGTCGCGCTGGTCAAGATCGGCGGCCTGGCGACGGTCAGCCTTGGGCCGGCCTTCTGGGCCTTCAGCGCGATGATTCTGGTGGTGATCACATCCGACACATTCACCAGCGCGGCAACGGTCTGGGACGCGATCGAGGATGCGACCGGTCAAACCGGGGAAGAGCTGATCGACCGCGACATGCCTGAACTGAACGCGGAACGACAATGATGCGTCATCCCGAGCCTCAGCCCCTCGCCCCGCCGGACCACGTCCCGATCCTGACCGCCCATCGCGCCGGGCTGGTCGGTTGTCGCAGTTGTGGTCGGGTCTGGCCCGAGGATGAGGAGATCTGCGATCGTTGCGGCGCGCACCTGTACCCGCCCGACCGCAGATCATTGCAATTCGTATGGGCGTGGCTGCTGGCCGGGATCATTTTCTACATTCCCGCGAACCTGTTTCCGATGCTGCGGACCGATACTTTCGCCGGGCTGAACGGCAACACGGAATCGACCATCGTCGGCGGCGTGTTCGAGCTTTTGAACTATGGAAGCTGGTTCGTCGCGCTGATCGTGTTCGTGGCGTCGGTGATCATCCCGATTTCAAAATTCGTGGCGATCGTCTGGCTGGCCCGCGTCGCCGGATATCCCGCCACCATCCGCGACGCGCACAAGCGTCTGAGGCTTTACGAAGTCGTTGATTTCATTGGGCGCTGGTCGATGATCGACGTGTTTGTCGTGGCGATTCTATCGGCGCTGGTGCAACTGGGCTTCGTGGCCAGCATCCACCCGGGACCGGCGGCGGTTTGTTTCGCACTCTCGGTTGCATTTACCATGTTATCCGCGCAAAGCTTCGACCCAAGATTGATCTGGCGCGGCCTGCCGCTAAGAGCCAAGAAGGAAAAAAAGGCAGAATGAGCGACCGCCCGGATCCCGACCGAGAGGCCGAAAACACGACTCGGTTCGAGCTTGCCCAACAGACCCCGGTCGTAACCCGGCCATCCAGCGGCAAGACGCGGCGCAACGCCGTGTCGCTGATCTGGCTGGTGCCGATTCTGGCCCTCGCGGTCACGCTGGCCGTCGCTTGGAACATCTATGCCGGCCGGGGCGAGCTGATCGAGGTCGAGTTCACCGACGCCACCGGCATCACCCCCGGCGAGACCTTGGTCAAATTCCGCGAAATATCGGTCGGCAAGGTCGAAAGCGTCAGCTTTTCGCCCGACCTGACCAATGTCGTGTTGCGGCTGCGGATCGACCCCGATGTCTCGCAATACATAGATTCAAAAGCCGAATTCTGGATCGTGCGCCCGCAGGTGTCGGCGCAGGGGATCTCGCGTCTCGATACGGTGCTGACCGGCGTGTTCGTCGAGGGGCTCTGGGACAGCTCGATGAGCGGCGAGCCGCAGGATCACTTTGTCGGCCTCGACCGGCCGCCGCTGGACCGTTCCGGTGGGACCGGCACCTGGATCGTCCTGTCCTCGCCCGACGGCGAAGGGCTGCGCGAGGGGGCGCCGGTGATGTACAACGGCCTCGAGGTCGGCCGGATGGAAAATCTGCGGCTGGCGGCGGACGGGCAGGCGGTGATCGCCGATGCGTTCATCGCCAGTCCGAACGATGCGCAGCTGAGCACCTCATCGGTGTTTTGGGACACGTCGGGCTTTTCCGTGTCGCTTGGGCCGCAAGGGGTTGCGCTGGACGTGACCTCGGTCGCCTCATTGCTGCAAGGCGGCGTGCAGTTTGCCAATCTGACCAGTGGCGGTCAGCCGATCAAGGGCGGACACGTATTCCCCGTCAGCCCGACCAAGGCCGATGCGCAGGATTCGATTTTCGGACCGGACAAGACCAACGACCTGTCGATGAACCTGTATCTGGACGGCTCGGTCCGCGGTCTTAGCAAAGGCGCCGAGGTGCAATATGAAGGGCTGCCGGTGGGGCGCGTCACCAACCTTGCGGTTCATGTGACCGACTATCCGGACGGTCGCCCGCGCCTTGTACAGCAGCAGGTGACGATCGCGGTATCGCCGCAGCGTCTGGGCATGTCGGACAAAGCCACGCCCGAGGAAACGCTGGAGTTCCTGAGCGCGCGGGTCGATCAGGGGCTGCGCGCGCGGGTGGCGAGCTCGGGCCTGCTGGGCACCTCGCTGATGATCGAGATGGTGACGCTGCCCGATGCACGGCCACAGACGCTGAACCCGACGGCAAAGCCGTTGCCGATCTTTCCGACCGTGCCGGGCGATCTGACCGACTTCACGGCCTCGGCCCAGGGTCTCATGTCCAAGATCGGCAGCCTGCCTCTGCGTGAGACGCTGCAATCGGTCTCGAACATGATGGATTCGGTGACGGCGATTGCGAACTCGCCCGATACCCGCGCGATCCCGGGGGACCTGCGCAAGACGCTGGACGACGCCAACGCGACGGTTGCCGATATTCGCGAAATGGTCGCCGAGCTGAAGCAGCAGCAGATGGCGGCGAACCTTTCCGATACTTTCGCACAGGCGAAAGACCTCACCGCGCAACTGAATGCGGCGGCTGAAAAACTGCCGGCGATACTCGATTCGATCCAGAAGGTCAGCGACGCCGCCGCGCAGGTCGATCTTGCCGCGATCGGCCAAAAAGCCGACGGCGCCCTGACCGATCTGCGCGGCGTGATCGGCACGCCCGAGGCCAAGGCATTGCCGGCAAGCATTCAGACGGCGCTGACCGAGTTCCAGACAACCGCGGCCGAAATCAAGGCGCTGGCGGCTGAGCTGAAAGCCTCGGGCGCGATGACCAAAGTCGGCACGATGGTGGATGAGACCACGACCGCCGTTCAGTCGGTGCGCGCCGCCGCCGAGAATATCCCGGCCATGGTCAGCGACATGTCTGAGGTGGCGAACAAGGCCAAGCAGATTGATTTCGCCGGAATCGGCAATCAGGTCGAGGGCATCGTCAACGACCTGCGCACCATGCTGGGGACCGAGGACGCCAAGCAACTGCCGCGCAACCTGTCCGACACTCTGGCGGCCGCGGCGGGGCTGCTGAACGAGTTGCGCGATGGCAATGCCGCCGGCAGCCTGAACGACGCGCTGGCCTCGGCACGCACCGCGATGGATGAGGTTGCGGGCGCCGCGCGGCAGCTTCCGGCGGTTCTGGCGCGGATCGACAGCGTGGCGACGACCGCGACGACGGTGCTGAACGCCTATGGCGAGCGGTCCAATTTCAACGCCGAGGCCATCGGGGCGATGCGTGAATTGCGCCGCGCGACCGCATCCTTCGGATCCTTGGCCCGTATGATCGAACGAAACCCGCGCGCCTTTATTTTGGGACGATGACCATGTTTCGCAGCTTCATTTTGATGACCGTGATGGCCGCAATTCTGGCCGGATGCTCCAACCCGGAAAAGACCGGGCGTTATCTGATCGACCCGCCCGACAGCGGCAAACGCCTTGCCAACCGGCTGGGCACGGCCGAGTTGCGCGACGTGTCGCTTCCGGAATATGCTGCCGGGCAGGAGGTCGCGTGGCAGACCCCGGACGGCGCCGTCCGGTCGGTTCCCGACCAGCTTTGGGCGGATTCGCCGCAACGGGCGTTCACGCTGACGCTGGCCGGCCGGATCTCGGATATTTCGGGCGCGACCGTTATCGCCGAGCCCTGGCCCCTTGGCGCGCCGCCCGACCGCCGGCTTGAGGTCCGGGTCGAAAAGGCTTTGGCGGGGGCGGACGGGATGTATCGGCTGGAAGGGCGGTATTTCGTGTCCAACAGCAGCTATACCAGCGGCAATGACCTGACCCGCAAGTTCAACATCGTGGTACCGCTTGGGGCCGAGGGGCCGGGCGCGATCGCGCGGGCGCAGTCGAATGCGATCGGCCAGCTTGCCGACCAGATCGCGCGGCTGGCCGGGCCGGGCAATTCTATTCCTTCTGGAAACGCCCAAACTGACCCGCTGCGAACACCAGCAGGTGATGGGCTGGACCCGATACTGTAACCCGCGCCACCCGACCCACCAGAATCGAGTGATCGCCGCCGGGATGGACCGCCTCGGCCGCACAGTCGAAACGCGCCGCGACACCGGGCAGAATCGGCGTTCCAAGCTCGCTTTCGGTGATCTCGAGCCCCGCAAACCCAAGACCGCCGCGCGTGAAACGCTGGGACATTGACAGTTGATCGGCGGTCAGGACATGCACCGACCATGCATCGGCCGAGGCAAAGGCATCGTGCCGGGTCGATGCTTTGGCCGGGGCCCACATGACCAGCGCCGGGTCCAGCGACAGGCTGGTAAAGCTGTTGACGGTCATCCCGATCGGGCCTTCGGCGACCCAGGCTGTGACCACGGTGACCCCGGTCGCAAAGCGGCTCAGCGCCTCGCGATAGGTGCGCGCCTCGGCCGTGGCCGGATGAAAGGTGATCTCTTCCGCCAGCCGATCACGGGCTTCGGGGGGCAGGTTGCTCATCCCGGAAAACCCGCCTGACGGATCATCGGTGTGGCGTGGATCGCATGAAGATAGGACATTTCGGCCTTTCGCCCCGGCATGATGCGCAGGATAGAAAGCCGGGCGGCGGGTTTCAACCAAGCAGCGGACGGCGCCGGCCTAAACGGGCGCCAGATGATGCAGCAGATTTGCCTGGGTTGCCGGGCCGGCGACGATCATCCCGTCGATACGCGCGGTGGGGCCGTTGAAACGCATCGCATGTCCGTGCCGATCGGTGACCTTGGCCCCGGCTTCTGCCGCGATCAGCACGCCCGCCGCTATGTCCCATTCCCACGCCTGCATCAGCGTCATCACCGCGTCAAACCGCCCCTCGGCCACCAGACACAACCGCCACGCGATCGAGGGCCGAAACTCACGCCGGAACGGCGGAACCCGCCGGTCGCGCCAAAGCGCGGGGTCCATGTTGGGGCGCGAGATCATTACCGTTGCGCCGTCGAGCCGCCCGGGATCGGTGACATGAATTTCCACGCCGTTGCGCATCGACACCTGACCGGCCACGGCCGTGAACAGGATATCCTGCGCGGGCAGATAGACCACTCCAACCTGCGGCCTGCCATTGCGGACCACGGCCAGCGAATGGGAAAAGCCCGGCTCGCCGGCCAGAAAGGCGCGGGTGCCGTCGATGGGGTCGATGATGAAGCAGGATTCCGCATCCAGCCGGGCGGCATCATCCGCGCTTTCCTCGGACAGCCAGCCATAGGCGGGGCGGGCGTCGCCAAGAAGCGCGGCAAGATAGTCGTTCACGGCCAGATCGGCCTCGGTCACCGGCCCGGCGCTATCGTCCTTTTCCCAGGATTTCGGCGCGTTCCGCCAATATCCGAGCGCGATTTCGCCAGCACCCCGCGCGGCCCGCGTCAACAGCGCGAGATCGTCCAGATCGGCCCCGGCCGCGCCCTCTGCCTCAGGCGCCCGCAACCGTCATCCCTTCGACCAGAAGGCTTGGCACGCGTTGTCCGGTCCAGCGGCGCGCATCATTGGCGGGGGTGATCCGCATCAGCATCTCGCGCAGGTTTCCGGCGATGGTGCATTCGTTGACCGGCCAGGCGATCCGGCCATTCTCGACCCAGAACCCCGATGCGCCGCGGGAATAATCGCCGGTGGTGGCATTGACCGACGCCCCGAGCATCGAGGTGACCAGCAGCCCCCGCCCCATCTGCGCAATCAGCGCCTCGGGGGTCGCATCGCCCTGGGTCAGTGCGATGTTGGAAAATCCGGGCTGCGGCGGCGAGGAGGTGCCGCGAACCGCCGAGGCGGTGCTTTGCAGACCCAGCTTTCGCGCCGTCGCCAGATCCAGCGTCCACGTGCGCAGAACCCCGTCCGCCACGATCTGTCGCGGCCCGGTTCGCAAGCCTTCTACGTCGAAATGCCGCGACAGCGGCATGCGCGGGATCAACGGGTCCTCGGTCACGGACAGGCCGGCCGGCAGCACGGCCTCACCCATGGCATTGCGCAGCCAGCTCGCCCCGCGCGCGATGGCCGCCCCGTTCGTCGCCGCCAGAAGATGCGAGATCAGCCCACCCGCGACGCGTTCGTCGTAAAGGATCGGAAAGGCGCCGGTGGGCGGGCGGCGCGCCCCGGCCCGTGCGACGGTACGCTGCCCGGCAAGCACGCCGACCTCCTCGGCCGGGGGAAGATCATCCGCCCAAATGCGCGATTCCGACGCCCAGTCGCGTTCCATACCCAGGCCTTCACCGGTGATGGCGACCGCCGACAGGGAATGGCTGGACCGGTTCAATCCTTGCTCCAGCCCGTTCGTTCCGGAAATCCACATCCGCCGCCGGCCAAAGCTGGCGCCCGCGGATTGAACCTGCGTCACGCCTTTGACCGACCGGGCGGCCGCATCCAGCCGAAGCGCCAGATCCTGCAAGGCGGATGGCTCGGGTTCAGGGCCGATGTCGCACAGCTCCAGATCGGTGAACGGCGGCTGGGCGAGCTGATCCGGATCGGCAAGCCCGACATAATCGTCGACCGGGGCCTCTCGGGCCATCGCCACCGCCCGCGCGGCCATTTCTTCGAGCGTGCGGACGCTTGTATCCGCCGCCGAGACCATCGCCTGACGGCCGCCGATGATCACGCGCAGGCCGATCTCGATCCCTTCGGCGCGTTCGGCATGCTCAAGCTGGCCGTCCCGCACCTCAAGACTGATCGATTGACCCTCGATCGCGACGGCGTCGGCTTCGGTCGCGCCGTGATCGCCGGCGTTGCGCAAAAGCGTTTGGGTAAAGGATTGCAGCCTGTCCAACGATGAGGTCATCCTTCGCGGCCTTTCAGTATATTTCGCCCGCAGCGACGGGGTCGGCCAATGCCTGTCTTGAACCAGTGCTGGCCGTAAGCCAGCGCGCGCCATGAAAATGGGGCCGGAGAAATTCCTCCGGCCCCATGGGATATGTTACGGCATTACTTCAGTTGTTGGCCATTGGCGAAGATCTGGCCGCCTTCCTTGAACTCAAGGGTGGTGGTCAACTGATCATCGCCGGCGGGTTTGGTGAACATGGCCAGCATCATGCGGGTACTGGCGACCTGATCCTGCGGCATCAGACCCATCGCGACCAGCGTATCCATCAGCTTGTTGATGCCGTCGAGCTGGCCTTCGATTTTGCCGATTGGGGTTTCAAGCGTGCCGCCTTCCGGGGCTGCCAACTCACCCGTCGCGGCGATCTTCGCGCCGACGGCGTCGATGTTGAACTTGTTGATGGTCACCGTGCGAACGTCCGGCATGTCTTCGGCCGGCATGCCTTCCTGATCGTCGGTCATGCCGTCAGCGGGCGTGGTACCGTCGGAGGGCGTCGTGCCATCCGCGGGCGTCGTGCCGTCAGCGGGCGTCGTGCCAGCGGCCGGCGCGTCGGATCCGCCTGCTTCGGCCTTTTTCGCCTCTTCGAGGAAGGCGGGGCTGAACAGACCCTCTTTCAGTTTCACCGTGCCCGAGACGTCGATATCGACGTTGGCGGGGTCGCGCGGCAGCTTCTTGGACGGATCAAACAGACCCCAGACGCCGTCGTCGATCACCAGCCCGGCCAGCTTGTATGTCACTGCAAACGGCGATGCGGAATCGCCTTCCGTCTTGAGCAGCGGGAACTTGATCGAGCCGCCGCCTTCGGCAAGCTTGTAGCCAACCGGCGTCGGCAGGCCCGGAACGGTGCTGCTGAACGTCCCGTCCTTGACCGAGCCGGTATAGGTCAGGCCTTCCTTGCTGATACCACCGTCCAGCGACAGCGCGCCGAAGGCCGAAGTCATATCGACCTGCTGCGGATTTCCCTGTTCATCCTTCGACTGGGCGTTGATGGCGAAATCGCCGGTGCCCGTGGTCATCGCCACCATAGCGGTAAGCCCGGCTGATACAGCGGCGTTCATGTCCTCGACATCGACGCCCGCAGGCGTGGTCTGGTCGCTTTTGACCTTGATGTCGGACATGGTGCCCGTCACCTTGACCTGATCGCCCTTTTCGTTCGGCGGAACCTCGAGGTTGACGGCAAGGCTGGCCACCTGACCCTCACCCGCCATCTTGGAGCCGTCGGTCTTGTCGACGGTCCCGGTCGCGGTGATATCGGTGAATGTCATCGTCCCCTTGGGCGGGGCGTCGGTTTTGCCTTCGGTCTTGACATCATTCAGGACCACGCCGATCTCGGCCGCCTTGACGTCATAGGTCAGCGCCTCGATAGAACCCGAGAACAGGACCTCGGATTGCTTTTGGGTCACGTCCATGTCGATTTCGACGGTCTTGCCCTCGGCGTTCTTGGCCGAGATCTTCAGATCCGCATCGGACGAGGTCATCCGCACCTTGCCGTCGCCGGTCTGTTCCAGCGTGACGGAAGGCAGGGCCATGGTGAATTTGGGCTCGTCCGATTTCGAGGTGAAAACCACCTCGGTCAGTTCCAGCTTGCCCGAGGCATCGCTGCGCGAACCTTCGGTCACGGTGACGCCCTGTTCGGCATAAAGCTCGGTCCAGCGGGTCCACAGCTGGTCCGGCGTCAACTCGGCCATGGCCGGCCCGGAAAGTGCTGCGACAAGCGCGGCGACGGACGATCCGACGGCAAACTGTCGACGGTTGCGGATAAGCGACATACTCATTCCTTTCGAATGGCGAGATTACGAGTCCGGTTGACGAGACTTGTCCCATACAAGCCCGTCAATGCCAAGCCACGCCATCCCCACAATCTTCTGACGGATACGTGATTCCCAGGGGTGCACCCCCGGCTCAGCGTCGCGTCAGTTCAGCGCCCCGTGCAGCGCATAGCGGCCGTCGTTGAATTCACCGAACATGTCATGCACTTCGGGATGCTCGACCGGCTCGCCCGAGGGGTCGGCGACAAGGTTCTGTTCCGAGACATAGGCGACGTAATAGGTGGTCTCGGCTTCGGCCAGCAGGTGGTAATAGGGCTGATCCTTGGACGGGCGCGAATCCTCGGGGATCGACTGATACCACTCCTCGGTATTGCCAAAGCTGGGGTCGACATCGAACACCACGCCCCGGAACGGGTG
>NZ_JBHUEN010000006.1:272300-305229 GCF_042680785.1 Paracoccus pacificus
TTCATGGCTTGCGCTTTTACGCCGATGTTTCATCCGAGTCTACCACGGCCAGCGGCGATCCGGCGCGCATGGTTACCGGAATGTCATTTCCAGTTTCGCCCAAATGGCGTAAAACGGAAAAAAAAGACGAACAATCCCGTGAGGGGGCAGTATGAATAAATATTTGCGGTTGGCGATCCTCATGTTGGTCGCCTCCTGCGGCGGAAGTCGCGATGCAACCGCGCCCCGCAACCTTGATAACGCCTGCGCGCTGATAGCCGAGCGCCCGCGCTATCTTGCCGCCATGCGCGCGACGGAACGGAAATGGGGCGTGCCGGTCGCGGTGCAGATGGCCACGATCCATCAGGAATCGAAATTCGTCGGCGATGCGCGCACCCCGCACCAATACGCGCTGGGGGTGATTCCGATCGGGCGCCAAAGCTCGGCCTTCGGCTACTCGCAGGCGCTGGATCAGACCTGGGAAGAATACCAGAAGGAAACCGGAAACCGCCGCGCCCGCCGCGACGACATTCGCGACGCGACCGACTTCATGGGGTGGTACATGCAGGGCACCTACGCGCGGCTGGGCGTGTCGAAATCCGACGCCGCCTCGCAATATTTGGCCTATCACGAGGGGCGGACCGGGTTCGCGAACGGGTCGCATTACGGCAAGCCGTGGCTTTTGGACGTGGCGAACCGGGTCGGCGCGCGCGCGGCGCTTTATCAGTCACAGCTTGCGACCTGCCGCTGACCCGAAAAGGGCCGCCGATCGCGTGGCGGCCCGTCCGGGGCGAATCGTTTCGCGCTAGAAATTACTGGGGATGGCGAAGGCCGAGGGCTTGATCGTCACGCCGGTCTGCATGTCACCCAGAACGACGGTGGTCTTTTTGCCGGCGTTATCGGTGATCACCCATTGCCGCAGCGTAGTCGGGTTGGCACTGAACACCATCTGGATATTGCCATACTGGGGGTTCGCCGGGTCCTGCGCGGTCACCACGGTGGTGTTCTTCCGCTCGGTATAGCCGGTCACCATCTTGGCGCGGCCAAGGTTGACGTTCTCGGCCAGGATGATCGACAGCGGCGTCTGCGACAGCGGGTATTGCTGCGGACCCTGATCGGATTTCGCGTCAAAGACCGCCACCTGACCGGCCGACGCCAGCACCAGCGACTTGTCCTTTCCAGCGTATTCAAAACGCACCCGGTTCGGGCGGTGGATGTACAGCTTGCCCTTCTGGACCGAGCCGTTGCTGTTCACCTGGGTGAAATCGGCGGCGGCGGTCTTGATGCTGTTCAGATAGCGCGAGATCTCGTTCAGCGGAATTTTCTCGGCCATCGCGGGCAGCGACATGCCAAGGGACAGGACAAGGGCGGCGGCGGGCGCGGCGAGGCGGCGAAGCGTTTTCATGGCGTCGATCATATCGGCTTTCCAATAGGTTGCACATCACGATCAAAGGATGTTTCACGGCTTGAACGCCCACGGTGGCGTGAGCGTTCCGACACGAATCCGGCAACTTGTCCGTGAGCCGCCACGTACGCGGGGTGATACGCGAAAAAAGCGGCGGTCAGGCGCGCCGGGCCATGCTCACGCTCAGAAGTTCAAGCACGCGGGCCTCGATCTGGGGCGCGTTCATGGCGGCGGCGGCGTACATCGCCTGCGGCGCGGCGTGGTCGATGAACGTATCGGGCAGCACCATCTGGCGGAAGCGGAAGCCACGATCGAAAACCCCGCGCTCGGCCAGAAACTGCGCGACATGGCTGCCAAAGCCGCCGATCGCGCCCTCTTCGACCGTGATGATGGCCTCATGTTCGGCCACAAGGCGCAGGATCAGGTCATGGTCCAGCGGTTTGGCGAAGCGCGCGTCGGCGACGGTCGGGGCAAGGCCGCGGGCGGCCAGCGATTCGCGGGCGGCCATGACCTCGGACAGGCGGGTGCCGAAGGACAGGATGGCGACGCGCGCGCCTTCGGCGATGATGCGGCCCCGGCCGATCTCGATCGGTTGGCCGCGTTCGGGCAGATCGACGCCGGTCCCCTCGCCACGCGGATAGCGGAAGGCGATGGGGCCTTCTTCATGGGCGGCGGCGGTGGCGACCATATGGACCAGATCGGCCTCATCCGCCGCCGCCATCACCACGAATCCGGGCAGGTTCGACAGAAACGCGGTGTCATAGGATCCGGCGTGGGTGGCGCCGTCGGCCCCGACCAGCCCGGCCCGGTCGATGGCGAAGCGCACCGGCAGGCGCTGGATCGCGACGTCATGGACGATCTGGTCGTAACCGCGTTGCAGAAAGGTCGAATAGATCGCGCAGAACGGCCGCATTCCGCCCGCCGCAAGCCCGGCCGAGAAGGTGACGGCGTGCTGCTCGGCTATGCCGACATCGAAACAGCGGCGCGGAAACCGCTCGGCGAACAGGTTCAGGCCGGTGCCGTCGGGCATCGCCGCAGTCACCGCGACGATCCGGTCGTCGCGGCTGGCCTGATCAATCAGGCTTTTGGCGAATACGCTGGTATAGCTGGGGGCGTTCGACGGCGCCTTGGCCTGCGCGCCGGTCAGAACGTCGAATTTCGCCGTCGCATGGCCTTTGTCGGCGGCGCGTTCGGCCGGCGCGTAGCCCTTGCCCTTCTGGGTCACGACATGCAGCAGAACCGGGCCGGTGGCGCGGGCCTTGACGGTCCGCAGCAACGGCAAAAGCTGGTCCAGATCGTGGCCGTCGACAGGGCCGATATAGGAAAACCCGAGCTGCTCGAACAACGTGCCGCCGACGGCCATGCCTTTCAGCAGGTCGCGGGCCCGCTTGGCGCCCTGCTGGAACGGCTCGGGCAGCAGGCCGACCGCGCCCTTGGCGGCGGCCTTGAGGTCCTGAAAGGGTCCGCCCGCGTAAAGCCGGGTGAGATAGGTCGAAAGCGCGCCGACCGGCGGTGCGATGGACATTTCGTTGTCGTTCAGGATGACGAACAGCCGCTTGCCCAGATGGCCGGCGTTGTTCAGCGCCTCGAACGCCATGCCGGCCGACATGGCGCCATCGCCGATCACCGCCACGGCATCGCCCGGATCACCGCCCAGCTCACGTGCCATCGCGAAGCCAAGGGCGGCGCTGATCGAGGTGCTGGAATGTCCTGCGCCGAACGGATCGAACGGGCTTTCCGAGCGCTTGGTGAAACCCGAAAGCCCCCCCTCGGCCCGCAAGGTGCGGATGCGGTCGCGTCGCCCGGTCAGGATCTTGTGCGGATAGCACTGATGACCGACATCCCAGATGATCTTGTCGCGGGGCGCATCGAACACGGCATGCAGCGCCACGGTCAGTTCGACCACACCCAGACCGGCCCCCAGATGGCCACCGGTCTGCGACACGGCCGAGATCGTCTCGGCCCGCAACTCATCGGCAAGCTGACGCAACTGCCGGTCGGTCAACGCCTTCAGATCGGTGGGCAGGTTGATCAGATCCAGTACCGGCGTCAGCGGCCGGTCGGCGGAAGAATTGGTCATGTCGCGCCCCCTGGCACGTCTGGGCCTTATTTATCGCGCTGGATAACGAAACGCGCCAATTCCCGCAAGGATTCCGCTGAATCGCCATAGGGGGCAAGCGCGTTTTCCGCCTGCGCCACCAAAGCCGCGGCGCGTTCCCGCGCACCGTCCAGACCAAGCAGCGAGACGAAGGTGGCCTTGTTCGCGGCCGCGTCCTTGCCGACGCGCTTGCCGGTTTCGGCCTCGGTCCCGGTCACGTCAAGAATGTCGTCGGCGATCTGAAAGGCCAGCCCCAGCGCCTGCGCATAGTGCCGCAGCGGTGCCGGATCGGAACCCGCCATCAACGGGCCGGCCTCGGCCGCAAAACCGATCAGCGCGCCGGTCTTGGCCCGTTGCAGGGCGGTGATCTGATCCAGCGTCAAGGGCGCCACGGCGGTTTCGGCGGCGATGTCCTGTTCCTGCCCCCAGACCATTCCCCGCGCACCGGCGGCGCGCGCCAGTGCCGCGACCAGCGCGACCCGCGTTTCCGCCCCGCCGATGGCCGGATCGGTCAGCAGCTCGAAGGCCAGGGTTTGCAGCGCGTCGCCGGCCAGAATCGCGGTCGCCTCGTCCCATTGGACATGACAGGTCGGCAGGCCACGGCGCAGCTCGTCATCGTCCATCGCCGGCAGGTCGTCATGGACCAGACTATAGGCGTGCAGCGCCTCGACCGCCGCCGCGACCGGCAACGCGGCCTCGGCCGGCACTTCGTGCAGGCGGGCCGATTCCATGACCAGAAAGGCCCTGACCCGCTTGCCGCCAAGGACCGCGTAAGCCATCGCGTCCCGCAACCGCCCTTCGGGCATCAGCGAGATCGCCAGATCAAGCCTGCCCTGCACCTCGGCGCGCACCTGCTCCATGCGCTTTGAGACCATCAAAGACCCTCGGCCGGGGTGGTGCCACCGGGTTCGCCATTGGCGTTCAGGGTTATTTTGCTGACCCGTTCCTCGGCGTCGCGCAGGCGCTTGTCGCAATGCTCGCGCAATTTGGCGCCGCGTTCGTAAAGCGCGATGGATTCGTCAAGGCTGACCTCGCCGCGTTCCAGACGGGAGACGACGCTTTCCAGCTCTTTCATCGCATCCTCGAAGGACAGGTTTTCGATGTCGGTCACGCGCGATACTCCATCAGGGCTTCCACATGCGCCCGGGCAGAGCGGCCGAGCGCGCCGAGATCATAACCACCTTCCAGACTGGACACCACCCGTGCGCCCGACGCGGCCGCGGTTTCGCAGATGGCCCGGGTGATCGCCGCGAAATCCGCCGACCGCCAGTTCAGATTGGCCAGCGGATCGTCCGCATGGGCGTCGAAACCGGCCGAGATCAGGATCAGTTCCGGGTCCTGCGCGGCGACCCGCCGCAGGATATCGTCCCAGGCCGCGCGGGCCGCTTCACCGCCCGTGCCGGGGCGCAGCGGGCGGTTGACGATCTGGCCGTGGGCGCCGGTTTCCGACGCGGCGCCGCTGCCCGGAAACAGCGGCATCTGATGGGTCGAGGCGAAAAGCGCGCGCGGTTCATTCCACAAAAGGTCCTGCGTGCCGTTGCCGTGATGGACGTCGAAATCCAGCACGGCGACCCGTGACAGACCGTGGTGGTCAAGCGCGCGTCGGGCCGCGATCGCCACCGTGCCGAACAGGCAAAACCCCATCGCCATCTGGGTTTCGGCATGATGGCCGGGCGGGCGCATGACCACAAAGGCGGTATCGTCCTGCCCGTCCAGAACCGCATCGACCGCGGCACATGCGCCGCCGACCGCACGCATGGCGGCCTCAAGACTGCCGGGCGAAAGCGTGGTGTCGCCGTCGAGCGCGGTCCACCCTTCTGCGGGAACCGCGGCGGCGATCCGGTCAAGATAGGTTTGCGGATGACAGCGCAGAACCTCGGACGCCGCCGCCAAGGGGGCGCTGCGCCGGTCCAGATCCAGATCGGCCAGCGCATCCAGAACCGCGCGTCGGCGCGGCACCTGCTCGGGGTGTCCGGGCGGGTTCACATGGCCGTCGGCGGCGTCATGGGTATAAAGAAGGGTCATTGTTCCGGTCCTGCACCTGCCGCACGCATCAGCACGGCCAGATCGGGGGCGACGTGATCGGCGGCCGACAGGCGCGCCGCGTCGGGCTTGTTCTGGCTGAACTTCCACGTGCCCTGAACATCCTCGATCACCAGCCGGAAGGGCAGGATCATCCGCATCATCCGCGCCAGCGCCTCGGGCGTCATCTTGGCGGCGGACCATGGCTTTTTCGGCAAAAGGCGCTGCTCGAACGTGGCCGACAGCCGGTCCAGATGGTCGCGCAGCGTCTCGACCGGCAGGGCCTCGATCCGCCCGCGCAGATGAACCGCGAGATAGTTCCACGTCGGCACCTGATCCGCGATCCGGTACCAATCGGGCGAGATATAGCCGTCCGGCCCGGTGACCGCCAGCAGCGCTGGCGCCGGCGCCACCCGGCAGATCGGGTTGGAGCGGACCATGTGAAACTCGACGCTATCGCCCGGCCCTTTCACGAACGGCACGTGACTGGCCAGCGGCCATGGATCCCCCGCGCAAGTCAACGTGCCAAAGCCCCGATCCAGCGCGAATTGCATATTCTGACGGGCGGTTTCCTTGCGGAAGATCGGATTGGGATGCATGTCGCGGCCTTCAGCGGGAACAGGGTGGTCAGTCGGTTTCCAGATCCAGATTATCCGCCTTGGTCAGGACAGCCTCGATCCGGTCGGCATAATCGCCAAGCATGTCCACGGCCGCGCCATAACCCTGCCAGATCACCCGCGTTCCCGAAGGCAGCGCACGCAGTGCCTCGGCCAGCGTCAGCAACGTCAGATGCGCACCATCGGTCAGACCAAAGGCGTTGACCAGCTCTTCATGCGCCGCCTGCCGGTTCACCATACGAGAGCCGTGCAGGACGATCACGCTCATGCCGCGAGCCTTTGTCCGTCGTGCCGCAGGACGGTGACGTCGATCAGCGAGCCTTCAGGCATGTCGCGGTCAAAGGTGACTTCGGCGAACTGCTCGGTCCGGCCCAGACGCGGGCCTTCGGTCAGGATCGAATGCCTGCGGCCCAGCTGCGCATCAAGATGCCGGTTCAGCGCGGCATCCCCCGCCTCGCGCAGCCGGGCGGCGCGATCGCGGATGACCTCGCCGCGCACCTGCGGCATGCGGGCGGCGGGCGTTCCCTTGCGTGCCGAATAGGGGAAAACATGCAGAAACGTCAGATCGCAATCGGTGACCAGTTTCAGCGAGTTGTCGAACATGGCCTCGGTCTCGGTCGGGAAGCCGGCGATGATGTCGGCGCCAAAGACCATGCCCGGGCGCAGCTTGCGGGCGTCCTCGCAGAAGCGGATGGCTTCATCGCGCAGATGGCGGCGTTTCATGCGCTTGAGGATCATGTCGTCCCCCGCCTGCAAGGACAGGTGCAGATGCGGCATCAGACGCGGTTCGGTGGCGATGGCCAGCATCAGGTTCTCATCCGCCTCGATGCTGTCGATGCTGCTGATCCGCAGGCGCGGCAGGTCCGGCACCAGCCGCAGGATCCGCATCACCAGATCTCCCAACCGCGGCTGCCCGGGCAGATCCGCACCCCATGAGGTCAGGTCGACGCCGGTCAGCACTACCTCGTTAAAGCCGCGATCGCGCAGGCGCTTGATCTGATCGACAACCACGCCGGCCGGAACCGACCGCGAGTTGCCGCGGCCATAGGGGATGATGCAGAAGGTACAGCGGTGGTCGCAACCGTTCTGAACCTGCACATAGGCGCGATGCCGGCCGAAGCCGTCGATCAGATGCCCCGCCGTTTCGCGCACCGACATGATGTCGTCGACGCGGATCTTTTCCGTCTCGCCCACCCAATCCGGTGCGCGAAGCTGGGTCCACGTCTCGGGCTGCATCTTTTCGTGGTTGCCGATGACGCGGGTGACTTCGGGCATGGCGGCGAAGGTTTCGGGCTCGGTCTGCGCGGCGCAGCCTGTGACGATGACCGGCGCGCCGGGGTTCTCGCGCGAAAGTCTGCGGATTTCCTGACGGGCCTTGCGCACCGCCTCGGCCGTCACCGCGCAGGTGTTGACGATCACCGCGCCGGAAAGCCCCGCCGATTCCGCCATTTCCCGCATCGCCTCGGTCTCATAGGCGTTCAGGCGGCAGCCGAGGGTCGAGAATACCGGCGCGCTCATCCCCGCCACACCCCGTCAAAAACATAGGCCGTGGGGCCGGTCATCCAGACCCCATCCTCGCGCCAGTCGATATGAAGCGTGCCGCCGGGGACGTGAACGGTGACCTTGCGCCCGGTCAGGCCGCGCCGCGCCGCCGCCACGGCCGCCGCGCAGGAACACGACCCCGAGGCGAGCGTCGGACCGGTTCCCCGTTCCCATATCCGCAGGCGAATGGTTTCGGGGTCGAGCACCTGAACAATCTCGACATTGGTGCGCTGGGGATAGAGCGGATGATGCTCCATCCGCGGGCCGAACGTGGCCAGATCGACGGCCTCGGCGTCGCCAACGAAAAAGGTCGCGTGCGGGTTGCCCATGCCGGTCGCGACCGGATCGCCGTCGATCGGCAGGTGGAGCGTATCGACATCCTGCGCCAGCGGGATCAGGCGCCAGTCGGTCACGGGCTGGCCCATGTTGACGCGGGTCAGGCCGCCGCCCGCGTCTTCGGCCAGCAGAAGCCCGTGATCTGTCCGCAGCCGCAGCTTGGCCGCACCGGTCTGGTCCATCACCAGCCGCGCGATGCAGCGCGTGGCATTGCCGCAGGCCGCCGAAACACTGCCGTCGGCGTTCCAGAACCGCAGCCGCACATCGGCATCGCCATCATCGGCCGAAATGGTCGCAAGCTGATCAAATCCCACGCCAAAATGCCGGTCGGCAATGGCGCGCACCTGCTCGGCCGAAGGGGGCTGGCCCCCGCCGCGCAGGTCGATGACGACAAAATCATTGCCAAGCCCGTGCATTTTCATGAAGGGCAGGCCGGGGTTCGGCGTGTTTTCCATGCCGCCGATATACCCCCCGACCGACGATTCCGCCAGTACCGCCATTTTCCCACTTGACCCTGCCCGCCACCCCCCCTAGAGAAACGCCCTGTCGTGGGCCCATAGCTCAGTTGGTAGAGCAACTGACTTTTAATCAGTGGGTCACAGGTTCGAATCCTGTTGGGCTCACCATTGAATTCAATGTCGTGCGACATGGGTAAGTAACTCAAACGACAGACGAATCTATCTCAACCGCCGATTTGGCGGATTTTGGGGTGGTTTTCGTGCGCACGGGAAAGCCCCGCCGAACGGATCGACGGGGCTTGTTTTTGAGCGATTCCGTGGATCAGATGGCGATGACCGGGGCCGCTTTTCCGCGTAGATAAATCTTGCTGCAGCGCTCGGGCAGAAGGATTGGCCAGACTTCTGCCCTGTCCAGCCGGGCGGCGACGTGCTTTGCCTGCGTTCCAAGCTGCCAGGCCATGAGGCCGAGCGGTAAATGCAGGTCGAGGAAACGATCCAGATCCTCTGCTGCGATCAAGGACAACGGCTGGCGCGTCCGCGGATGGGGGAACTGTCGGCTGGCGATCATACTGCTTTTCAGCAGCAGGCTGACGGTTGAGCAATTGATATGCAACTGCCTCCGCAGATCGTCTCGCGTCAGGCCGATCAGCGGCGGCGATTCGAAAGCGTCCAGCACCTCGTCCAGATCCGGATGCAGCGCTGGCAGGCCGCTGATAGCGCGTAGTCGCCAGACATTCTCCAGTCTGCCAGAGATCACAGCCCGGAGAAGAGCAGCATTGGGCAGTGCCGCTTTATGGGCAATGTTGCGCAGCGGCCATGCTCCTGCGGGAGAGGTCTCGACCATCGCGGCGTTGGCGAAGACCGCCGTCAGAAAGCTGTCGATGTCCTCGGGCAGGAACAGCTTGTCCATCTGCGGCAAGACCAGAGCATGATTCAGAAGCCCTGCCGCGACAAGCTTGTCGATGCCGGATGGATGCAAGTTCAGACGATGCGCCGCTTGCTTCCGATCAAGCCCCCGAGAAAGGATCGACAGCTCAGTATCATAGGCGGCGGGTGCCACCCGTCGCAGATCATCACCGCTGATGCCAAGGGCGCGCTGGAACCGCGCGACGCGCCCGGAGCTGAGGCCATATTTGCGCCCGATCTCTGCCCATGTGAACCATCTCCGCCGGGTGCAGGTGCGCCCCAGAATCTCCTGGCCAAGGGCCACGGGATAGCTGTCCAGCATGAAGTCCCGGAAATGGTCGAGAACCTGCCGATATCGCTCCGGTTGGGCCATGCGCTGCAGCAGCCACCGGGTATAGAATCCGAAGTCGGCATAGAACCCGCCCTTCGAACTCGGCGAGCGACGCCGGACGGATTCATAAACATCCCGCAGCGCATCGAGCCCCTTTACACTGATCGCAAAGCCCACAGCGCCAGCCTCAATCATTCGCCTGCGATCCAGTGCTTTGGGATGCGAATTGGGGCCCGCTATGACCAGGGTGCCGACATTCTCGCAAAGCCGTGCGGCCACATCCAGGGGCAAGCCGTCCAACCAGGAGGCGCCGTTGCGGGGATCATGACCATGCAGCCGCTCAGACAGATAGCGTGCAAAACGCGTTGCTTCCCTGCCGACATCGAGGGCAGCTACTGCGTTGATCAGAGCCCAATGATCAGCGATCCTGCCCGCAAAATCATGTGGACAGCGTGGATAATCCGGCGGCGCCAATACGTCCAGCATCACGCCATGCGCCGGACAGACGTGCAGAGGATGGAGTTGCCACAAGGCCCGTCCCCATGTCCTGCCATGGACATCGCGGTCGTTTGAGACGCAAAGGGGACAGTATTTCAGCGCTGAGCGATTCAGAAAGGACAGCGGTAGGTCACGGCCACGGAAGCGGAAGAAGCCGTCACTAACCGGTGCGAAGCTGTCTGCCGCAAGCGCCTCGGCGTCTACGCCCGTCAGTTCGGCCAAGTCCTGAACCGTACCAGGATCGAGTTGAAGGATTTGCCGCCAGGACAGATCCATGTCCTGAACAAAATCCTGTACGTGCCGCAACCCGTTCCTCTGCGCGATGTACGACACGAAAGACGGTAGAGTCTCCATCGGCAGGAGCGGCAATGTCAGCCCCAGCCTCATCTCGGCCTCCTGGGGATTTCAGGACCGGGCTCTGGCTCCAGCAGCTTGCGTACGTTGATGGCCAGATAGTTCTCGGCGATGAACGGGTTGAGCCCATCCGAACTGCCGGAACGCCGTGCGAAGCAAGTCGCGAAAGATTTCGCCGACAAGGTACTCTCCTCGGCAAGAAGCACCTCACCGATGGCCTCGCAGATCATTTGGGCGAGGATATGCATATAAAAAAGGCCTGATCGCATCCGAACGTAACCGGCCCGACCTCCGGCGAGCGAGGGCTGACTCCCCGACCCAAATGGTGCGCCGATACCGCTTGCTACGCGCGGGGGACAACCCGTGTTTATGCCTGAGTTCCGCCCAACGATAGCAGTGCCGCTCGGTCACCACCTGCCCCAAGACCTTTTGCCTGGGCTTGATCGGATAGTTTTCTATCATGAACATCCTGAAATGATCTACGATCGGGCGATATCGCTCGGTATCGGACCGCCGCTGCAACCAGCGATGTAGAACCCAAAATCAACAGAAAACCCGCCTTTTGCACTAGGGTCTGTTGAGTTTCATCTTGAGTTGATGAGGGCTGCGGCAGCGTAGATCATCGCCTTGAAGGCGATGTCGGACTTTTCGGCCCGTAGCGCGATCCGCTTGAACTCCTTGAGTTTTCCGAAGAAGTTCTCGATCAGGTGTCGCCTTTTGTAGAGCTCGGGATCGATCGGCAACGGCGCCTTGCGCTGCGCGCGCTGGGAAATGCAGATCGCCGCACCGCGTTCGTTCATCTCGGCGATGATCCGGTTGCTGTCAAAGGCCTTGTCAGCGAGGATCGCATCGAAGACGATGCCGTCGATCAACGGCGCGACACCGACCGTGTCGAAGCGGTGCCCCGGCAACAGAACGAAGCGCACGAGGTGACCCAAGGCATCCGTCAGGGCGAGGATCTTGGTCGTCCAGCCGCCCTTCGACTTGCCGATGGCCTGACTTCGAGTCCCCCTTTTGAGCCCTGTCCGGGCACGGAACAATTCCAACAATTCAGCCGTATATCTGCCTTCACGAGGTTCGCGCCCACACTAACTAATTGATATCTCGTCGGTAAACTTCATTAATATCATATTATGATATATATATACCATATATTGACAACAAAGGAACTGTTCCCTACCCGTAAAGATGGGAGGAATGACGATGCACCGATTGTTGCGATCTGATTCGTGCGTATTGAGAACCTCGGCTGCGAACGCCGCGACAGCACAGCAGATCCAACCCGATCATGTGCAGGCCATCCAATCCAGTTTCGGTGATTCCCAAAGGATGCGGATACGTGGCTTATTGGGTCGCAATGCCAACACCCAGGGAGATCAACCCATGTCGCCCTCTACCTCAACGAACTCATCGACCAGCCGCGGCGAGGGCAGCCAAAGCATCGGTCGTGCCATTAACCTGCTGTCGATCGTCGCCGAGCGTGGCGAGGCGGGAACCCGGCTCTCCGATGTCGCCGAACAAAGCGGTCTTCATCTCGCCACCACGCGACGCATCCTGCAGGCGCTGGTGGCAGACGGCTTTTTGGCCTTCAACACGCAGACCAAACTGTATTCAGTCGGCCCCGCCATCTTCTCATTCGCGGTCAAAGGCAGTCCTTGGTTCGCGCGCCGGGAAATATTCATGCCGGTGCTGGATCGGATTGCCGAGCAAACCCGTGACACTGTGCTTTTCTCGGTGCGCAGCGGATCAGAAGCGGTCTGCCTTGCGCGTCGAGAGGGCGAGTTTCCGATCCGCGTTTTGTCATTGGAGGCCGGCTCGCGGCGCCCGCTTGGCGCCGGGTCGGGCAGCCTCGCCATCCTCGCCTTCCTGCCTTCGGACGAGCGCCAGGCGCTGATCAGACAAAACGCGTCCCTGTATGACGCATTCAAGCTCTCTGCGGCTGATGTCGCGCAAATGGTGACGGATACCCGCCGGACCGGATTTTCCTTCAACCCGGCCCGTATCATCGACGGTGTCTACGGGGTGGCGGTTCCGATTCTGGTGAATGGAGAGGCTGTAGCATCTATCAGCGTCACCGCGATCGCGTCCCGGATGTCGGTCGAGCGTCGTCTTGAGATCGCACAGGTTATCTGCCGCGAACTGCTTTCCATAACTGGCATTCAGATTCCCGGGAATCTGGTGCCCATCAATCCTCATGACAGTCCGGATATATGATGTACCCAATCGATTATTTCTGGCGCTCGGCAGAGCGGTTTCCTGACAATATCGCCGTCATCAGCAGCGATGGCGCGCTGACCTACCGGGAGCTGGCCCGGCAGGTCCTAGAGGAAGCGGCGCGGCTGACGGCGCTTGATGCCGGCGAAGATGCCGCCGTCTGCATCGGTGCGGCGAACAGCGTCGATCACCTGATCCAGATCCTCGCTGTGCTTGCCGCTGGACAGATCTGGGTGCCGCTCAATCCTCGCAATGGCGATCCAGAACTGCGCCGGATCGTTGAGTTCGTCGATCCTGTGGCGATCTTTCTTGACGATGCTATGGCCGCCCGCCTGTCGGAGGTGTCGCCGCAACCGCGTGCGCTTGGATCAAAAAGCGGCGAAACGGCGCCGCCGGACCGGGTGAAGCTGGGTCCGGCTTCGCCAGTCGGGGTGCCGCTCGACCGCACACAGGCGATCAAGTTCACCGGAGGAACGACCGGCACGCCAAAGGGGGTAATGCAGCCGCTACGGGCGTGGAACACCAATATCATCACCCAATTGGCCGAGCTGAAACTGACCGCGCGGGACCGCTATCTGGTCGCAGCGCCCCTGACCCATGGCACGTCGACCTATATGCTGCCCTTCCTCGCTGCAGGGGGGACGCTGGTCTTTCCGGCGGAATCGAAGCCGGCGGATCTGCTCGACACTGCCGAGCGTCACGCCGTCACGGTGCTTTTCGCTCCGCCGACCCTGATTTTCGCATTGATGGACGAGCAGCAGAGACAGCCCCGCGACCTTCACGCACTGCGCTATCTGGTCTATGGCGGCGCACCGATGCGGCCGGAGAAGATCCGCAAGGCGCAATCGTTGTTCGGCGACGTGCTCTGCACCTCCTACGGGCAGACCGAAGCGCCACAGATCGTGACCTTCCTGCCCCCCGAGATGATGACCGGCGAAATGATGGGCTCGGTCGGACGGGCCACGGCTATGACCCAGATGGCAATCCTCTCCCCGGATGGCCGTCGCCTGCCGGTCGGTGAGGAGGGCGAAATCGCTGTCCGGGGCGATCTGGTGATGACCGGCTATTTCAACGCGCCCGAGGAAACCGCCAAGGTGATGACAGACGGCTGGCTGCGCACCGGCGATGCCGGAGTGATGGATGAACAGGGCTATCTGTTCATGCGGGACAGGTTGCGCGACGTGATCATCACCGGCGGCTTCAATGTCTATCCGAGCGATGTCGAGGTGGTGATTTCGCGCCATCCTCTGGTCTCGGACTGCTCGGTCGTCGGCATTCCGGACGCGAAATGGGGCGAGGCGGTTCATGCCGCGATCGAACTGCGCGACGCCGGCACGTTGGACACCGATGCGCTGATCGCTTCGATCAAAAGCGAGCTTGGCTCGGTAAAGGCACCGAAGGAAATCCACATCTTCGACGCCCTGCCGAGAAGCGCGGTCGGCAAGACCGTCAAGTCGGCGGTGCGTTCTGAAATTCTTCGCCGACAGGGAGTCTCGGCATGAGCCCGAAAACCGTGCCGCAGACTGCATTGTGCAGCTACACCACCGATGCCGTCTATTACCGCGATCAGAATCTGGTCGGCGATCTGCTGGGCAACGCGTCTTTCGTGGATGTGTTCATCCGCCAGATCCTTGGGCGCCAATTGGGCGCGGGCCAGATGGCCATCGTCGAAGCGGTGCTGATCATGCTGATGGAACACGGCATGACACCAAGCGCCATTGCCGCGCGGATGGTCTATGCGAGCTCGCCGGAAAACATCCAGTCGGGCGTCGCCGCCGGTCTGCTTGCCGTCGGCAGCCAGTTCGTCGGCACGATGGAGCAGGCCGCAGAGCTGCTGGCCCGGATCTCGTCCGCACCCGACCCAGCAGCGGAAGCGACCGAAATTGCGCAGGACCATCGACGGCGGAAGGATCACGTTCCGGGCTTCGGCCATCACCTGCATAGGCCCGATGATCCCCGCGCCATCGCCCTGCTGGCCATGGCGAAGGAAAAGGGCGTCGCAGGCGATTACTGTCGCGCGCTCAATCTGCTGGCCGCAGAGGTCGACCGCGCAGCGAACCGCCACATCACCATCAACGCGACCGGCGCTATCGCCGCCGTGCTGGGGGACATCGGTATCCCGGTCAGACTGATGCGCGGCTTCGCAGTCCTATCGCGGGCGGCGGGGCTGATCTCGCATCTCGCGGAAGAACAGCAGGATCCCGCGGGTCGATTCATCTGGTCGCTGGTCGACGAGGCGATGCTGCCCGCGCGGCCCGGCAACAATTCAAATTAAGCACTCAGGAGGCCCCTCATGCGCAACATGACCAAAACCGAAATGACAGATGTCGTCCTCGACCGTTATTCCGGCATACCGGATCCGCGCATGAACGAGATTCTGCAGTCGCTGATCAAACACGCCCATGCTTTTGTGCGTGAGGTGCGCCTGACCGAAGCCGAATGGATGAAGGGTATCGAATTCCTGACCGCCACCGGCCAGATCAGCGACGACAAGCGTCAGGAAATGATCCTGCTCTCGGACAATCTGGGTATTTCTTCACTGGTCAATATGGTCAGCGCCGGCGTCCCCGAGGAAGCGACCGAAACCACTGTGCTGTGCCCGTTCTATGTCCCGAACACGCCGAAGCGTGAATGGGGTGAGTCGATCCTGCCGCGCGAAAGCGACGAGGTGCCGCTGGTCATTCATGGCAACGTCGGCGATCAGGACGGCAATCCCATCCCCAACGCTTCCGAGGAGATCGAGCAGCCGTTCGATCGCCGCGTCCCTCTTAGCAAGCAGGTCGCTCGTCTGCACTTTTGGGACGGAGCCGCCTCCGCACCAACATGAGGCCTACCTTGGACAAGGTGGCCTAGCCACGAAACATACCAATTAGGTATTATGTTTCTCGCTTTTATCATTTGATGGTATTGCGCCCGATCTGTCATAAATGATCCATAACGATGGCGAGGAGGCTGTCGATCGGCATAGGCGGCATCCCCGCCTTTCGTCGCAAGCGGAGGAAAAACATGGATAACCGGCATTTCGGCCGCCAATGGTCGTCTTTCGTGACCGCGACCGCGCGGTGTTCGTTGATTGGGGTTACCGGTTGCGCAGCCGGTCAAACGCAGCCGCTTCGGCAGCAGGACCCCGACCTGTCCGATCTGGGCCAGAAACCGGACAGCACCTTAATTCTGATGCAGGCGGTCTGAGATGTTCCTTGCGGTCATCGCCGCCGACCGGCCCGGATTGCAGGCGCTGCGTGCCGAGACAAAACAGCGGCATATGCGCCATCTCGACGGCGGCGCGCCGGGGGTCAGGGTGCTGCAGTCGGGCCCACTTCTGTCCCCCGATGGGTCCGAACGGGGATCGCTGATCGTGCTGAAGGCGGACAGCGTGGCCGGGGCGCAAAGCTTCGTCGATGCCGACCCCTACAATCAGGCCGGGCTGTTCGAAACCGTCGAGATCCATCCGTGGCTCTGGCGTCGCGGCAATCCGTATCTCGAAGAAGAAGCGGTCAGCGCGGCGGCGGCGACCTGACGCCGCCCCGGATCGCCACACGGTCATTTTGGAGGAGATGATGACAGTTACCGAAGCAACCCGTTATACGCCCGACTGGCTGGCGCAGATCGACCCCGTGCTGCTGGAGCAGGAGCTTAGCCGCGATCCCTATCCGATCTATGCCCGGCTGCGCGAGGACACGCCCATCGCCTGGGTGCCCTCGATGAAGATGTGGCTGGTCACGCGCTGGAACGAGGTCCGGCAGGTGGCGATGGACAGCCAGCATTTCCACGGCGCTTCCGATCCGGCCCACATGCGCCTGTTCGGTCAGGGCAACGTGCTGTCCTCGGAGGGCGAGCTGCATACCGAACTGCGCTCCTTCATCGACCCGCATCTGCGCAAGAACCGGGTGCCGGCCTATGTCGACGATCTGGTCCGCCCGATCGCCCGCAAGGTGCTGGCCGGGATCAAGGACAAGGGCCGCGGCGATATCGTCACCGAATATCTGGAACCGGTCAGCGTGCGCGCGGTCGGCGATTTCCTGGGGCTGAAGGACGTGCCCTCGGATCAGTTGCGCCGCTGGTTCTATGGCCTTGGCGCGGCGCTGGTGAACAAGGGGATGGACGAGCACGGCAACTTCCTTGTGCCCGAGCCGCAGCAGCATGCCGATGTCATCAAGGCCGAGATCCGCGGCATCGTCGATCCGATCCTGGAACGCGTGCGCAGCCAGCCCGACAATACCGGGCTGTCGCATTGGGTCCATGACGCAACGCTGGACGGCAAGCCGCGCTCGAACGAGTTCATCTATCCGACGCTGTTCGTGACACTTCTGGGCGGCATGCAGGAACCGGGTCACGGCGCGGCCAGCACGCTTCTGGGCCTGTTCTCGCGCCCCGAACAGCTTGACGCGGTGCGGGGTGATTACAGCCTGATCGACGTCGCCAATCACGAGGGCTTCCGCTGGATTTCACCGATCGGCATCTATACCCGCCGCGTCGTCGGCGAGGTCGAGGTCGCCGGAGTCAAACTGACCGAGGGCGAGATCATCGCCGGATCCATGGCTTCGGCCAATCGCGACCCGGCCCAGTTCCCCGATGGCGACGACTATGACCTGCGGCGCCCGACCAAGGCGCATATGGCCTTCAACACCGGTGCCCATGCCTGTGCCGGGCGCTATTTCGGCAGCGCCATTCAGCGCATCGCGCTGGAGGAGATGTTCGACACTCTGCCGGACCTCGCCCGCGATCCCGAAGGCAGCCCGAAGGTCCATGGCTGGTTCTTCCGGGCGACGGTGAACCTGCCGGTGGTCTGGCGGGTCTGAGGCGCCGCGCCGCGACAACGGGGGATGCGAAGCGGGCTTCGCCTCTCTCTCTTTCAGAACGGAGACACGGAACATGCGCGATTTCACCTATATCGGTCTGCCCGCGCGGGTGGTTTTCGGGTCCGGCACCATTGCGCGCCTGCCCGATGAGGTTGGCCGCCTTGGCATCCGGCGCGCGATGGTCCTGACCACCCCGCATCAGGAGGCCGAGGGCCGCGAGATCGCTGCGATGCTGGGCGAAAGCGCTGCGCATCTTTTTACCGGCGCCACGATGCACACCCCGGTTTCGGTGACCGAGGCAGCGTTGAAGCTCGTGCGGGATCAGCGGATCGACGGCTTCGTCGCCATCGGCGGCGGCTCGACCACCGGGCTCGCGAAGGCTCTGGCTTTGCGGACCGATCTGCCGCAGCTGATCGTGCCCACCACCTATGCGGGCTCCGAGATGACGCCGGTGGTGGGCGAGACCGCCGATGGCGAGAAGGTCACCAGATCCGACCCGGCCATCCTGCCCGAGACGGTGATCTATGACGTCGATCTGACGCTCGGCCTGCCGCCGGCGATCACCGGCACCAGCGGCGTCAACGCCATGGCCCATGCAGTCGAGGCGCTTTATGCGCAGAACCGCAATCCGATCACCGACCTGATGGCCATCGAGGCGCTGGGGACGCTTTATCATGCGCTGCCCGTGGTCGTCGCGGCGCCCGGGGACAAGGATGCCCGCGCCGATGCGCTTTACGGCGCCTGGCTTTGCGGTATCTGCCTCGGTGCGGTCGGCATGGCGCTGCATCACAAGCTGTGCCACGCGCTGGGCGGCATGTTCGACCTGCCGCATTCGGAACTGCATACCGTCATCCTGCCCCACGCGCTGGCCTATAACGCCCCGGCCATCCCCGAGGTCATGGCGCGGCTGCGCGACACCTTCGGCAGCGACGATCCGGCAAGGGCGCTTTACGATCTGGCCGGGCGCATCGGCGCCAAACGCGCGCTCGCGGAACTGGGCATGCCCGAATCCGGCATCGACGCGGCGACCGACCGGGCACTGGCCAATCCCTATTGGAACCCGCGTCCGCTGGAACGCGCGGCGCTGCGGCAGTTGATCGCCGACGCCTATGCCGGCAATCCGCCGAGCCCGGGCTGAGCAGGCGCAAACCATTTCCGCCGTTTGGGGAGAGACGGCGGGGACCGGAAAGCACCGCAAAAGAGGAGGAGAAAGCGCATGTATATCGAGGACAAACACACCGGCGGTCAGACCGCAGCGCAAACCGCGCAGATGAAGGGAGGAATGATGAAGATCACCTATGTTGCCGCCGATGGCGGCCCGACCGAGGTCGACGCCCGCAATGGCGACAGCGTCATGCAGGCGGCTCTGACCCATGATGTCGACGGCATCGTCGGCGAATGCGGCGGCTCGATGATGTGCGCCACCTGCCATTGCTATGTCGACGAGGCCTGGATCGACCGGGTCGGGCACCGCAGCGAGGATGAAAGCGAACTTCTGGAATGCGCGGCCTCGGAAGTGCGCCCCAACAGCCGCCTGTCCTGCCAGATCAAGATGTCGGCGGAGCTGGACGGGCTGATCGTCCATCTGCCCGAAGCGCAGATCTGACCATGCAGCGCGTGGTCATCATCGGCAGCGGTCAGGGCGGCTACCAGATGGCGGCCAGCCTGCGGCAGGACGGATTTGCCGGGTCTGTCACCCTGATCGGCGAAGAACCCGGTCTGCCTTATCAGCGGCCACCGCTGTCCAAGGCCTATATGGCCGATGGCGATGCCAGCCGGGTTCTGCTGAAGCCCGAAAGCTTTTATGAACGCGCGTCGATTTCCGTCGTCGCGGATCGGGTGACCACGATCGACCGCCGCGCGCAGGCGGTCCTGACCGAGGGCGGTGAACGTCATCCCTATGACCATCTGGTGATCGCGACCGGATCGCGGCCGCTGCGTCCCGCGATTGCTGGGCTCGAGGTCGAAGGCGTCCTGCAGCTGCGCACGCTGGCCGATGCCGCCCGGTTGCGCGACAGCCTGTCCGGCTGCCGCCATGCCGTGGTCATCGGCGGCGGTTTCATCGGGCTGGAATTCGCCGCCGTCGCCCGTGGTATGGGCGTGGGTGTCACGCTGGTCGAGGCCGGCCCGCGCCTGATGGCCCGCGCGCTGTCGCCCGAGATGTCGGCGCATTTCCTTGCCGCGCATCGCGACATGGGGACCGAGGTGCTGCTGGACGCGATGGTGGTCAGCGTCGATCAGGTGGACGGGCGCGCGCTTGGCGTCACATTGCGCGATGGCCGGATGATCGCGGGCGACCTGATCCTGCTGGCCGCCGGGGTCTGCCCGAATGCCGAACTGGCCGCCGATGCGGGGCTTCCGGTCGCCAACGGCGTCGTCGTGGACGCCGATCTGCTGACGGCGGATCCGGCGATCTCGGCCCTCGGCGACTGCGCGAACTTTCCCGCCGCCGATGGCACCCCGATCCGGCTGGAATCGGTTCAGGCCGCCGTCGATCACGCGCGCCATATCTCGCGCCGCCTGACCTCGGACGCGCGTGCGCCCTATGACGCGGTGCCGTGGTTCTGGAGCGATCAGGGCGATCTGAAGCTGCAGATCGCCGGCATCGGCGCCAACGCCGATGAGCGTATCGTCATTGATCAGGACGGCGTTCCGATGGTCCTGTGCTTCCGCGACGGCAGGCTGGAGGCGGTCGAAACCATCAACGCCCCCGGCCAGCACATCGCCGCGCGCAAACTGATCGGGGTGCCATTGGAACTGCTGAAAGAGACCGGCTTCGACCTGAAGGCCGCAGCTAAAAGCGCCGCGGGGAAAAGCCCATGACAGAAGGATCGAACCGCGTCCGGTGACGGGCGCCATACCGCAATCGCAGAATTGCACGACCCATTCGGATTATCAGATCCATCCCGCCGCACAGCGGCACGGCGTCGGCCCAGGCCAACGCCACAGGCCGGTTGTTGCGCGCGCCTTCCGGAAAGCCGAGGGGAGACCATTTCACCTCTCGCCCATCAGAGGGAAAGACAGTGGAAACGATAACGAATTTCTCGACCCGGCTGATCCATCGCTACCTGCCGAGCGCCTTCATTCTCGCGCTCTTGCTGACGGCGATCGTCTTTGTGCTTGGGATCTTCGTCGCCGGTCAGTCGCCGGTTCAGATGGTCGATTACTGGGGGACCGGTTTTCCCGATCTGTTCAAATTCGCCATGGAGGTCTCGCTGGTCCTGCTGACCGGCTATGTGCTGGCGATGGCACCCCTGGTGCAGCGGATGTTGTCATGGCTTGCCGGACATGCCAGCACGCCGAAACAGGCCCTTGCCATCACCATCATCACCAGCTTTGTCTGCTATTACCTGAACTGGGGCTTCGGCATGGTGGTCGGCGCAATTATCGCGCGCGAGATCGGACGCCGCGTCGCCGTTCATTTCCCACTGATCGTCGCCGCCGCATATGGGGGCGAGTTGGTGCGCGGACCGTCCTCGTCGATCCCGCTGATCATCGCGACGCCCGGCCATTTCATGGAAGAGAGCATCGGCATCGTCCCGATGAGCCAGACACTCTACGCGCCGTGGAACCTCTTGCTGACCGGGATGCTGCTGCTGGCACTTCTGGTCTTTTTCCTGATCCAGCGCCAGCCCGAGCCAATCGAGCGGCTGGAGGATGCGGGCACGGGCCCCGAACCTCACCGCGCCACCCCGGCCGACGCGCCCGTCGACCGGATCGAGCTGAGCCGCTGGCCGACCCTGCTTCTTGGCCTGTTCATCCTGACCTATCTCGGCCAGCAGTTCATCAGGAACGGATTTTCGGTCAATATCAACATAGTGATTTTGTCCTTTATGGCTTTGGGCCTGTTACTCCATCACGACGCGGCCTCCTATACAGAGGCGGTCAAGAAGGCGATCGGCGCGACCCATGGCATCGTCGTCCAGTTTCCGCTTTATGCCGGAATTGCCGGGATGATGACGGGCTCCGGCCTCGTGACACTGCTCTCAAACGCGATCATATCGGTCGCAACACCGCAAAGCTTTCCGCTTCTGACATTTCTGTCGGCGGGACTCGTCAATCTGTTCATCCCTTCGGGTGGCGGCCAATGGGCGATTCAGGGGCCGGTGATGATGAAGGCGGCCTATGCCTTGGGCGCTGATCCAGCCCAGACCATCATGGCGTTCACGTGGGGAGATGGCTGGACGAACCAGATCCAGCCTTTCTGGGCGTTACCGCTGCTTGGCGTCGCCGGGCTCACCGCCCGTGACATCATGGGCTATTTGCTGGTCTGGCTTGCGATTTCAGGCGTCCTGATCGCGGGCACTTTCGTGCTGCTTTCGATGATGGGGTGAAGAGCCGGATCAGTCAGCGACAAATACCGGCGCTGACCGACGCCGGCACGCGAATAAATCATGCAACAGGAGGATAGCATGCAGAACGACCCGAAACGGGATTTCAGAAGGAATCGGCCGCCTGCCGCCACGTGGCGCAGCGTAGCCACGCGCGCAACGATGGGCGCCGCGATTGCCGGGGTGATGGTCACCTCGCCGGTCGTGGCGCAACAGACGCTGGCGTCCGACAGGCCGAATATCGTACTGATGGTGGTCGACGACCTTGGCTATTCCGATCTCGGCGCCTTCGGGGGCGAGATCGCGACCCCCAACCTTGACGCGCTGATCGCCGATGGCGTGCAACTGACCAATTTCTATGCCGCACCCGCCTGTTCGCCGACGCGTTCCATGCTGATGTCGGGAACCGACAACCATATCGCGGGCCTCGGCAACATGGCCGAGCTGCTGGTCGACGAACAGCGCGGACGGCCGGGATATGAGGGCTTTCTGAACGACCGCGTGGTAGCGTTTCCGCAATATCTGCTCGACGCCGGCTATAACACCTATATGGCCGGCAAGTGGCATCTGGGCGCCAAGCCCGAACTGCTGCCGGCCAGCCGCGGGTTCGAGAAATCGCTGGCGATGATGGCCGGCGCGGCCAGCCACTTCAATCAGGGCGGTGCCGGGGTCAAGAACCCGAAGGCGTCCTATTTCGACGGCATGGAACCCTTCACCCTGCCCGAACAGTTCTATTCGACGGATTTCTATACCGATAAGATCATCGAATACATGAAGTCCGAACCCGCCGATCAGCCTTTCATGGCCTATGTCGCCTATACCGCGCCGCATTGGCCCCTGCAGGCGCCGCGCGAGTCGATCGACAAGTATCGCGGCAAATACGATGCCGGTTACGAGGTCATCCGCGACGCCCGGATCGCGCGGATGAAGGAACTGGGGCTGCTGGCCACGGACGCCGAAGCGGCGGTCCCCAATGCCAAATGGCCGAAATGGGCGGATCTGACCCCCGAACAGCAGGCGCGCGAGGCGCGGCTGATGGAAACCTATGCCGGCATGATCGACCGGCTCGACTATAACGTCGGTCGCATCGTCGCTTACCTGAAGGAAAGCGGCAAATACGACAACACGATCTTCGTGTTCATGTCCGACAACGGCGCCGAGGGCAACGATCCCGAACAGACCGTGGCCGAGAACCGGGCATGGCTGGCCGAGAATTTCGACAATTCGACCGACAATATCGGCAACGCCAACTCTTACGTCGGCTATGGCCCGGTCTGGGGTCAGGTCAGTTCGGCCCCGTTCCGCATGTTCAAGGGGTTCACCTATGAAGGTGGCATCCATGTCCCGGCCTTCGTCACCGCGCCCGGACGGCTGAAGCCCGGCAAGAATGCCGGCCTGATGAGCGTCATGGATATCGCGCCCACGCTTCTGGATTATGCGCAGGTGCCCCAGCCGGGGACCGAGTATAAGGGCAAGCAGATCGAGCCGATCAAGGGCGTCTCGCAGGTTGCGGCGCTGTCGGGGCAGGCCGCGGCGCGCGGCGCCGAGGATACCGTTGGCTGGGAGCTGTTTGGCCGCACCGCCGTCCGTGACGGGGACTGGAAACTGGTCTGGAGCAACAAGCCCTTCGGCACCGGCAACTGGGAATTGTTCGACCTGTCCACCGACCCGGCCGAGGCCAAGGATCTGGCCGCGTCAAACCCCGACAAGTTGGCCGAAATGATGAAGGACTGGGACGCGTACCAGCAGGCGAACGGCGTCGTCTGGAATGAAGGTCTGGTCGACCAGATGTATTATTCCAACAACGACACCCATTTCGACCCGGCGCAATAGACGCCTTAACCCGCCGCAGGAATGCCCCGCGCTGCGGGGCATTTCGCCTATGAAACTGATGGCCATGGCATGGATGTTCCGCCATCGTCCAACACCATCGGAAACACCTGATGCAGCGAGGAAATGACGTGACGCGCGACAAAGGGGAAAACCTGTCTCGGATCGCCCCTCTTCATCGGGGCGGCCGCAGCCCGGTCGAAGACCGCAGATGAGCACCGCGCCGACCGATCCCGCAGCCAAACCCTGCTGCGGCGCCACCCGGGGCGCCATGCCGGAACCCGGCCGCGATGCGCTGTTTCTCGACCGCGTCCGCGCCGTTCCGCCCGCGCCTGAGACGATCCGGTCCGAGTTGCGGGCGCGCCTCAAACCCATCCCCGGCGGCATCTTCGACATGGGCGCCCGGAAATCCACCTTCGCCGCCGATCTCGACAGCCCGCGCCTGCGGGTCAAGCTGCGGCCGTTCCTGATGTCGCCCGTCAGCGTCACCAACGCCGATTACCGCCGCTTTGTCGAGGCGACCGGCTACCGCACCGTCGCCGAGCATGAGGGCTGGAGCTATGTGTTCCACCTGCTCCTCACCGATGCCGCACTCTGGCCGGTCTCGCCGCCCGGCCTGCCGTGGTGGCGCCGGGTCGACGGGGCCTGCTGGCATCTGCCCGAGGGGCCGGGGTCCGGCATCGCCGGCCGGCTGGATCATCCGGTCGTCCATGTCTGCTGGTATGACGCGCTGGCCTATTGCGCTTGGGCCGGGCTGAGCCTGCCCACCGAAGCGCAATGGGAATGCGCCGCGCGCGGCGGTCTTGCCCGGCGCAAGTTCCCCTGGGGCGACGAGATGATGCCCGGCGGCGCCCATGCCATGAACACCTTTCAGGGCACATTTCCGGACCAGAACAGCGCCGAGGACGGCTGGCCCGGCACCGCCCCGGTCGATGCCTTCCGCCCGAACGGCTACGGCATGTTCAACATGACCGGCAATGTCTGGGAATGGGTCGCGGATTATTTCGGCCCCCGCCCCGCCCAAACCCGCCTGCCGCTGACGGGTCCGACCGGCCCGGCGCAAGGCCACGCCCGGGTGCAGCGCGGCGGATCATACCTCTGCCATGTCAGCTATTGCGACCGCTATCACGTCCATTCCCGCACCAAGAACGACCCCGATAGTTCGACCGGCCATATCGGCTTTCGCGTCGCGGGGAGGTGATGTTGCGCTGTCCGCCTAGGTGTTCAGTCCTGGCATCTGGTGGATCGGACCGAGGATGAAACTGTCTGGGTCTAGAGTCCGGACCGTGCAGATGCATTCGTAAGGGGTGAGGCCCCTCAGGGTCTTGAGCCTGCGGGCGCAGTTGTAGGCGGCGTGGAAGTCCGCCAAGTGTGTGCGCAGCTGATCGTGGCTGTCATAGTGATAGCGTGTCACCGTGGCGTCCTTGATCATGCGGTTCATCCATTCGACCTGGCCGTTGGTCCAAGGGTGGTTGGGCTTGGTCAGGCGGTGCTCGATCCCATTGGCGTCGCAGATCATGTCGAAGCGCATCGGCCGGGAGTAGATAGTGTTGCGGTCCTCGGCTGCTCGGCGAACCGGATGCCGTTGTCGGTCAAGATGGTATGGAGCTGATAGGGCACGGCCTCGAGCATGTGCTGCAAGAACTCCCAGGCAGCGCGCCTATCGGCCTTTTCAACGAGTTGGGCGACTGAGCTTCTGCCGGTTTGGTGGACACGAAAAGATAGAGCTTGCCCTCGGCAGTCTGCACCTCGGCAATGTCGATGTGAAAGAAGCCGATGGGATAGCGCTTGAACCGCCACCGTTTCGGCTTGTCACCGTCCACGTCCGACAAGCGAGAGACGTCATGCCGCTGCAGGCACCGATGCAGCGCCGACCGGGTCAGGTGCGGAATGGTCGGCTGCAAGGCGTAGAGGCAATCGTCCAACGGCAGGAGGGTATGACGCCGAAACGCGACCATCATCGCCTCCTCGGTCTCGCTCAGGACGGTTGACCGGGCTTCCCCCGGTCCGGTCTTCAGGTTCTCGACCCTCTCGCGCTTCCGCTACGTCGCAACCGTTTTGGCATTGATCCCGAGTTCTCTGCTCAGCCCCGCGATCGAAGCTTGCGATCATTCGGGGCAGCCCTCGGACCGATGGCGGGCTGGCCCTAATTATTGCTGCTCGGACAGCGTGCGTGGTCGTGGCGCTGCCGTGACGAACCTGCCCCATAAAGCATCCTTCCATTCCGCCGAAAGGATCGCGCCATCAAACAGTGGGATCAAACAACTAGGGTAAACAGCCGCTGTTCTGCGCCCGAGCGTGCGCCGGGACCCTCTTCGTGGATGCTGTGAGATAGATTCGTGTGTCGCTTGAGTTAGATGGCCATGTCGTAAGGAAAATAAAGTTACTTTAAAACAATGATTTGAAAATTCGCCTGAGTTATTTACGCATGTCGCCTGACATCAGAGATGTTGTCGTGCGACATGGGTAAGTAACTCAAACGACAGTGAATCTATCTCAAACGACAGACGAATCTATCTCAACCGCTGATTTGGCGGATTTTGGGGTGGTTTTCGCGCGCACGGGAAAGCCCCGCCGAACGGATCGAGGGGGCTCGTTTTGAGCGATTTCGTGGATCAGATCGCGATGACCGGGGCGGCTTCTTCGCGCAAATAGATCGTGCTGCAGCGCTCGGGCAGAAGGATTGGCCAGACCTCGGCCCTGTCCAGCCGGGGCCGCGACATGCTTCGCCTGCATTCCAAGCTGCCAGGCCATGAGCCCGAGCGGTAGATGCAGGTTGAGGAAACGATCTAGTTCCTCTGCTGCAATCAAAGACAATGGCTGGCGTGTTCGCGGATCGGGGAACTGTTGGCGAACGATCATGCCGCTTTTCAGCAGCAGGCTGACGGTCGAGCAATTGATATGCAACTGCCTTCGCAGATCGTCTCGCGTCAGGCCGATCAGCGGCGGCGATTCGAAAGCGTCCGGCACCTCGTCCAGATCCAGATAGACTGCCTGCAGGCCGCTGACGCCGCACAATTTCCAGACCTTTTTCAGCCTGCCCGAGATCACAGCCCGGAGAAGAGCGGCATTGGGCAGTGCCGCTTTATGGGCAATGTTGCGCAGCGGCCATGCTCCTGCGGGAGCGATCTCAACCATCGCGGCATTGGCGAAGACCGCCGTCAGAAAGCTGTCGATATCCTCGGGCAGGAACAGCTTGTCCATCTGCGGCAATGCCAAAGATCGTAAGCGGCGAGGGGCGTGTGCTGCTGGGCGAGGTTGGCGTTTAGCGGCCTCGCACAGGTTCCAGCCGGCGATAGATGAAATCGGTGCTCGGTTCCTCGGATAGCAGCGCGTCGACGGCAGGGCGGTCCGGCGATTTGCGGCAGACCGGATCGGTGGCATCGGCCCGTCCGAGGATCGCCATCGCCTGACACCGGCAGCCGCCGAAATCGACTTCGCGGCGGTCGCAGCTGCGGCAGGGTTCGGGCATCCAGTCGGTGCCGCGGAAGGCGTTGAAGGCGGGGCCGTCATACCAGATTTCGGCCAAAGCCGTCCGCGTCGCATTCTGGAAGGTCAGGCCGGGTATCGTCTCGGCGGCGTGACAGGGCAGGACGGTGCCGTCGGGCGTGACGTTCAGGCCCGTGCTGCCCCAGCCGCCCATGCAGGCCTTGGGATAATCGGCGTAATAATCGGGCGGAACGAAATCGATCACCATCACGCCGCGCAGATCCCGGCGGGCCTGTTCGACCACCCGCTTGGCTTCGGCGACCTGTTCGCGCGTCGGCTGAAGCGCCGAACGGTTGAGCAATGCCCAGCCCTGGAACTGGACACAGGCGACCTCGATCCGGCGCGCGCCCAGATCGCGGGCCAGCGCGATGGTTTCGGGCAGGTCGTCCAGATTGTGCCGGTGCATCACCGCGTTCAGCGTCAGCGGCAGGCCGATTTCGGTAATGGCGCGGGCGACCCGCATCTTGCGGTCGAACCCGCCCCTGTAGCCGCCGATCATGTCCGCGATCCCCGCCCGCACCCCCTGCAGCGACAGTTGCACATGATCGACACCCGCCGCGTCCAGTTCGCGCAGCCGGGCCTCGGTCAGCCCGATGCCCGAGGTGATCAGGTTGACATACAGATCGGCGTCGCGCGCGGCGCGGACGAGATCGACCAGATCGCGGCGCGAGGCCGGCTCGCCCCCGGACAGATGAAGTTGCAGGACACCCAAGGCTGCCGCCTGCGCGAAGATGTCGGCCCAGGCCGCGGTGGTCAGCTCGCCCTCGCGCGCGGTCATCTCGACGGGGTTTGAACAATAGGGGCAGGCCAGCGGGCAGCGATGGGTCAGTTCGGCCAGCATGGCTATAGGCGGGGCCGGCCGCGGTCGCGTGGAAACGGACGGGGACATGGCCGGTGACACGTTCATGCCTGCATCTCCAGCAGGCGTTTTTCGGCGAGATCGGCCAGAAAGGCTTCGACATCGCCGCGGATCACCTCGGCGGGCGCATCATAGGCGGCGGCAAGATCGTCGATGATCGCGTCAAGATCGCGCGCGCCATCGACGCGCGCCAGGATCGCCGCGCCGACCGCATCCAGCATCAGCGCGCGTTCGGGGCCCAGCAGCACCGGCATATCCCGAACCCGGTCTTGTTTCATCCTGACGCCGCGCAGCAATACGGGGGTCATGCCAGAAGCCCCTCATGCGGCTGCCAGCCGCCCGGCGGGATGCGTCCTGGGGCGACATAGGCGGAATAAAGCGCGTCGAGCTGCGCCCACAGGACGTCGGTCTTGAAGATCAGCGCGGCGGCGGCCGCATCCTGATCGGCAGGTGTCCGAGCATGATCCATGACCCAGGCAAGCCCGAACGCCACGTCCTTGGGCGCCTCGGACAGGCGATGCTCGAAATAGGCGATCGTGTCGGGGCTGGCGAAATCATAGTGCTTCAGCAGCCCGGCGATCCGGGTCTTGTGAATCTCGGGGGCGAAAAGCTCGGTCAGCGACGAGGCCATGGCGGGAAGCATCGGCTGTTCGCGCACGAAATGCACATAGGCGTCCACCGCAAACCGGGTCGCGGGCAGGATGCCGCGCTCGGATGCGACATATTCGGGGTCGAGGCCCACGCCCTCGGCCAGCCGCAGCCAGCGGGCGATGCCGCCTTCGCCCGGCGCCCGGCCGTCGTGATCCTCGATCCGCGAGCGCCATTCGCGTCGGAGGGCCGGATCGGTCACGCGCGAGATAAAGGCCGCGTCCTTCATCGGAATGCGGCTTTGATAGTAATAGCGGTTGATGACCCAGGCGCGCACCTGATCGATCGTGCAACGTCCCGAATGCAGCATGTCGTGGAACGGATGCTTGTCGTGATAGCGTTCTGCCCCGATCTGGCGCAGCCGCGCCTCGAATGCCTCAGGCTGCATTTTTTCGGGCTGCACGTTCATGGCCGCAGTTCCATCCCGTCCTGCGCGGTCCGCCAGCCGGCGGCGATGAGCGCCGCGCGCTCGGCACTGTCGGGCTGCAAGACCGGGTTCGTGTTGTTGATGTGGATGAAGATCTTCTGTCCGGGGATGCCGGCCAGCCGCACGATACTGCCCTCGGGGCCGCTCATCGGCAGATGGCCCATGCGGGTGCCGGTCTTTTCGCCGGTGCCGGTTCTGCGCATGTCGTCATCCTCCCATACGGTGCCGTCGAAAAGAACCGCATCGCCCCGCGCCAGTTCCGCCACCAGCCAGTCGGGCAGTGCGGCACAGCCGGGGACATAGAACAGCCGTTTCGCCCCGTCGTGAATCTCCAGGCCGATGGTCTGCCCACCCATCGCCGCCGTCTCGACCTTATCGCCTTCCTTGAACAAGGCGACCTTTCCGGGCACGGCGAAGGCGCGAAAGGTCAGACCCGCCGCCGAGAAGGGAGCATCAAGCTCGATCCGGCGATAGCGGACCAGATCATTGGCGAGCACGCGAAAAACGCCGTTCTCGCGCAGGATGTCCAGAATGTCCGCGGTAGCGCAAATTTCGAACGCCGTTCGCTCGCGCAGGGTCAGCAGGCCGGCGATGTGGTCGATATCCCCGTTGGTGAGGATCACCGACGAGATCGGTGTGCCGCGCAGACCCGATGGCGCGAGCGCGGGCGAGGCGCCAAGTTGGCTGCGGATGTCGGGCGATGCGTTCAGCACGACCCACGCCGTTTCGTCAGCCGAAACGGCCACCGAGGACTGCGTCATCTGGGGCAAGGTGCCGGCGCGGGCGTCCTGACAGTTCCGGCAGCCGCAGTTCCACTGGGGCAGGCCTCCGCCCGCCCCGGCGCCCAATATCCGTACGATCACCCGTCCTGATCAGAACAGGGTGTCTTCCCGCCGCTCGTCCTCGGCCGGCCCGTACATGTTGATTTCCATGCCGCAGGCGATTTCGCGGATGCGCGGTTTCGTCCAAGCCATAAGATGTCCTCCCAGACAATTGTTGCGAGTCGTCATCGACGCAACACAAGGTAACAGCGGTCCGCACGCTGATAGTATCGGACTTAGGTATGACGGCTGAGGCCTTAACCCAGCTGTCACTTCCGAATCCGCGAGTAAGGGTTGGAAGCGAGGTCGATCGGGTCCGGTCTTCAGATCCTCGACCGTCTCGCGCTTCCGCCACGTCGCAACCGTCTTGGCATTCATCCCGAGTTCTCTGCTTAGCGTCGCGATCGAAGCTCGCGATCGCTGTATTGATGCTCGGACAGCGTGCGTGGTCGTGGCGCTGCCTTGACGAACTTGTCCCATAGAGCATCCTTCCATTCCGCCGAAAGGATCGCGCCACCGAACGGTGGGATCAAACACCTAGGATAAACAGCCGCTGTTCTGCGCCCGAGCGTGCACCGGGACCCGCTTCGTGAAGGCTGTGAGATAGATTCGTCTGTCGTTTGAGTTAGATGGCGATGTGGAAGGAAAATAAAGTTATTTTAAAACAATGATTTGAAAACTATCCTGAGTTACTTACCCATGTCGCATGACATTCAAAGTGACAGGTGACACCCAAGCTGGCCATTTGGGACAGATTCTTGTCCATTTGCGTCAGGATCGCGGTCATCGGTGTTCCTGTTACATGGATCAACGGGCGTTGGTTCGACAGTCGCGGTTTCCGGCATCTTGAGGCGACGATGCAGCCGACACCCATATGCAATGCCGCGGGCAGCCGCCACTGTGCCTTTGGCAAGTTGCCAAAGCGGGCGACCGCGCCGGTATAGTTGCCGATCTGGCCTGCGGTCATCGGGAAACTGATCGGCACGACGAGATCGCTGTTCCGACCGTCCTCTGGGTGGTTCGGGCAGCTATTGCGCTCTGCACGCTGCCGGCTGATCCAGCGGGCCATGCGGACATCGAAACTGCCGAAGAAACAGGCGTGTTGTACCATCAGCTTATCGAACCTGCGGCGCTGGCCTGATCATTGCCCGTGCGGTAGTCCCGTTTACACACGCTCAAGCTGTCAGCGTCAACGAAAGGCTTGACGATACCGCCATAAGCGATGCCGGGTTGCTCGCATGACCGGGACCGATCAATGATGGCGATCCGAATGGACATGTTTTCAAGATATATCGCATTGGCAGATTCTCTGCCTGATTCCGTCATGCACAGAGAGTCAATCCAGCCAGAACGATGCGGCCAGCCCGCCGAATCAGGGGGAGGTGTCAGTCCGGGCGATCCCATGCACGTCGGTTGATGCGTTGGCCGACGCACGGCGATCTTCTCTGCAAGTTCAAAAGAACGGGATTGTGTCATATAGCGCCGCTTATTATTATAAAACGAAATCGATATATTTTTCACAAAATTATCGTGCGGATTATAGTATATTGACGGGAGAGGGTGAAAACTACACCGACTTAGAAGGACTCAGAATCAAAGACAATCCCTCTCCTTTTGGGAAGTGTATCAATATATACGCAGATGGTCCCTCTCGACTGGACCAGATCACCATTCCAAAGGACGTATTTACTCTGAGGGTGGTGTCACCCACAATGACCTCTGTGGGGGATATTTCTCAGTATTCGTCATTGTACGGGATTATATTTGTTAACACGCCGATCAGGGATATCAGAAGTGGATATTATCCCAAGAGATTCAGAAAACTTGCTGTGATCGGGTCACGTATTCCGGATAACGATCTCGGTAATTTTTTCGCGAGAGGAACATTTCCATGACAACATTCTTGAACACAGATTTTCGATTCGTCTCTGATGTTCCGGCGGCGCATAAAGCTATAATCAATGCAACGACCGCTGATCTGCGTGCACAACGAATCCTTACTTTCGGCGCCCCAAGATAGCGACGTAGTTGTATCGCTGAAAACCGATCTGACAGATGCTGCCGTTCAGAACGAGAATGGCCGCGGTCGATACGGCACAAGCGGCGAACGCCGCATCCGAGAGATCACACAGCTGCGGTCGTCATTACGATCGAAGCAAATGCGACCACCTACTGCGGCGAAACGAAAAGGGCGGGGAAATTCCCGCCCTTTTCATCCGATGCTTCTCAGATGGCGGCCTGAACCGACCGGCTGTTCTGCAGATGCCGCGCCGTCAGATGACGCCCCTTGCGTCCCGCAACCAGCGGGCGCGCGGGTGTGAAGGTGCCGTCCATCAGTTCGGGGAAGATGGTCAGAATTTCCTCACGGCCGGCCGGGCCTACGGATTTCAGCGCCTCGGGGCCGGTATAAAGCGACTCCGCCTCGGCATCATTCGCAATGATGACCTCGTGCCGGTCGAAGAGCAGGTGGAAATATTCGACTTCGCCGACACCCGCGGCGATCTCGATCCCATCAAGCGCGCAAAGCAGCTTGGCAGCCACCAGAACCTCGTCGGTTCCAAACATCCGCCGCGCGATATGCGAGCGCACCAGAATCCGGTGCTGCGGCGAGACGAGCAGGTCTTGCGACGGCACCTCCGCCCCAAGGGCGCCCTGCCGGATCCGGATCGGCAGCAGCCGCTCGTTCGCGATGAGCGTATCCGCCGAAAGCCGCTGTGAACCGATCCAGCGGATTGGCTGCATCCCGTGGTCGCGCGTTGCGACCAGATCGCCCTCGCGCAGTGCCTGGACCGGGACCGCGCCGCGGTCCGTCAGGATCAGCGTGCCATGGGCGAAGCAGACGATATCTATGTCATAGATGGACGGCTTGAAGGACAGCGATGGGTCGAGATAACCGCTATTAGGTTGTGTTGACAAAAGGGATTCACATCAGTCTTTGAGCATGATTCAAGCTGGCATCTGCGAT